>NZ_JBVVPL010000008.1:61809-90849 GCF_055807615.1 Bradyrhizobium sp. MV1.5 | reverse complement strand
TCGGCTTTTTTTCTCCGCCGTCTCCCCCCCCCCCCCCCCCCCCCCCTTGGGTGTGGGGGGGGGGGGGGGGGCCCCCCCCCCGCCACAGGCGAGGTGCTCGCGGAGAGAGCCCCTCACCCGGATCGCTGCGCGACCCGACCTCTCCCCGTAAGAACGGGGAGAGGTAAAAACTACGCCGCCTTGGCGAGCGTGGCCTTAGTCTCGGCAAAAGCCCAGTCGATCCACTGGGTCAGCAGCGCGACATCGCTGGCCTCGACGGTGGCGCCGCACCAGATGCGCAGGCCGGCGGGCGCATCGCGGTAGTAGGCGAAGTCGTAGCCCGCGCCTTCCTTCTCGACCAGCGCCACCAGCTTCTTGGAGAAGTCGGCCTGCGCGTCCTCGGACAGCGAGGTGATCGCGGGATCGGTGAACTTCAGGCACACCGACGTGTTGGAGCGGATCGCGGCGTCCTTGGCGAGGAAGTCGATCCAGGGCGTCTTCGCCTTCCAGTCGGCGAGCACCTTGGTATTGGCGTCGGCGCGCGCGATCAGCGCCTTCAGACCGCCGATCGACTTGGCCCAGTTCAGCGCGTCGAGATAATCCTCGACGCAGAGCATCGATGGCGTGTTGATGGTCTCGCCGACGAAAATGCCTTCGTTGATCTTGCCGCCCTTGGTCATGCGGAAAATCTTCGGCAGCGGCCAGGCTGGCTTGTAGGTTTCGAGCCGCTCCACCGCGCGGGGCGAGAGGATCAGCATGCCGTGCGCGGCTTCGCCGCCGAGCGCCTTCTGCCAGGAGAAGGTGACGACGTCGAGCTTGGCCCAGTCGAGGGGTTGCGCGAACGCGGCCGAAGTGGCGTCGCAGATGGTCAGACCTTCGCGGCTCGCGCTGATCCAGTCGGCATTCGGCACGCGCACGCCCGAGGTGGTGCCGTTCCAGGTGAAGACGACGTCGGACTTCGGATCGACCTTGGAGAGGTCGGGGATCTCACCATAAGCCGCGTTGAGCCTGGTGACGTCCTTGAGCTTCAATTCCTTGACGATGTCGCTGACCCAACCCTCGCCGAAGGATTCCCAGGCGAGCGTGGTGACGGGCCGCGCACCCAGCATCGACCACAGCGCCATCTCGACCGCGCCGGTATCGGAGGCCGGCACGATGCCGATGCGATAATCGGCGGGCACTTCAAGCACTTCGCGCGTCAAATCGATCGCGAGCTTGAGCTTGGTCTTGCCGACCTTCGCGCGATGCGAACGGCCGAGCGCTGCGTCCTTGAGATTTTGGGCATTCCATCCGGGGCGCTTGGCGCAGGGGCCGGAGGAAAAATGCGGCACGTTCGGCCGCGAAGCGGGCTTCGCTACAGTCATCGTCTACCCTTCCAGATAGTAAGCCTCCCGTTGGGGGGAGGTGTCCCGCCGCGGCTGATACGGGAATCGGGAAGGGTCGTCAAGGAAGTTCCGGGGCCTCACGCGCGAGTGATGGCGCCTCCGGCGCGATTTTGGGGGATTCGACGGCGGCGAGCGCGTTCAGCAAGTCCGTGGCTTCGCTGATCAATTGCGCGGCGCGGCGGCGGCTGCCGACTTTCAAAATGCATTTGTCATTGGCCTGCACGACGTAGTCGTTGCCGACCTTGATCATCGAATAGCTTGTCATCGAAATCCCCGAACCGATCGAGCCCGGTTTCGACGTCCCGTAGCACCGTTCGTTCCTTCACCAACGTGAACGCCGTAGCGGTGGTTTATCAGCTCTTAATATGAACGTATGCGCGATCGGATTTCGTTGACCGCGCAAGGCGCATAGCGTGCTGCGTCAAAAGCGGACAGTCATGCCGACGTGACTCGCCGTGAACCCAAGCCGCTTGTAGAAGCGCTGCGCATCCGTTCGCGTCTGATGCGTCAGCAGTTCGACCAGATTGCAGCCACGCGCTTTCGCTTCCGTCACCGCCCATTGCACCAATTGCTCGCCGATGCCGCGGCTGCGGCAATCGGAAGCAACGCGAACGTCTTCGAGCAGACCGCGCACGCCGCCTTGCGAGCTGAGACCCGGCAGGATCGCGAGCTGCAGGCAGCCGACCACCCTGCCCTCGCTCTCGGCAACCACGAGCTGGAGATTTTGATCGCGCTCGACCCGCACGAATGCCTCGTAATAGGACGCAGGCAACGGATCTTCCACGCGCTCGCGTGCGCTCCCGAGATGATCGTCGGCGAGCATCGCCACGATCGCAGCAACATCCTCGCGGCGCGCGGGACGAATGAAGACGGATTCGGCGTTCATTAAGTTACTCCTGCCTCAGCGCGCCTTAGCGCACCTTAGGAAGCCCGAGAAAGGTCTCGGCTTCGCCGATCCAGCGGCGGATGGCGGCATAACGACCGAGATCGAAGCCGCCTTCATGCGCGACGCGCGTATAGGCAAGCAGCGAGACGTCGGCAAGCGAAACGTCATCACCGGCGAAGAAGCGGTTTGCCGCCAGATGCTGCTCCATGCGATCGAGCGCCGCATAGCCGCGCTTGACCTTTTCGGGGTCGAGCTCGGAGGCGTCCTTGCCGAGATAGACGAGCTGGAAGCGGCACACCGCGATATAGGGCTCGTGGCTGTATTGTTCCCAGAACAGCCATTCGTCCATCTTGGCGGCAGTGAAGGCATCGCGCGGAATGAGCGCGCTGTCGCGCGCGAGATAGCGGATGATGGCATTGGATTGCGCCAGCGTGCGACCGTCCTCGAAGGCTACGGTGGGCACCTGGCCGGCACCGTTCATCTCGAGGAATTGCGGCGTGCGGGTCTCACCCTTGCGGGTGTCGATCTCGATCCACTGGTAGGGCAGCGCGAGCTTGTCGCAGACCCACCTCACCTTCAGACAATTCCCGGAATTGGTATCGCCGTAGATCCGCATCGCTGCCCCCGCGCATTCGGCGACAGAGCATCAGGACGGAGGCGGCATGTCAATCGGCCCGCGCTGGCGCGTCAGAATTTATAGCCGAGGCCCGCGCGGACGGTATTGATGCTGGTGTCGACCGCCGAGCTGAAGCGGATGTATTCGTACTCACCGCGGAAGAACAGGCCACCGACCAGATTGACGTCAACACCAAGACCGGCGCTGTAGCCGTAGATCAAATGGTTATGCTGGGCGTCCGTCGAGCTCAGCGGCGCGAGTGTAGTATAAGGGCCTATCAGGGTCGCGCTGATGCGGTCCTGCGCACTGACCGTGCGGATGATGTCGGCATTTCCGAGTGCGAGACCCGCGAACATGTAGGGCAGAAAGCATCCCCAGGCGTAAGCCGCGCGGCCGCGGAATGTCGCCATGTCGTTGATGTTGATCGATGACGTGGAGGTCGCCGTGACGTCGTGAAAATTGCCGTCGGACAGGGCGACGGCGCTGACGCGGCGCTCCGAGGCTGACGCGCTTCCACCGAACTTGCCGTGCAGGTAGCTGAATTCAAGGCCGAGTACGACATCGTCCCACTGGGCATTGTAGCCGACGAAAGCGCCGTAGCCGCTGGTGCGCTGCGACGCCTTGCCAAGTCCGAGATTCCACTGCGATACGCCCATCTCGCTTTCGATCAAGGTATCGGCCAACAACGCCGCCATCATGTTGCTGGTCGAGCCCTTGAAGTTCTCGTCCGACGAGCCGTAGCCGCCCTGAACGCCGATATAGCTTCCCTGCCAGTTGACGCCGGACTTGCTCAGGCCGTCGGTGAAGCTGCCGCGCAGTATGGGCAAGTCGGAGAGATCGGCCGCGTGCGCCGCAGAGACCGTCCCCAACATCGCCGCCGCCAACAAAAGCCTACGCATCGAACGCTCCATCGAACTCGAACTTTCGCTCGTGATCATGGCTCGTTAACCTTAACCAATGGTTGCGCCGGAGCCTTTCGTCGCCGCGCGCCATGAAAAATACGCAAAGCAAAACGGCGCGGGATGATCCCGCGCCGTTAAGAAATCCTAACCGATCAAGCTGACGATCAGCCCTTGGTGACGAGCGGCGGCATGTAGGCCGGCGGGCTGCTGAGATCCCAGCGCACGCCGAGCTTGATGTCGTGCGAGGTGAGCTCCTTGATCTTGATCGTGGACGGACCCGAGGCGCTGTTGTCGAACAAGCGGTAGTTGCCGGGCGCCGCATCGCCGAGGTTCATGTAGCTGTAGGCCAGTTCGACGGTGAACCCGGGATTGACCTTGTAGGCGAGACCGGCGTGGGCGGCCCAGGCGAGGTTCCACTTTCCGTTGTCGGCGAAGTAGGCGACGCTGTTGTTGAGCAGCGGGCTGTACGACACGCCGTCGTCGCGGAAGCCGCTGATCTTGTTGTAGGAGCCGCCAACACCGGCGCCGATGAACGGGGTGATGCACCACCAGGTGCCGAGATCGACATAGGCATTCGCCATGACGACCCACTCGGACTTGCTGCCGCTGTAATTGTTGACGCCGACGAAGCCGGGTCCAATGACGTTGTCGCTGCCGTGCAGATTGGCCCTGCCCCGGTACTGGCCGATCACGTCGCCACGGAACCAGTTGTTGAAGCGGTAGCCGACACCGAGATCGAACAGCGTCGCCGAGTCGAAGCCGAGTCCCTCCGTCGTCTTCGTAAACCCAGGCGCTACGGCGCCCTCGATGCTCTTGGCGCGCTGGTTGGTCATGCCGACGTCGCCGCGCAGATACCAGCCGCCGAAGTCGGCGGGCGGAGCCGGGGGAGCGTACATCGGAGGGGGCGCCGCGATCGGCATGTCGGCGGCGAACGCCATCGAGGAGATCAGGGTTGCCGCACCCGCGGCAAGGAGAGACTTAACGCTACGCATTGGCTTCGTCCTTTTGGCCGGTGAGGCAAATACGGCGCCTCACGTTCTGGAAACTCACGTCCCGGACGATGCCAGCAAATGTTTAAGCGCCACTTAACCCTAATTTTTAAGGTTGATTTTTTCTCAACTCACACGCGCATGCGGCGCGAGCGTTGCAGAAATGCAGCGCAAATGCGACGCCGCCGCCGCATTTCCTAACGATGTATGAAGCCGCGTTGCAGCAAGACAGGATATGTTAACGCCCGTGCCGCGGCAGCTTGGGCAGGAACACCGCAAGCAGGCCGATCGCCGGGAGGTAAGCGCAGACCTGGTAGACGAACGCGATCGAGGTGTGATCGGCGAGCTTGCCGAGCACGGCGGCGCCAAGGCCGCCGATGCCGAAGGCGACACCGAAGAACACGCCGGAGATCATGCCGAAGCGATGCGGTACCAGCTCCTGCGCGAACACGATGATCGACGACGTCGTCGAGGAGATGATCAGGCCGATGATCACGGACAGCACCGCGCTCGCATAGAGCCCGGCATAGGGCAGCGCCAGCGTGAACGGCAGCGCTCCCAGGATCGAAATCCAGATCACGATCTTGCGGCCGAAGCGATCGCCCAAGGGACCACCGAGAAAAGCGCCGACCGCGTTCGCCGCAAGGAAAATAAAGAGATACATCTGCGCCGCCTGGGTCGACACGCCAAAGCGGTCGATCAGATAGAAGATGTAGTAGCTCGACAGGCTCGAGACATAAAGCTGTTTCGAGAACAGCAGCGCGACCAGCACGAGGAGCGCAACGACGACGCGACGCGAGTTCGGCGCGTCGGGATGGGCTTGAGCGACCGCGGTCTTCTTCGCCTTGATCTGCGGTTCGTACCAGCGGCCGATGCGCCAGAGGATGAGGATCGCGAGGAAGGCGATCGAGGAGAACCAGGCGATGCTGCCCTGCCCGAACGGCACGACGATGAGCGCGGCGAGCACCGGTCCCATCGAGGTGCCAAAACTGCCGCCGAGCTGGAACACCGATTGCGCAAAGCCGTACCGGCCGCCGGAGGCGAGCCGCGCGATGCGCGCCGATTCGGGATGAAACACCGCCGAGCCGAGGCCGACCAGCGCGGCGGCGACGAGGATGACCAGATATTGGTGGGCGGCACTGAGCAGCAACAGACCGAAGAAGGTCGAGGCCATGCCGATCGACAGCGAATAGGGCTGCGCCTTCTTGTCGGTGTAGTGGCCGACCACCGGCTGGAGCAGCGAGGCCGTGAACTGGAAGGCCAGCGTGATCATGCCGATCTGCGCGAAGTCGAGCGCGTAGGTGTCCTTCAGGATCGGATACACGGAAGCGATCAGCGACTGCATGGTGTCGTTGAGGAAGTGCGAGAAGCTGATGCCGGCAAGCACGACATAGGCCGGCCCCGCGGCACCTTTAGCGGCGGGCGCGACGTCACCGACGATGACGGGCTCGGTCAGCGTTTCCTCTGAGACGACGACAGGCTTGTTCAATGGAGCATCCCGGCGGGCGCGGCAGATTGCTGCGACAAGCTGATTACGATGCACGCGGCGACCGATCCACCGCCAAACCCCCATGGCTGGGATGCGCTTCGCTCCATCCCTTGCGGGAGTTCGTAGCCCGGATGGAGCGAAGCGCAATCCGGGGCCGTTCGCTTGTTGCAGGATTCCCGGATTTCGCTGCGCTCCATCCGGGCTACGATCGTTCTCGCGTAGCGCCTCAGGCCGCGGCCTGCCCGAGCGCGGAGACGATGGTATCGACGACGTCCTCGACCAGGATGCGATCCTCGCCCTCGCCCATGACGCGGATCACCGGCTCGGTGCCGGAGGAGCGGATCAGCAGGCGGCCGTGGCCGTTGAGCCGCTGCTCGCCGTCGGAGATCGCCGACTTGACGTCGGAATTGTCGAGCGGCTTGCCGCCCTTGTGACGGACGTTCTTCAGGATCTGCGGCAGCGGATCGAAACGATGGCAGACTTCCGACACCGGACGGCGTAGCTTCTGCACCACGGCCAGCACCTGCAATGCGGCAACGAAGCCGTCGCCGGTGGTGGCGTAGTCGGACAGGATGATGTGGCCGGACTGCTCGCCACCGAGATTGTAGCCGCCGTTCAGCATCTGCTCGAGCACGTAGCGATCGCCGACCGGCGTGCGCACGAGATCGAGTCCCTGCGCATTGAGGAAGCGCTCGAGCCCGAGATTCGACATCACGGTGGCGACGATGCCGGATCGCGACAGCCGGCCGTCTTCCTTCCAGCTCTGCGCGATCACCGCGAGCAGCTGGTCGCCGTCGACGACGTGGCCGCGCTCGTCGACCAGGATGACGCGATCGGCGTCACCGTCGAGCGCGATGCCGATGTCGGCGCGCATCTCGCGGACCTTCTTCGACAGCGCTTCGGGCGAGGTGGAGCCGCATTCCTTGTTGATATTGAAGCCGTCGGGCTCGACGCCGATCGGAATCACGTCGGCACCCAGCTCCCACAGCGCTTCCGGCACCACCTTGTAGGCGGCGCCATTGGCGCAATCGACCACGACGCGCAAGCCGTCGAGCGACAGATCGCGCGGCAGCGTGCGCTTGGCGAATTCGATGTAGCGGTCATGCACGCCGTCGATGCGGCGGGCGCGGCCGAGACTGGCGCTCTGGGCGAGACGCTTGTCGATAGGCTCGTCGAGCAGCTGCTCGATCTGCTTCTCGACATCGTCGGAGAGCTTGAATCCCTGCGGGCCGAACAGCTTGATGCCGTTGTCCTCGAACAGATTGTGCGACGCGGAGATCATCACGCCGAGATCGGCGCGCATCGACTTGGTCAGCATCGCGACCGCCGGCGTCGGCATCGGGCCGACCAGCAGCACATCCATGCCGACCGAGGTGAAGCCCGCCACCATGGCGTATTCGATCATGTAGCCGGACAGACGGGTGTCCTTGCCGATCACGACCCTGTGGCGATGGTCACCGCGCTGAAACGCCAGGCCTGCGGCCTGGCCGACCTTGAGCGCGAGCTCCGGCGTGATCAGTCCGTTGGCGCGGCCCCGGATCCCGTCCGTCCCGAAATATTTGCGGCTCATCTCGTCCCCCACGCGACAACCAGGGATCCCCAATACAACCTGCGGATGCCCTGGCGGGACCCGCATCCCTGATTTGCTGAGGTCTTATAAAGCCATCGCGGCTAACTTGGCTTCAAAAAATATGATGAATCATTACGGAACCGGGCGTACCCCGGTGCCGGTAAGGTGCTGTTAACGTTATATTTCCAGCGAGGACGCCGGAACAGGGCGGAACCGCGCCTAGTCCGAGCGCTTCACATGGCCGTCGGCGCGGCTCGGCGCCGGCTGGGTGACATTGACGGGATCGGAGCCCGGAAAGGTCTCTTCCAGACCTTCCTCCAGCGCGTCCTCGAGATCATGCTTCTCCTTGATCTCCTCCGGCGTCGGTCCGGTGTGCGGCCTGGTCATGGCGCCCTCCTCTCCACAAAGGATTTGCAAACGATTTGGCTCTGCATCCAACCATGCTAGATGACCCCTCGATCTTCCGATGCAAGAGTCCTCCGATGCAAGACTCTTCCAGTACGAGACGGGCCGGGGAAACGTTCATGAAGCACATCACCTGTATCGACGATCTTCGCACACTGCATCAGCGCCGCGTGCCGAAGGCCTTCTTCGATTATTGCGACCGCGGCTCCTACGCCGAGGAAACGCTGCGCGCCAACCGCGAAGACATGCAGGCGATCAAGTTCCGCCAGCGCATCCTGGTCGACGTCTCCAAACGCGACACTTCCACCACGATCCTCGGCGAGCCCTCGACCATGCCGCTGATACTCGCGCCGGTGGGCCTGCTCGGCATGCAGCATGGCGATGGTGAGATCCATGCCTGCCGCGCCGCGCAAGCCGCCGGTATCCCGTTCACGCAGTCGACGATGTCGATCTGCTCGATCGAGGACATCGCGGCCAGTGTCGAGAAGCCGTTCTGGTTCCAGCTCTACGTGATGAAAGACCGCGGCTTCATCAAGGAATTGATCCAGCGCGCGATCGCGGCGAAATGCTCCGCGCTGGTGCTGACCGTTGACCTGCAAGTGATCGGCCAGCGCCACGCCGACATCAAGAACGGCATGACGGTGCCGCCGGAATGGTCGCTCTCGAAGCTGTTGGATTTCGCCAGCAAGCCCACCTGGGTCTCCGGCGTGCTGCAAGGCAAGCGTCGCACCTTCGGCAACATCGCCGGCCATGTGAAGAACACCGGGGACCTCAATCGCCTCGCCGAGTGGACGGCCTCGCAGTTCGATACGTCCCTGAACTGGAAGGACGTCGAATGGGTCCGCAGCATCTGGCCGGGCAAGCTGATCATCAAGGGCATTCTGGACGTCGAGGACGCCGAGGAAGCCGCCAAGACCGGCGCGCAGGCCCTCGTCGTGTCGAACCATGGCGGCCGTCAGCTCGACGGCGCGCCGTCATCCATCGAGGTGCTGCCCGAGATCGCCGAGGCGGTCGGTGACAGGATGGAGATCATGTTCGACGGCGGCATCCGCTCCGGCCAGGACGTGATGCGCGCGCTCGCGCTCGGCGCAAAGTCCTGCATGATCGGCCGCGCCTACGCCTACGGCCTCGGCGCCGGCGGCCAGGCCGGCGTCGCCAAGGCGATCGACATCATCCAGAAGGAGCTGCTCACCACCATGGGCCTGTGCGGCGTCAACAGGATTGACGAGATCGACGAACATATCATCGCGATGTGAGCGCCTACCGGGATGCAGCTGCAATAACAGCTGTCGTCCCGGACAAGCGCAGCGAAGCGGAGCGCTGATCCGGGACCCATAACCACAGGCAAGCGTGGTTACGGGGGACTCGGAGCAACCTGCATCGCGCAACAACTTCTCCCTGTGGTTATGGGTCCCGGATCTGCGCTTACGCTTGTCCGGGACGACAGTGGAATTTGTTGCGGCAGTTGCGCTCTATTTTTCTCGCCTCACATCGGCGGCGTCACCCCATCCCTGCCGACGTTGACGCGGTTGGCTTCCAGCGAACCATCGTCCTTCTTCACCGCACCGAAAATGATCAGCTTGGCTCCCGGCTTGAGCTCGGATTTGTCGCTGGCGACGAAGGTGACGATCGGCGTGTCCGGGGGCACCACGACTTTCTTCTCGCCGTCCTTGTACTTGACCGTGATGTTCTGGCCGCCGGTGCCCTTCACCGTCTGCGTCACGGTGGCGTTGGTCATGGTCGAGTTGGCGCGCGCGTCCCAGGGACGAAAACCTTCGGCCGCGCCGCGCTGGTTTTCGGGGAAGATGTGCACCGCGATCGCCTTCTGGGTGCCGTCAGGCTCGGGCAGGCCGGTGACGCCGATATAGGAGCCGTCCTTGATCTCCGACAACGACGTCTTCACCACCGCGAACACGGCGACGTTGTCGGTCATGCGCACCTTCACGTCGCTGCCTTCGCGGGTCTTGATGCCGAGCGTGTTGCCGTCGACACTCTCGATGGCGCCGCGGATGCGGACCGTCGGCGTCTGCTGCGCCAGGGCGGATGACGTAACGATGCAGGCGGCGAATGCGGCCGCGCCAATACGTGATATCCAGGTTCTCTTCGACATGTTGTTATTCTCCGCTCACATCGGCGGCGTCAGGCCGTCGCGGCCGACGCTGACGCGGTTGGTTTCGAACGAGCCGTCCGGCAGCTGCTTCATGAAGGCGATCACCTTGGCGCCGGCCTTGAGATCGGATTTGTCGCCGGGCACGAAGGTCACCACCGGCGTATTGTCGGCGACGAACACCTTCTTCTCGCCGTCCTTGTACTTGACCAGCAGCGTATGGCCGTCATTGCCGACCACGCTCTCCGCGACGGTCGCATTGGTCATGCTGGAGTTGGGCTTGAGGTCGTAGGGGCGCGAGCCCTCGCCGGTGCCGCGCATGCTCTCCGGAAACACGTGGACCTCGACCGCGTTCGCGCCGCCGTCCGGTCCCGGCACGGTGGTGGCGCCGACGAAGGAGCCGGGCTTGATGTCGGCAAGTGAAATCCTGGTAATGCCCGACACGTTCACGTCGGAGGCGATGTGCAGCTTGACATCCTCGCCGCTGCGCGCCTTGACCTGCATCGTGTCACCGTTGACGCTTTCGATCGTGCCGCGCACGCGCGTCGGCACCGGCGCCCTTTGCGCAAGTGCCGAGAGGGTCGAGACGACCACCATCGCGACGGCGATGAGCGGACGTGTGAAAGTTGCACGTTGAACAGACATGATGGTCTCCGATTGTCCCTATTGTCCCCTTACGGACATAGAACTCCGGAGATTACGCGCTATTCTCTCAAGTCTTTGTGAGATCGGCCTCGACCAGCGCACGCAGCTCGGCCGTGACCTGCGGTCGCTGGCCAAACCACAGCTCGAAGCCGCGGACCGCCTGATGCAGCAGCATGCCGAGCCCGTCGGCGGTCTTCAGCCCGCGCGCCTTTGCGGCCGCGAGCAGCGGCGTCACCAACGGGACATAGACGAGATCGGCGACCACGGCACCATCCGGCAGGCGCGCCACTTCAAGGTCGAGTGAAGGCTGACCGTGCATGCCGAGCGAGGTCGTGTTCACGAGAAGTTTTGCGCGCGGCAGGACGTCGTCGATGTCGTCCCAGGCAACAGGATGCACCTTCGGCCCGAACTGCCTTGCAAGCATCTCGGCCCGGCCGATGGTGCGATTGGCGAGATGCACGCAGCTGATGCCGCGTTCGAGCAACCCGAACACGATGGCGCGCGCGGAGCCGCCGGCGCCGAGCACCAGCGCCTCGCTGGCTGCGTCCCAGCCGGGCGCGCTGGCATCGAGATTGCCGATAAAGCCTTCGACGTCTGTGTTGGTCGAGCGCAGCTCGCCGTCAGCAAACCACAGCGTGTTGGCCGCACCGACAGCTCGCGCGCGGGCATCGGGCGTCGAAAGCTCAAGCACGCCCTCCTTGTGGGGGATGGTGACGTTGGCGCCGACGAAGCCGCGCAGCGACAGCCGCAACACGAAGTCGCGCAAATTATCCGGTGGAACCGCCTCGATGACATAGCCGCCCTCGATCCCGAGCGTGCGCAGCCAGTAACGATGGATCAGCGGCGAGCGCGAATGCGCAGCCGGCCATCCAATCAGACAGGCTGCGGGAGCCTTGGTCACGGTCGTCCTCCCCTGGGATCGTTTCGGAGGCGATCCATTTCGCGTCCCGCAGGCGCTGTCAAGCGCGCGGGCCGGATCGGAAGAGGCTCGACGTCAGGTCGTGCCCGCCTCACTGGCCGCGGGGTGCGCCGCACCGCCCTTGATGTCGGCGACCGCACGCGCGATGGTCTCGCGATAGCGCGCGCGTGGCGGCGTGACGCCGTGGGTGAGCAGCGCGCGGCGAACCGTTGGCGATGCCCCCGTGATGAACAGCCGGATACCCTGGCGGTGGGCCTTGGCGGCGACGCGGCCGAGCACGTTGGCCGCGGTCGAATCCAGGAACGGCACGTCGGCGAAATCGACCACAAGCCCCTTGCGCTTGCCGGCGATGCCGTCGAGCACGCTGCCGATCGCCGAGGCCGCGCCGAAGAAGAACGCACCGGTGATGCGATAGACCAGCACGTCGCGATCCACCGCGAGCGCGGGGTCGTAAGGCACGCGCCCGCCATTATCGTCATCGGGACGATCGGCGGCGACCAGCGGCGAACGTTCCTCGATGCCGGTCATTTCCGCCATGCGATGGATGAACAGGACCGCGCCAAGCGCGAAGCCGACCAGAATGCCTTCGGTCAGATCGCGGAAGATGGTGAGCAGGAACGTTGCGAGCAGCACGACGGCATCGCCCCACGACGAGCGCAGCAGCGTCGCGAATTCGTGCTTCTCCGCCATGGTCCAGGCCACGACGACGAGCACGGCGGCGAGCGCGGCCAGCGGGATGTAGCTCGCGAGCGGCGCTGCGATCAGCATGAACAGCAGCAGGAAGACCGAATGCAGCATGCCCGCGAGCGGCCCCCGCGCGCCGGCGCGGATGTTGGTCGCGGTGCGCGCGATCAGCCCCGTGACGCAGATGCCGCCGAACAGCGCCGCGCCGACATTGGCAGCGCCTTGCGCCACCAGCTCGCAATTGGAGCGGTGACGGCGTCCGGTCATGCCGTCGGCCACCACCGCCGACAGCAGCGATTCGATGGCCGCGAGCAGCGCGAAGGAGATCGCATCGGGCAGCACGGCGGTCGCCTTCGCGAGCGAGAACGCAGGCAAGGCCGGCGAGGGCAGTTCGCGCGGGATGCCGCCGAAGCGCGATCCGACGGTCTCGACCGGCAGCGACAGCACGGCACATGCGACCGCCGCGAGCACGACCGCGATCAGGATGCCCGGCCAGGACGGGCGCCAGCGCCGCAGGCCGGCGATGATGGCGATGCTGACGATCGCGACCGCGACGGCCGACGGATTGACGGTGTGCAGGCCGCCGGCGAGCGCGACGAGTTTCGGAACGAATTCGCTCGGCTCCTTCGCGAGGAGCGTGATCCCGCCGAGATCGCGCAGCTGGCTGGCGAAGATGATGACGGCGATGCCGGCCGTGAAGCCGACCGTCACCGGATACGGAATGAACTTGATATAGGTGCCGATCCGCAGGAAGCCCGCAGCGATCAGGAACAGGCCCGCCATCAGCGTGGCCAGGATCACGCCGTCGACCCCGTGACGGTCGGCGGTCGCCGCAACCAGCACAATGAAGGCGCCGGCGGGACCGCCGATCTGGAACCGGCTGCCGCCGAGCAGTGACGCAATGAAGCCGCCGACAACAGCGGTGTAGAGGCCGCGATCCGGCGTCACGCCCGAGGCGATCGCGATCGCCATCGACAGCGGCAGCGCGACGATCGCGACCGTAAGGCCCGCGAACACATCGGCGCGGAAATCCGACCAGCCATAGCCCTCACGCCACACGGTGACGAGCTTTGGCAGATACAGTTCGGTAAAGGTCGGCCGACGAAGCTGGTGCAGCTTGCCTGCGTGTTCGCCTGTAATGCTCATTTCAGCAAAATGCTCCGCTGCCCACGACGCTCCGATGCATCGTGCGGCCGCGTATCGGGGCGCGACGGTGCGTTAGTTAAGTCTGCTCCCGAGCATGATCATTGCGGGATCATGCTCCCACCCGCCGCGGCGGCCCCGGCTCCTTGAGCCGAACGCCACGTCCGCCGCCTTCGCTGCGCGCCTGCTCGCCGATCAGCTCGACGCCGGCCCGATCAAAGGCTTCGACCACCTTCATCAAGGTCTCGACCACGCCGCGAACGTTGCCGGTGCTCGCCTCCATCCGCTGAATGGTCGGCAGCGATACGCCTGCAAGCTCCGCCAAGGCCCTCTGGTCAATGCCGAGCAGCGCGCGCGCTGCCCGCATCTGGAACGACGTGATCACCTTGGCCTCACGTATGAACGATTATAAGTGATGTCTGGAGCATGCACAATGATGTAAAATACATCATACCCGAGAAAGCGCAAGGGGGGCCTCCCGCGGGCCCGTCCGCCCCTCTGCCATAGCGAGCACTTGTTCCCTGACCGTCACCCTGAGGTGGCCGCTTCTTTAGCGGCCCTCGAAGGGCGACGGCCCGGCTGCAGCAACGGGGCCGCACATCCTTCGAGGCTCGCCGCGCAGTGCAAATCCACTGCGCAACTCGCACCTCAGGATGACGGAGTTAGAGCCTTGCTGCGCTCACGATCAGGCGTGGGAGGGCGCAGCCCCTCACCCCACCCTCTCCCCGTAAAGAACGGGGAGAGGGTGCGAGAGAGTGATGCGTCCCTTACTTCGGCAGACCGATCACGCCGCGTGCTGATGCGCTGCGATGATCTGGTCGGCGGCGCGCCCCGTGACTTCGGCCATGTGGTCGAACTGGCGGGTGAAGCTGCCGGCGCCTGCCGTGGCCGAGCGCAATTCGACGATCAATTCGCCGATCTCGGCTTCCGGCATCATGGCGCGGACGCAGTCCCATCCGCTCCAGCCGTCGCGGGTGTCGAAGCCGAGGATCTGGCCGCGTCGCGCCGACAGGATCGCGTTGATCTTGGCGGTAGCGTCGGTCGGGCAGACGATCTCGACCACGTGGATCGGCTCCAGCAACACAGACTGGCATAGCGGCAGGCCTTCGTTGAGCCCGACCCGCGCCGCGGTGCGGAAGGCGAGGTCGGAGGAATCGACGCTGTGATAGGAGCCGTCGGTCAGCGTCACCTGCAAATCGGTGACCGGGAAACCGAGCGGGCCGCGGGCGAGCCCATCGACGACGCCCTCTTCCACCGCGCCGATGTAGTTGCGCGGCACCGCGCCGCCAACCACCTTCTCGGCGAACTTGAAGCCCTCGCCGCGCGGCAGCGGCCTGATGTCGAGCACGACATCGCCGAACTGGCCATGGCCGCCGGACTGCTTCTTGTGGCGGCCGCGCTGGACGATCGGCTTGCGGATGGTTTCCTGATAGCCGATCGCGGGGGGATGCGAGGCGACCTTGACGCCGAAACGATCGCGTAGCCGCTCGCTCGCGACGCGCAAATGCATCTCGCCCTGCCCCCAAAGCACGGTGTCGTGGGTCTGCGCGTTCATCACGAAGACGAGCGAGGGATCCTCCTCGTGCAGCCGCATCAGCGCCTGGCCGAGCTTGACGTCGTCCTTGCGGTCGGTGGCCGCAACCGAGATCGCGAGCACCGGCGGAGTGGGCTCAACGGCGACGAGCGCTGCCGGCGGGGCCTTGCCGTTCGAGACCGTATCGCCGGTCTTGATCGGGTCGAGCTTGGCGAGCGCCACCGTGTCGCCGGCTTCCGCCGCGGCACGCTTGGTGTCGTAGGCCCCGGTGACGGCGAGGATGCCGGAGATGCGGCTGGCTCCGCCGGAGGAGGATTGCAGCGTGGCACCGTCGTCGAGATGGCCGGCGAGCATCCGTGTCAGCGACAGCTTTCCGCCGTGCTGCGAATGCAGCGTCTTGAAGACGAAGCCGAGGGCGTCCCTGGTCTCGGGAACGCCGAGACGTTTTGCGGTCTCCGCGATACCGGGCGCCTCGTGGCGCAACGCTTTCATCAAACGCAGCACGCCGTTTTCGCGTGCGGCGGCGCCGAGCAGCACGGGGCAGATCAGCCCGTCGCGCAATTCGCGCGCGAGATCGTCGAACACGGCATCGCGCGGCGGCTGGATGTCCTCGAGCAGCTGCTCCATCAGCGCATCGTCGTGATCGGCGAGCTTCTCCAGCATCGAGAAGCGGGCCTCCTTCTCGCGATCGAGATCGCCGCCTTGGAGCGCGACCACTTCGGAGGCCTTGTGCTCGCGGTAAATGAACGCGCGCTCCAGCGCGAGATCGACGAAGCCCTCGATCAACTCGTCCTTCCAGATCGGGATCTGGCGCAACACCAGCGGCACGCGCGAGGCGGGCTGCAGCATCTCGAGCGTCTCGCGGATGCGCTTGTTGGCGCGGTCGATCTTGTTGAGGAACAGGAAGCGCGGAATCTTCAGCTCCTCCAGCTCGCGCAGAATGATCTGAAGCTGCGGCAGCTTCTTCTCGTCGGCTTCGCAGACCACGATCGCGGCATCGACCGCAGGCAGCGCGGCGCGCATGTCGTGGGCAAATTCGACGGAACCGGGACAATCGAGGAAGGTGTAGCTGTCGCCCATGAAACTGGTGGTGACGGCAGTCAGCCCGACGGTCATCTTGTGATGACGGGCCTCTGGCGTGGCGTCGCCGACGGAGGTTCCGGCATCGACGCTGCCGGCTCGCGGGATTGCGCCGGTTCGTGCCATGATCGCTTCGAGAAGTGTGGTTTTACCGCTTTGGAAAGGGCCCACCAGCGCGATGCACCGTGGACCTCGGGGACTTCTGACGTCTTGTCCCATTCGCCGCCTCCTTGGTGTGGAGCTCGGCCCATGATTGGGTCGGCAAACGCCGATGCTCTGCCCGTCCCCGAGATTTGGCAAGCATCAAACGTCGCTGCGGTGCGTCGTTGCCGGAATCGCGTCGGAGCGACGCGATTCGCACACGGGGTTGTTAACGGCCCGGGCGGAGTTCCAGACTCTCGAGGCCGGCTGCGACGTTGAGGCCGACCTGGCCCTGCACGCTGAGCGGCTGGAGCGCGATCGAATTGTTGGAGCCGCCGACCAGCACGTTGCCGCCGAGGCCGACACCGACCGAGGCGCTGCCTTGCGCGCCGGCATAGGTGCCGGCGAGATCGCCCGGTCCGAGCCGGTTCACCGGCGCGAACACGCCCCAGGCGAGTGCCGTTTCCTGGGTGATGCCGAGGTCGAGGCCCACCTTGCGAATCGTCGCGACGTAACGGTCGTCCGGCAAACCATCGACGCGCAGCACGCAGCCGAGATGGGTCACCGATCCCACGATGAAGCCGACGCTGGCACCGCCGCGGCATTCGAGCACGCCCACCTGCACCATCCGGGACTGCGCGCCGGCGCCCGCAACGGAGGCAACGAGGCTCGCAACGGCAAGCCCGGCGAGGAGGAGTGAACGGCGCATGAATATCTCCGGCGATGAATGTGATGCGAGCAGAGAGAGCGCCCTACCCGTGATGCGCGATGGTCTATGCCACAAGAGTTCTGTGCGTGCCAGAACGAACACGTCCAAAACCGAACTCGCGGAGGGAGCCCCTCACCCCACCCTCTCCCCGTAAGAACGGGGCGAGGGAGTGAGAGGTCGGCGCGCCCCTTACGATGAACAACGGCCAGGCGTTACTTAAACCTCTCCCCGCTCTTTTGCGGGGAGAGGTCGGATCGCTTTGGCGCGCAAGTGCGCGCCTGAGCGATCCGGGTGAGGGGCATGGCACAGCATCGGCCCAAGCATTCGTCCATCCAACTTCACTCATCGAAGCACGCATAAAAAAGGCCCGCGCGAAGCGGGCCCTTCCAATTTGCACTGCGGCGATAGCCTTACCGAAGATTGCCGCAGAAGCGCTGGATGCGCTTGCACGCATCTTCGAGGTCCGAGGTCTTGGTCGCGTAGGAGATGCGGAATGCCGGGCCGAGGCCGAAGGCCGAGCCCTGCACCACGGCGACGCCTTCGGTCTCCAGCAGTTCGGTGACGAACGTCTCGTCATTGTCGATCACCTTGCCCGACGGCGCGGTCTTGCCGATGGTGCCGGCGCAGGACGGATAGACGTAGAAAGCGCCCTCGGGCCGCGGGCATTCGATGCCCTTGGCCTGATTCAGCATGGAGACGACGAGGTCGCGGCGCTCCTTGAAGACCTTGTTGTTGGCGGGGATGAAGTCCTGCGGACCGTTCAGCGCCTCAACCGCGGCCCATTGCGCGATCGACGACGGGTTCGAGGTCGACTGCGACTGGATCGTCGACATCGCCTTGATGAGCTGCGCCGGGCCGCCAGCATAGCCGATACGCCAGCCGGTCATGCAATAGGCCTTCGACACGCCGTTCACGGTGAGCGTGCGGTCGTAGAGTTTCGGCTCGACCTGCGCGACCGTGGTGAACTGGAAGTCGTCATAGACGAGATGCTCGTACATGTCGTCGGTCATGACCCAGACGTGCGGATGCTTCACGAGCACGTCGGTCAGCGCCTTCAGCTCGGTCCTGGTGTAGGCAGCTCCGGTCGGGTTCGACGGCGAGCACAGGATCACCCATTTGGTCTTCGGCGTGATCGCGCGCTCGAGCGCCTCGGCCTGGAGCTTGAAGCCGGTCGCGGCGGTGCAGACCACCGGCACCGGCTCGCCGCCGGCGAGCGCCACCATCTCGGGATAGCTGACCCAGTACGGCGCGGGGATGATCACCTCGTCGCCCGGATTCATGGTTGCCATCAGCGCGTTGTAGAGCACCTGCTTGCCGCCGGTGCCGACGATGATCTGGTTCGCCTTGTAGACGACGCCGTTCTCGCGCTGAAACTTGGCGATGATGGCTTCCTTCAACTCGGGAATGCCGTCGACCGCGGTGTACTTGGTCTTGCCGGCTTCGATGGCGTGGATCGCGGCCAGCTTGATGTTGGCGGGCGTGTCGAAGTCGGGCTCGCCGGCACCTAAGCCGATGACGTTGCGGCCCGCCGCTTTCAGCGCACGTGCTTTATCCGTGACCGCGATGGTCGCGGACGGCTTCACACGGTCGAGCGCAGCGGCAAGGAAGGACATCGTCATCTCCTGACAAGCGTCGTGAACCCTTTGGCTTCACGACTCCGATTGTGGGAATGAGCCACCCTAAAACGAGTGCCGTTGCACCGCAAGAAACTTCGGCCCGATCCCGCAAAAGTTTACGTGTCTGACGCGCATCAAGCCGCGATTTCCCGCAATATTGCGCAACTTTGCCAGGCAAATCCCACATATCCGACAAGGCGTGTCCTCGGAGCAATTTTGGCGCCTTCGAGGGCCATGACAATGCGGAAGCTTCAGTGCCCAAAACGGGACCGCCGCTTCTCGCAAACGATCGCGTCGAGCAACGCACTTGTGCGTTGACGCAAGCGTGAACTGAGTTGGATGGTCGCACGGAAATGATCTTCCGCCGCATTGCAATGCGGTAGGGTTTTCGAGTTTTTCTATTGGCCGGGTCTTGCGGCGGATTCGCATCGGCATCATTGTTTAGCCGCGTTGCGGGGCAACAAGCGCCGCGCCCTCCCGTCTTCCGGAATCATCCTCAGAATGTACAAGCTCTATTCGATGCAGCGCTCGGGCAACAGCTACAAGGTCCGCCTTGCGCTGGCGCTGCTGAACTTGCCTTACGAAGCGGTCGAGGTGGACATTCTGCGCGGCGAGAGCCGCACCCCGGACTTCCTGGCCAAGAACCCATCCGGTCAGGTGCCGCTGCTCGAGGTCGGCGACGATCGCTATCTCGCCGAGTCCAACGCCATCCTGTGGTATGTCGCCGTCGGCACGCCGCTCGCGCCGGAGAACCGCATCGATCGCGCCGACGCGCTGCAATGGATGTTCTTCGAGCAGCACGCGCTGGAGCCGAACATCGGCGCGGCCTATTTCTGGCTGTCGCTGGTGAGGGGTGGCCGCGACCTCCAGACTCATTCGCTGGAGGATTGGATGGAGCGCGGCTATGGCGCGCTCCAGGTGATGGAGAATCACCTCAAGACCAACGACTATTTCGCCGCCCGCCAGCTCACGGTCGCCGACATCGCGCTGTACGGCTACACCCACCTCGCCGACCGCTGCGACTTCGACCTCTCGACCTTCCCGGCCATCCGGGACTGGCTGAAGCGCGTGGAAGCGGCCCCCGGCTTCGTCGCAATGGACTGGCGGCCGGCCGACATCGAGGACCCCGCCAGCATCGCCGCTGGCGCCTGAGCGGCGATCGCGCTCTGGCGAACAGCGGGCATAAGGGTCACCATTGCCGCAATCTCGCCATTTTCGCGCGATTGGCCGCCGCAATATTGCCGATTGCAACAGTGAAATTGTTCGATGTCGCGGGTGATTCGCTCGCGCGTTGAAGGATTTAGACCATGATTCGGGCGTCCGGCACGGCAGGCTTTCAGGGCCCACCCGCTACCGTTTCGTCTTCCCGGCTGACCAACGCGGTCGCGGCCTCGCTCGCCGTCGCCGCGCTCTCGCTGTGCCTGATCGTCACCCTGACGGTGCTGTCGACCAAGGCGACCATGGCGATGGGCCTGCCGGTCTGATTCCCGCTTCATCCTGGACCCGCCTTCAAGGCGCCGCGTGGCCCGCGCCGACCGGCATCGCGACAGGATTTCGATGAAATCACCTGTGGTCATCGTTGCAATCACCCTGACTGCGGCCATCCTGGTCGCGGCATCGCTGTTGATCTTCGTCGGCACGCGCAAGGGCCAGGGGACGTCGACGCTGAACGCGCCCGCGCTGCAACAACGTCTCAAGCACGCGCACTTGGTCTAAAATCATCCGAAAGCTTTGCGCATGAACCAAAGCGCACCTTAAGCACACCGCGCGAAACCGCATCGCAATGGCGCAATGTTCGGTCAGTGTTGCCGCCTTACCTCGTCCAGGGAGGAGCGAAACAGGCCCATGCGGTTGGGATGGCGTGCGATCTCCGGTCCAGCGCTGACGGCAGCGACTTTGCTGCTGACGATGTTTTTCGATCGCTTCGTCCCCGTTCCCTCGCCCGCGCCGCTGCTCGTCTGCATCGTGGCGCTCGCCGGCGCGCTCTCGGGTCCCGCTTCCGCCGTCGCCAGCGTAGCCATCGCCGTCATCGGCGCAGCACTGCTGCTCCTCAGCCGGCACGGCGTTGCAGGCCTGACCACGGCGGATATGATCCGGCTCGGCCTCCTGGCCGCGACGGCCGCGGGCACCGCAGGCATCACCGGCTTGATGCGCCAGCGGCTGCTCGGCACGTTTGCCGCCGAACGCCGGAGCCACGCCACCGCCGCGCGGCTGTCGGCGGCGCTCGACCAGGTCGATATCGGCATCGTGCTGCTCGATGCCGAGACGCGCGCCGAATTCATCAACCGGGCGTTCCGCGATTATTTTGCGGTGCCGGACGACATCGCCGACGGCAAGCCGCCGTTCATCGCGCTGATGTATCACGGCCGCGACACCGGCGCGTTCGAATTGCCCGAGGACGAGCTCGGCACCTTCATCGCACAGCGCATGGAGATGGTGCGGATCGGCGATGCCACGCCGATCAACATCCCCTTGCGCAATGGCGAGGTATTGCGCTTCGTCTGTGCCGCGCTGCCCGATGGCGGGCGCATGCTGAGCTACACGCCCGTGACGGACCTCGTGCGCCACACCGATGCGCCGTCCCGTGCCGATTACTACCGCTCGCTGCGCGATCCCGCGGGCCGCAAGCTGATCCGGTATCTGCGCGTCGCGGAGTGATGCGAGAGCCCGGCCTTATGGTTCGAGACGCGCCGCAGGCGGCGCTCCTCACCATGAGGGTCTGAGATTTCGCCACGCAACATGGCCGCAAGACGGCGTCCTGATTGATCGACGCATCCATCATCGCGTATGAAGGAGGCCTCATCGATCGCGGGAATTCATATGTCGCTCACCATTCGCCCCGTCACCAGGCAGGACTACGAACAATGGCTGCCGCTGTGGGACGGCTACAACGCCTTCTACGGCCGCTCCGGTCCGACCGCGCTCTCGCCCGAAATCACGCGCGTGACGTGGCAGCGTTTTTTCGATGCCTATGAGCCGGTGCACGGATTGGTCGCCGAGAGCGACGGCCACCTGCTCGGGATGACCAATTATCTGTTTCACCGCAGCACCACCGCGATCGAGCCATCCTGCTATCTCCAGGACCTGTTCACGACCGAGGCCGCACGCGGCAAGGGCGTCGGCTCGGCGCTGATCCACGGCGTCTACGAGCGCGCGAAGCTCGCAGGCTCTCCGCGCGTGTACTGGCAGACGCATGAGACCAACGTGACGGCGCAGCGCCTGTACGACAAGGTCGCCGAGCGTTCCGGGTTCATCGTCTATCGCAAGATCTTCTGATCCTCGAGATCGCGACGCCTGTGGATAACTCTGCCTGTCACCCGCGCGTAACATAGCGCGACTAGGCTGCAGCTGCGTCTGGTCAGCCCCCGTCACCGATCAAGCGCCCCAAAGCGGTCCCCGTCAGTCGCCGCGTCTGACAGGGGCCGCATTTTTTTGTCGGCAGTTCCTTGTCGGCAGCTCCTTGTCGACATGGCAGCAACGCGGCGCGCGGCTTGCTGCGGCGGCGCACCGCAGTCACAATACGCCCCTGCCAATCTCCGACAGGGATCTCCCATGGAAATTCGTAATCTCGGCGCCTCCGGCCTGCGCGTGTCTGCGGTCGGCCTCGGCTGCAACAATTTCGGCCAGCGCACGGATTTGGAGACCTCGCGCAAGGTGATCCATCGCGCGCTCGATCTCGGCATCACGCTGTTCGACACCGCCGACATCTATGCCGGCATGGGCGGTTCGGAAACGGTGCTCGGCACCGTGCTCGGCGACCGCCGCAAGGATATCGTGCTCGCCACCAAATATTCCAAGCCGATGGCGACGGACGGAACCAAGCAGGGCGCTTCGCGCCGCTACATCATGAACGCGGTCGAGGCGAGCCTGACGCGGCTCAAGACCGACTACATCGATCTCTATCAGCAGCACGATTACGACCCGCTGACGCCGATGGAGGAGACGCTGCGCGCGCTCGACGATCTCATCCGTCAGGGCAAGGTGCGCTATATCGGCAATTCCAATTTTCCGGCCTGGCGCCTGGCGGAAGCCGAGTTCACCGCACGCGCGATGAATGTCAGCCGCTTCGTCTCCTGCCAGGACGAATACAGCCTGCTGGTGCGCGACATTGAAAAGGACCTGCTGCCGGCCGCACAGGAGTACGAGCTCGGCCTCCTGCCGTTCTTCCCGCTCGCAAGCGGGCTCCTCACCGGCAAGTACCAGCGCGGTGCGACCGCCCCGACCGACACGCGCTTCGGCAAGGTACCGGCGTTACGCGACCGCTATGTCACTCCGCGCAACGAGGACATCGTCGAGAGGCTCACGGCCTTCGCGAAAGCGCGCGGGCACAGCATGCTCGAGCTCGCCTTCTCCTGGCTCGCCGCGCGCCCGCAAGTATCGAGCGTGATTGCCGGCGCCACCCGCGTCGCGCAGGTCGAGGAGAACGTGAAGGCGATTGCGTGGAAGCTCGGTGCGGAGGAGATGGCGGAGATCGACAAGATCACGCTGGGCTGATCGTTACGGCGTGGCGCGCTACTTGGCGCCGCGCCCCACCGTCTGCATCACCTCGAAGCCCTCGAACTGGGGATGGCCGAGATAGGTCGGCTTGGTGTCGCCGGCCCGCGCATGCGCGGCACGAAAAGCATCCGATTTGGTCCAGGCCTCGAACGCCGCATGGTTCGCCCACACCGTGTGCGAGGCGTACAGCGTGTGGTCCTCGAGCTCGGGGCCACGCAGCAGATGAAACTCGACGAAGCCCGGCACCTTGTCCAAATGGGTATCGCGCGAAAGCCAGACCTGCTCGAAAGCGGATTCAGATCCCTTGGCGACGCGGAAGCGGTTCATGGCGATGTACATGGGGATGATCTCCTGATGTTCGGCCGATCATGTCGTCATTCCGGGACGCGCCGCAAGGCGCGGCCGCTGGAATCGCAGCCTAAGTAACCAGCCCCTTCATCGGACGTGCGCTTGCACTATCCGGGAACACCGTCTCGGCCAGCACGCGATCCGACAGGCCGAACTGGCCCTGCAGCACGCCCTTGATCACGGAGCGCAGATCGGTGGTGGGCTTGAGATCGCGGGCCTCGAAGAGGTTGGCGGGCTTGAGGCCGGGCCAGTCGGCGATGACGCGGCCGCCCTTCACCGCGCCGCCGGCGAGCAGCGCGATCGTTCCCGTGCCGTGATCGGTGCCGTCGGTGCCGTTGATGCGCGCGGTGCGGCCGAATTCGGTGGCGACCACGACGACGGTGTCGCGCCAGCGGTCGCCGAGGCCGCTTTCGAATTCGGCGAGCGCACCGTCGAGCCCGCCGAGCAGGAAGGCGAGACGACCGACAGGGCCGCCTTCATTGGCGTGCGTGTCCCAACCATCGAACGCGAGCGCCGCGATGCGCGGGCCGTCGTCGGCCGCCATCAGTTTGGCGGCGCCGCGCGCGACCTGACGCATCTGCGCGACCGCGTTGCCCGGCTTCGGCTTCATGTCGGCGCCGCTCGCGGCCTTTTCCAGCTGAAGACCCTGCGACAGCACGGCCGCCAGCGCGGGATCGCGGTGACGATAGAGCTCGACCAGACGCATCGCGGTGTCGTCATCGGCTTGCGGCAGCGCCACCGGCGCCCAGCCGACGGTCGGCGCATTGCCGCGCAGCACCAGCGGCGTGGTCGGGCCGACGGCAAGAGCACTCGACACCCGCTCGCCGCGCGGCAGCGACTCCAGCGCGCGGTTGAGCCAGCCGGATTGCACGCGACCGGGCCCGGCATAGCCGCTTTCGAGCACGTCCTGGCCGTCGAAATGCGAGCGGTCGCGATAGGGCGTCGCCACCGCGTGGACCACCGCGGCGTGCCTATCGCGATACATGCGTGCGAACTCGGGCATCGCCGGATGCAGCGCAAAGAAAGTATCGAGCATTATCGCGGGATGGGCGCCGTCCGCCGTCAGCGCGATCGCCCCGTGCAGGCCGGCATAGTCGGGATCGCCGACCGGCGCGACGGTCGAGAGTCCGTCAAGCGCACCGCGCAGGATCACCACGATCAGCCGGGGATCGCGACCGTCGGCCGCGCGGGCAATTTTCGGCAAATAAGCCCAGGCCGCGAAGGAGGCGCCGCCGAGCAGGAGGCTGCGGCGCGAGGTGAGGAGCCGGTTCTCGACGCAGTCGATCATCATCATCTCCTCTGCATTTCCGGCGACATCAACAGCAGCGCCAGCGCCTGCTGCCGCGACTCCGCGCGCTCGATGGTGCGCCGCGTTTCGATCGAGGCCGCATCTGCGGCGGCAAATTCCAACAAATCGAGCGGGTCGATGTTGGGCCCGAGCCGCGCGCCCATTTGCGCGGCAATGTCGAGCCGGAGCTTGATGCCTTCGGGCGCAGCCCAGGCGGCGCTGGTATCGGCGAAACCATTCGGGCCGGCCGGCGACCACAGCGGCTGGCCCAGCAGATTGAGGTTGTTGAGATAGGCGCCGGGATCCTCCGGCACGCGCGCGAGCAGCCGGCCGCTCGCGACCAGGAAATCATAGGGACTCCGCATCTTCGTCAGCGGCGCCTTCCACGCCTCGTCGGAATCGACCAGTGCCGTTGCAAGCGCCTTGAGATCGCCGTCGGTCTTGATGAAGACATCGCGCAATCGCGCCACCAGCGCCGGCGGCGGATCGTCCGCAACGAAGTGGCGGACGAATTTGGTGGCGATGAAGTTCGCAGTCGAGGGATGGTGCGCGATGTCGGCGAGCGCGGCTTCGCCTTGCGCAAGGCCGGTTGGCTCGTAGCTCTTGCCGAGCAGCATTTGCGGCCCGGGCTGGTGCGCATTGACGTTGAACACGAAAGAACCGGGCGCTCCCAGCTGTCCCTGCCGGCCGGCAAAGGTCCAGCCGGTAATGATGCGCGCGAGCGAGGTGACGTCGTCCTGCGTGTAGCCGCCGCCGACACCGAGCGTATGCAGCTCCATGATCTCGCGCGCGAGATTTTCGTTCAGCCCGCGCCTGCGGTTCTGGCCCGCGCGCGAGTCCGGACCGAGCGATTGCTGGTTGTCGAGGAAGAACAGCATCGCCGGATGCTGCTCCACTGCTTTCAGCATGTCGGCGAAACGCCCGAGCACGTGCGGCCTGATCGCCTCGCGCTCGAACGCACCGGCCCATATCCGCGCCAGTTCGCCCTTGCTGGCGGAGATGCAGAAATGGTTGGACCAGAACACGACCAGACGTTCGGTGAAGCCGCACTCGACCAGGGTCGCGCGCTGCAACCGCGCCAACGCCTCGGCGCGAAAGGTTTTCTGGATGACGTTGAGCGGCTGCGGGGCGGGTTTTGCGGCGGCCGATGCGGCCGCGTTGGGCTGCATGGTGTCCGGCTTGGCCATATTGTCCGCCGGCTTATTGTCAGTAGATTTGTTGTCAGTAGGTTTGGCCTCGGCCATCTGGCCGGCGATCTCGGTTGCCACGGCGTTCAGCGAGAGATTGCGGCGCGGTCCTGGCTTCTGATCGGCCGGCGCTTCGGTCGGCGCGCCGGCTTTGGCGGCGGCCTCGCGCGCCTGCTTGACCTGATCCTGATAGGCGAACACGGCCTGCCCGAGCTGCGGCGTGGATTGCAGGCCCGGCGCCTCCAGCAGCACAGCGTTGGGGCGGGCGAGTTCCGCCTTCACAAAACCGCGAGGATCGGAGGCCGCGTTGACGAGATCGCCGGATGCGCCGCCGCGGGCGCCGAAGCCGAAACGGTTGAGCGCGACGAGCGCGGCTTGCGAATCGCGGGCCATCGATATGTCCTTCGCGCGTTGCCAACCGCTTTCCGAGTCTGTGCGCGAGGCATAATATACCGC
Organism: Bradyrhizobium sp. MV1.5; assembly: GCF_055807615.1. Classification (NCBI taxonomy): domain Bacteria; kingdom Pseudomonadati; phylum Pseudomonadota; class Alphaproteobacteria; order Hyphomicrobiales; family Nitrobacteraceae; genus Bradyrhizobium; species Bradyrhizobium sp. MV1.5. The sequence continues at coordinate 64,274 of NZ_JBVVPL010000008.1, read as the reverse complement.
AGCGGGAGATGAACCCGGCATGAAAATGACAGCACAGCTTTCGCGCAAATCATGACAAATCCGCAAGACATTCCAGTGCAGAAACCGCGCCGCCTCGCCTGCTCCCGTTGCGGCGCCGAGTTCGGTTGCGATCTCTCAGGCGCGTGCTGGTGCGCGGAAGAAACAGCGCGGCTGCCGATGCCGGTCAAGGGCGAGGATTGCTTGTGCCGGGCTTGCTTGCGCGAGGCGGCGGCGATGCGTAGCCCGGATGGAGCGCAAGCGTAATCCTCCGCGTCGTCCTGGCGAAAGCCAGGACCCATTACCCCAAGGGGCTGTTTGGCGAATACTCGTCGTTCGGGACGTCTATCGAATGCTATCGATAGAGTCCGCGGTATGGATCCTGGCTTTCGCCAGGACGACGTTGAGGAGAGACGGCTCGGACAATTACACCGCGTGCCCCGGCGATCTCCGCGCCATGCCGTCGAACGCATCCAGCAGCTTTTCGCGCCAGGCGTAGACCGGGTCGTCCGCTTCCAGCAGCTTGAACGGGCTCGTCACGCGCGCCCATTGAAAACCACCGAACACGATGTGGTCGGCATAGTTCGGTGCGGCCCCGCCGATGAAGGGCTGCTTCTTGAGGGTCTGCCGCATCACCTCGATCGATTTGCGGAAGGCGACCACACCGGCATCGCGGCTTGACATCACCTCTTCCAGACACTTGCCGAAACGCGCCTCGCGCGATTGGCGGAAATAGGCGGCGTCGACCTCGTCCAGATTCTTCGGAATGTCGGCGATGATCAACGGAAAGATGCCGCCGACGATGGCGATGTCGCCCCAGGCATTGAGCATGCGCGCCATGGCGCGGCCGCCCTCGCCGCCGAACAGCGACGGGCGGTCCGGAAACTTGTCTTCGAGATAATTCGCGATCGTCCAGGAATCGACCACCGGCTGGCCGTGATGCAACAGCACCGGAACCTTCTCCGAGCCGTGCGGCGCGATCGCGCTCTTCTCGGTGAAGCGCCAGGGCAGCGTTTCCGCGGAAAGGCCCTTGTGCGCCAGCGCCATCCGCGTGCGCCAGCAGAACGGGCTGAACGGTCGTGAGGCGTCGACGCCGACGAGTTCGAAGAGTTTTAGCGACATGAGCTGCCTCCACACGCTCCGTCATTGCGAGGAGCTCTTGCGACGAAGCAATCCAAACTGCCGCCGCGGAGACATTCTGGATTGCTTCGCTTGCGCTCGCAATGACGATGTGGAGACAGAAGGGCGCGTTACCGCCCGTTCGTGCGCAGCAGCTTCTCGCCGTCCTCCGTCACCGCGATGACCAGCCCGAGGCCGGCAATCGTCTCGCGCGCGACGTAGCCGCGGTCGGCGGCGTCTTCCCAGATGGTGAGGCGCGGGCACGAGGTCTTCCAGGTCGCGATCACCTCGGCATAGGCGCGCGGCTCGCGCGCAACCCATTCGACAAAGTCCAGCACCAGCGGGTCGGCAGTCTCGCTCATTGCAAACCTCCCTTGTCGAAGGCTGCCAGCACGGGCGTGCGGACCAGCAGCCAGCTGCCATAGGCGATATAGTAGCAGGCGATGGTGGTGATCAGCTTCATCGACCAGGCCACGAATTGCTGGTCGGTCATGGCTTCGAGGATGCGCCGCGCCAGCGTGGTGCCGAGCATGGATGCTGCGATCGCGACGGCCGCGATCACGGGATCGAGCGTCGCGGCCTGGTCGATCACGCCGCCGAAATAGATCAGCTTGGTGAAATGGCTGACGAGCTGGCACATCGCCTTGGTCGCTACCTTCTCGCGCCGGCCGAAATCGCCGCCGAGGAAGAAGGTGTCGAGCAGCGGTCCCGACACGCCGGTCATCAGCATGAGGCCCATGCAGATCGTGCCGTAGACGGTGCCCTGCCAGAGACGATCCGGATCCGGCTTGATGTTCGCGGGCAGCAGCCGCGCCATGAATGGGGTGACGCCGAGCAGCAGCAGCGCGACCGGCTTGTCCGGCACATAGCGGGTGAGCGACCACGCCGCGAGCGCGACGGCCGCGCCGGCCATATAGTTCGCGACCGGCCGCCAGCGGATATGCGCGCGCCAGAGAAAGGCGCGCCAGCCGTTGGAGGCCATCTGCGTGATCGCATGCAACACCATCGCGGTCGGCAGCGGCATCAAGGCCAGCAGCACGCCGATCAGGATCAGCCCGCCCGCCATGCCGAACAGCCCCGACAGGAACGCGGTGCCGACCATCAGCAATCCAAGGGCAGCGATCATGATGGGCGTCACGCGATGTCTCCGGTGGTGGCATGTAACGGAAGCAAAGGTGCTTCACTCCCTCTCCCCGCACGCGGGGAGAGGGTGGGGTGAGGGGGAGTCTCCGCAAGGGAGCCGGCAGTGGGACTCGCGGAGAGGGGCCCCCCCCCCCCCCCCCCCCGCCCGCCGGGGGGGGGGGGCCCCCCCCCCCCCCCCCCCCCCCCCCCCCCCCACCGGATTGATC
>NZ_JBVVPL010000008.1:0-61799 GCF_055807615.1 Bradyrhizobium sp. MV1.5 | reverse complement strand
TCTGGCCGCGGCTGTGCCCGGGTGGGCCGCCCCCCTTCTCCGGTATTCCCCGTTGGCTTTTCTGGCCGACCTCTCCCCGCACGCGGGGAGAGGCGAAGGGCACCGCCTCCGCTTCAGCAAATCAGCCTGGATTACGCCGATATTTCTGCCCCGCTTGCCCCGTCTACGCAAACTGAGTTATCTTGGCCTGGCGTCAGCTTTCCTGAGGGTCGGTCATTTGCGGCGCTTGCTGTTTCTCAACGGCATCAAGGCATTCGAAGCCGCCGCGCGGGCCGGGAGCTTTGCCGCGGCCGGCCTCGAGCTGAGCGTATCGGCAGCCGCCGTCAGCCGCATGGTGCACATCCTGGAAGAACGGCTCGGCGTCGCGCTGTTCGAGCGCAAGGCCAACAGGCTGCTGCTCACGCAGGCGGGCCGCGCCTATCAGAGCGGGCTGACGCCGATTTTCGACGCGCTCGCGAGCCTCACGGCCCAGGTGACGGCGCCCTCGAGCGTCCGCGTGCTCACCATCGGCATCGGCCACACCTTTGCGATGCGCTGGCTGATCCCGCGCCTGTCGGAGTTTCGCAACGAGGAGCCCGACATCGAGGTACGCTTCACCACCGGCGGCGCGTCGGTGCCGTTCGGCGAGGACTGGAGCTGCGGCATCCAGCTCGGCACCGGCGACTGGCCGGGGCTGGTGGCCGAGCCGCTGTTCGCCGGCGACCTTACGCCGGTCTGCGTGCCCCGCCTCGCCTCCTCGCTGAAGCGCCCGGCCGATCTTAGGGGACCGAGCCTGATCCGGGTTGCGCATTCGCCCGAGGACTGGCCGATCTGGCTCAGGGCCGCGAACCTCGCGCGCATCAACGCGCGGGGACCGGAGTTCCAGTTCTACGGCCAGGCGCTTCAGGCTGCCGCCGACGGGCTCGGCATCGCCATGGGCATCCGGCCCTATATCGACGACGATCTCGCCGCCGGCCGGCTGGTGGCGCCATTCGAGCTCTCGGTGCCCAAGGGCATGCGCTGGTATCTGCTCTATCGCAGCTTCCAGACCGAGCAACGCGACTTTGCCGCGTTCCGCCGCTGGATCATGCGCGCGGCGTCGGAACCCGCCGCCCGTCCCGTCCGGCGGACCGGCCGCACCAGCACGCGGAACTGACGCTGCGACCGGACCTTGGGCAAAAAAGCCGGCCGCTTGTGAACGGCTTCACATCCCAGAATCCGCAAACGTGGTCCCCTGACCCTCCAACAAGGCGCTCGAACAAAACATTTTGGGGACTGCAATGACGACCCTCTACGACGGCTTTGACATCGAATCCTTCGAAGCTGGCAAGGGGCTGTGGCACGCCCGTATCCGGCGTGCCGATTTCAGCCCTGTTGCCATCGACGGCGTGCTGTTTCCGGCCATGGAAGTCGGCTTCGCCTGGCCCGATCCCGATGCCGCGATTGCCCATGCCAAGCATCACATCGATCGCTTCCGCCGGCGGGCCGACGACAGCGACGACGAATAAGCGAGCGGGACTGCAGGCGAACCAAGGAACGGCGCAGGTCAAAGGGGGAAACCGGTCATGTCAGTCATCGAATTCGAAGACACGTCGCGGCCGAGGATTTACACCCGCAATGTGTTGTCCAGCTGCCCGGAATGCGACGGCGATCTCACGGTGCTCCGCGTGATCGGCGGCCGTGCCGGATGCGAGTATTGGGCCATGCGCTGCACCGATTGCGGCGGCATCCATCTCGACATCCTCGAGCCGCGTCAGGCGGCCGGGGACGATGAGGGACCGTCGCCGGCGGCGTGATCCGCAATATCCGTGATCCCAAGGCTGCTGCCAACCTGCTGTCAGCAGTCTGATCCGGGAAGGGCTTTCGCCCTTTCCTGAGAGCCGGACTCGCCCCATATTCGGGGCATGGCGAAGAAACCTGCATCCTCCGAAAAATCCGGCAAATCCCCCAAGACCAAGGCTCCGAACGCCAAGGCACCAAATTCCAAGGCGCCGAATTCCAAGGCGTCTCGCCCCGACGTGCAGCCGATCGGGCCGGCGCTGGCCGAGTTGCTCAATCCCGCGATCAATCGCGGCGATGCCGGGCTCGGATCGGGCACCGGCCTGCAGCCGCCGCCGGACAATTCGCGCGACCGCCGCTCCGGGGGCGAGGCCGCCGCGCATCGCGCGCGCGCTTCGACGCCGAAGGAGTTTCCGCAGGACAATACGCGGCCGATGCCGCTGCGGCCCAATCCGCAGCCGCCCGGCGCCCGCGACGCGGGCTTCGACGAGGCGCCGCAGGCCAATTACGGAACCGCGGCCACGATCCCGACGCTCGATCCCGAACTGGCCCGTCAGCTCGGCCTTCCCACCGAGGAGGACGATGCCGAAGCCCTGGCGCGCCCGCCGCGCAGCAAGATGGAGGCGCTCGGCGTCAAGGCGACGGCCGACGCGCTGGAATCGCTGATCCGCGAGGGCCGGCCGGAGTTCCGCAAGGACGACGGCTCCACCAGGGTGTGGACCCCGCATCGGCCGCCGCGCCCGGAAAAGTCCGAAGGCGGCGTGCGCTTCGAGATCAAGTCGCATTACGAGCCGCGCGGCGACCAGCCGACCGCGATCGCCGAGTTGGTCGAGGGCATCAATCGCAACGACCGCTCGCAGGTGCTGCTCGGCGTCACCGGCTCCGGCAAGACCTACACCATGGCCAAGGTGATCGAGGCGACGCAGCGCCCCGCCATCATCCTGGCGCCGAACAAGACGCTCGCCGCCCAGCTCTATGGCGAGTTCAAGAGCTTCTTCCCCGACAACGCGGTCGAGTATTTCGTCAGCTATTACGACTACTACCAGCCGGAAGCGTATGTCCCTCGCACCGACACCTACATAGAAAAGGACTCCTCGATCAACGAGCAGATCGACCGCATGCGCCACTCGGCGACGCGCGCGCTGCTCGAACGCGACGACGTCATCATCGTCGCCTCGGTGTCCTGCATCTACGGTATCGGCTCGGTCGAAACCTACACCGCGATGACCTTTGCCCTGAAGAAGGGCGAGCGCATCGACCAGCGCCAGCTGATCGCCGACCTCGTCGCCCTGCAGTACAAGCGCACCCAGGCCGATTTTACCCGCGGCACATTTCGCGTGCGCGGCGATGTCATCGACATCTTCCCGGCGCACTATGAGGACCGCGCCTGGCGCGTGAACCTGTTCGGCGACACCGTAGAGACCATCGAGGAGTTCGACCCGCTCACCGGCCACAAGCAGGACGAGCTCGAATTCATCAAGATCTACGCCAACTCGCACTATGTGACGCCACGCCCGACGCTGGTGCAGGCGATCAAGTCGATCAAGTCCGAATTGAAGATGCGGCTGGACCAGCTCCACGACCAGGGCCGCCTGCTGGAAGCGCAGCGGCTGGAGCAGCGCACCACCTTCGACCTCGAGATGATGGAGGCGACCGGAAGCTGCGCCGGCATCGAGAACTATTCGCGCTATCTCACCGGTCGCCTGCCCGGCGAGCCGCCGCCGACGCTGTTCGAATACGTGCCGGACAACGCGCTGGTGTTCGCCGACGAGAGCCACGTCACGGTGCCCCAGATCGGCGGCATGTTCCGCGGCGACTTCCGCCGCAAGGCGACCCTCGCCGAATATGGCTTCCGGCTGCCCTCCTGCATGGACAACCGCCCGCTGCGGTTCGAGGAATGGGACATGATGCGGCCGCAGACGGTCGCGGTCTCGGCCACGCCCAGCGCCTGGGAGATCAACGAGAGCGGCGGCGTGTTCGTCGAGCAGGTGATCCGGCCGACCGGCCTGATTGATCCGCCCGTCAACATCCGCCCGGCCCGCACCCAGGTCGACGATCTCGTCGGCGAGGTCCGCGCCACCGCCCAGGCCGGCTATCGCTCGCTGATCACGGTGCTGACCAAGCGCATGGCGGAGGACCTCACCGAATATCTGCATGAGCAGGGCATTCGCGTCCGCTACATGCACAGCGATATCGACACCATCGAACGCATCGAGATCATCCGCGATCTGCGCCTCGGCGCGTTCGACGCGCTGGTCGGCATCAATTTGCTGCGCGAAGGCCTCGACATTCCAGAATGCGCGCTGGTCGCGATCCTCGACGCCGACAAGGAAGGATTTTTGCGCAGCGAGACCTCGCTGATCCAGACCATCGGCCGCGCGGCGCGCAACGTCGACGGCAAGGTGATCCTCTATGCCGACCAGATGACGGGCTCGATGGAGCGCGCCATCGCCGAAACCGACCGCCGCCGCGAGAAGCAGGTCGAGTACAACACGGCGCACGGCATCACGCCGGAGAGCATCAAGAAGTCGATCGGCGACATCATGAACAGCGTCTACGAACGCGATCATGTGCTGGTCGAGATCGGCGGCCACGACATGACCGACGACGTCATCTCGATCGGCCACAATTTCGAGGCCGTGCTCGGCGATCTCGAGACGAGAATGCGGGAGGCCGCCGCCGATTTGAACTTCGAGGAAGCCGCGCGCCTGCGCGACGAGGTCAAGCGCCTGCGCGCCACCGAGCTCGCGGTGGTCGACGATCCCACCGTCAAGCAGCGCACCGTGCAGGGCAAGGCCGGCGCCTATGCGGGAGCGAAGAAATACGGCGACGCGGCCAATTTGCCGGTCAGCGCCATGAAGAAGAAAACCGTGAGCTCCGCGCTGAAGGCGAGCGGCGGCGGCAGCGGCTCGAAGGTGCACAAGCCCCATCTCGACGAGATGCACGGCCCGGAGTCGCTGCCATATCGGGGGGATCGCGCGCTGCCGACAAAACCGTTCGGCGGCGAAAGCCGCATCATCCAGCCGACGGATTCCAGGCAGTCGGGCCCGGAGTTCGGCCCATCGCCGCGGTCGAGCGGAGGAGCGCCAGGGCATAGGGGTGGGTGGAAGAAGAGGTAGGGCCTCGACAACCACGTCGCCCCGACTACCTTTATTGAGTCTGCCCCGAAGCGAGGGCTTGCTTGGAGCGACGACGCGTGGGCCGCCTTATTCTTATCCACCAATCCTCATCGGCGGGAGCGGGTACCCATGGATGATCGCCGGGCCGAAGCAGGCCGGAGATCGTCTCAACATGACCTGACTGAATCGAGATAAGCCCCGCGCCATATGGCTCAAGACACCATTTCAACAACTGTAAGGTTGGCAGCTTACACCAAGTCTGAATGTCAGGCCCCAGCTCTCGAACAAATGACTTCCAAAATTCCATATCTTGATCGAGATGATCCAGTAACCACGCACAAAGCACCGCCTCGCCTTTTTCCGCTGCCGCAAGGAAGGCATCACGTCGAAAAAGAGGCTTTTCCGATTTCAGAGCCTTGTAGGTTGACCAAACATTCGGATCGACCAACTCAAAAATCTTATGCGAAGCGTTCCAGAAGTAGCGGTTAGTTGTTTCAACCATTGCGATGTTATTCCATGCCGGAGGAAACTCGACGTGGGGGTATCCGCCAATGCGATCACTAGAGCCTCCTCGCCTACTGCCAGAATAAATTGCTCCGATCTCGAACGAGGGGCGATCGATTAAAATGAGACGATCGGGCTCATACCCCGCTAATGGGTCAAAATCCATTTCATCGAAAGAAAACTCGCCCAGTTCGTCGTTTAGGCCATTTTCAGTGAGAGCACTCCTGCGCAGGCGCTCAGAGAGCTCACCACTCGATCGCTGGATTACCGGGAACCGAATTTCCCGCCAGACGAATTGGTGTTCATCCAAATTATCTGAAGCTGGAAAGTACCACCAAGCTGCAACCGCCTTGTCCAGGACCTTAGAAAGATCTCCCAGTTTTGGCCGCAACGGGTACGCTTCGTAGTGGCTGAAGACCGCGATGGTAATAGCTGAATAACGGCTCTTTGCTTGAAAGCGGAGGAAGTCCTCGACTAGTTTGGCGATCTGATCAATCAAGAACTCGTTCAAGGCTTTGCTATCATCGAGTTCCAAATTTTCTCTGCTTATTGATATCTTTGCGCCACCAGTAAAATCAATTTCGAGAATTAGGGGCACGCCAGGAATATGCAGCAGGCCATTCTCCTCGTCATCTCTTTGGAGACGCTCGACCCTAAATCCTCGCCAGGAGCACACAAGCGTTAGTCTCGGAGTCAAGCAGACGCCATTGTCAGGAAAGGGCGACAACTTAGCATCTGATTCATTCAGAAAGCCGATTGAGGGACCATGCTCAAGTTCAAAATACGGGATCGCCATTCGGTAAGCGCCCGCACCGCCTGGAAGTTGCCCCTCTGTTGCGCCGAAGAACGCTAACTTTGATCGCGCCACGGCTCTAACTGCCGCCCATTTCTTTTCGAGCTCCGAAACATTCTCCTCACGCCCCCGATATACCCGACGATCTTCGCCCACAAAATTCCGATTCAAGACAGTCTCGGTCCAATCTTCCGGAACAACCAACCAACCGGGCTCGTGTGATCGAACTTCGTCTAATATCTTTGTTTCGACGTTACAGGGGCCTCTAAGGATTAACGTCGCGATGTATCGCTTAAAATTGTCTGAGAGAAGCCGCTCTCTCATGTCAGACCTAATCCGCAGCTGTATATTCGTTCCGCGGCTGTGCTTGTGACCAGGCCTGAGTTCACCAACGGTATCTAGGCCATCGATTTCAAACCGCCAACCGTGACTATCGGAATCAGAGCCGAACTCATTCCCGCTTCTGGTCTCGACAATCATTTTGTCGGCAAGCATGAAATAACTCAAAACCCCAATTCCAAATTCGCCGGTCCTCTCGAACGAGACCCCCTTAGCCAAACAGTCGCGTCGCAATTCCAGGAGCTCTGGACGCGGCTGGGAACCGCTGACAAGCAGATGCCTTTCAATGATGCGGCGTGTCATCCCGCTTCCAGTGTCTTGGCATACGACCCAAAGCTCATCCCCACGCGATTCTAAAACCAATGAAATGCGATGCAGCTGCGCGCGGGCTAGTTGAAGCTTCAAATCCGTCGGATCATTGTCTTGGAGCAGCTCTATTGCAATTTGCTCTCTGACGGCATCAAAAGCATTTTGAAGCAATTCCCGAATAGCAGCGGACGGTGTTTTATAGAGCTGAGTGCCGGCTAGGAGCGACAGTATCCGCCGAGAGTTCGGACGAAAGCTACCATCGATGTAAGCGAAAGTATCTGGAAGTGGCTCAATCAGTCTGGTCACGCGCGATGGCCAGGGCCATCGGTAGTGGCCACCTTGTTCAAGCCGCTTTCCGCGCAAGAAGCCGTTCTGCTTGTCAATTACCGCACACGTCTCTAGCTCGGCATCCACTGCATCAGCAGTCTCTAAAATCGCTCTGTGTGTCCACGCGTTATCTGTCCTGGCATTCAGAAAAATATCGGACGTACCTTGCTCAACCGATAAGCTAATCTCATGATCTTTGTGCCAGTAGATTGTGCTATTAAAGTGAGGTGATCGATGAGTGAATACGACTTGAGGTGTGCGTTCGGGGTCGAACTCTAGTACGTCTGCTGTCCGCAGTACGGCGGCCAGATATCTTAGGTTTACAATCTTTCCGACTGCTCCAACCATCCTCAAATCGAACGGGGGCGTCATAAGGGTGGAATACCCCACGTGGTGGCTCTTGCAGAGCAAGACGAGATCCTGAATCCAAGCTGCATAAGGATGCAACTTGAAGTCTTTCGCCCTTTCTACGATGTAACGCTCGCTCCAATCATTGTGACGATGCCGGCAGAAGTATGCCGTCAAGAATTCGGCGTCGCGGATCTTCTCAAGAGAGCTACCTTTGGAGTTGATGGGCGGCTGGATCCCTGGATGATCGCTATCGAGCCACTTCCTGAGATCTCCGGCTTCGATCGCATCGAGAGGACCCAACTCGCCGGAAAGAAGATAGTCTCGAATCTGCGCAACTATTGTCCGACGCGGGTTCATTCCAATGTCGTGGAGATAGGCCGAGAGTAGGAGCAACGCCAATTCATAGTCGGAGAGACCTGACATCGTTTCGGCCGGCACGAGCTCCACCATCCGGTGAGCTACACGAAAGCTGTGGTCGTCATCATGCAACGTGAAGTCGAGCGGGGCGGTGCTTCCCTTTGATAAGATCAATTGGACATCATCGAGCCAAAGCTTGATATAGAGCCTCAAGTCCGAAGCAGCCTCGCCTTTCGCCTTGAGCAACCTCCACAGCTCGGTGTTTGTCCAGTCGGCAGACATGGTCTATCTCCTTTTGAGAAGACCATAACAGGGACACTACCACTCGTTGCAAGCGGGTAATTGACCTTTCCACTTGGCACTTCGGCCACTAGATGTGGCCGCCTGCCCGCGCGATGATCAAAATCCACTTCCGGACCGTACTCTACGGGAGGCCGAAAATGCTTAGCTGCCGCTTGATACGACGTAGACAGCCGTGAGGGTTGGACCTCTCGGCGCCGACTACGCGATGCGCGTAAAACCCGCTCGGTGGCAGCTGTTGCACTCGCGGGCCCGCGCTTAAATGACCGGCAGCACAAAAGGCGACGGAAGACGAGTAGGCGAGCGGCTATTCGCGCCGTTCATGAATAGTTTCCGGGCTCGCGCTTCGGGCATTCTGGAGTCGCGAAGGCGCCTCACCCCACGCTTGCTGTCAGTAGGGACAGCAGCAGCACTGAGGCCGTGAGCTGCATCGACGTCGCGGGCTTGGCGCGCCAGCGGGCGATCTTGTCGGAGACGGACAGGCTGGCGTCGAAGAACAGCGGTTCGTAGGCGTTCTTTGCAAAGCTCGGGAATGTCGATCCCGCCCAGATGGCGAGACAGCTGTAGAAAATCGACGCCATCGCGATGGTGAGGACATGATTGCCACCGCGGTCATGTCCCAGCAGCTTCACCATCAGCGACGCCGCGGCGAAGATCGGGAAGCCCTGCAGGATCGCGGTGAGCGCAAAGCCTTCGAGCCAGTTGAGCGGGCCAGATTTCGACGCGGTGATGAAGGGCATGATGCGATCACCCCACGCTCGCCGTCACCACGGCCATCACCGACAGCAGCAGCACGATGGTCATCAGTTGCAGCGACGCGACCGGCTGGGTGCGCCATGCGGTGATCTTGTCGGCGAGCGACAGATGGGCCTCGAAGAACTTCGGTTCGTAGATGGTCTTGAAGAGGTGCGGGAAGCTCGGCCCGAACGTCACCGCAAGCAGCGCATGGGCGAGCGAGGCGATGGCGACGAAGATGGCGACGCCGGGATCGCCAACCAGGTCGTGATTGCCGACCAGCTTGAGCAGGAAGGCGGCGGCGGCGAAGGTCGGGAAGCTCTGCAGCGTCGCGGTCAGCGCGAGGCCTTCGAGCGCGTTGTGCAGGTTGGACTTTCTGACTCTGGCGATGGCGGCCATGGCACGTCTCCCTGATGACATGCGGATGAATCTAGCCGCCATCAGGGAGGCCTGATGTGAGATGCGTCACGCCCATTTCCTCTGCGGGAACAAGGGGCGCGCCCGGAATGACGAAGGATTACAGCTTGCCCTGCCCGTTCACCTGGCTCTGCTGTTGCCGCTGCCTCTGCTGTTGCCGCTGCCTCTCCTGCTCTTGCTGCTCCTTGGCATGATGGCGGCCGTAGAGGCAGCCGGCGGCTGCGCCGAGGACGCCGTGATGGCCGGCATAGTGGCCGGCGACGCCGCCGACGACGGCGCCCTTGATGCAGCCCTTGGCGTTGGCGGCGGAGGTCGCGCCACAGATGAGAAGTGCGGCGGCGATGGCGGCGAGGGATTTCATGGATCGATGTCTCCGAAGGCGGTGTCGCGCTCTCAACGGGCGCGGGCCTGTCAGGGTTCCCCGCCTTCGCTGCCGCGCGCGGCCGCACCCAGTGCTTCCCACGCGCCCCTTTGCTTCGCGCGCCCATGCAGCCGAACGCCACGCGAATTCGTGCAGGGACGCGTTCGCTCAACCGTTAATTGCAGCCATGAACCTGGCATTGCGCTTGCGCGTCATACGTCAGCAATATCCCCTGTGGTTTTGCGGATTGCCGGTGTCCGAGGCCGCGCGCTAGCTTTGCGCGAACTCCACACGGCCAACGAGGGACGGGCGGAATGACGGTCGAGAAGCTCAATCGCCAGCGCGTACTGCATCTGCTCGACGCCATCGCGCGCAGCGATCTCGAGGCCGCGCTGTCGTGCTGCACCGACGACGTCGACTTCCTCACCCACGCGCCAATCGACGTGCTGCCCCACATGGGCCCCTGCCACGGCAAGGAGGAACTCGGCGAATTCTGGCGCACCGTGCAGGAGCGATACGCCGAGATCCGCTACGAGGTGCCGCAGATCGTCGCCGAGGGCGACGCGGTCGCGGCCTATTTGCGCGTGTTCTTCAGGAAGCGCAGCAACGACCGCATCATTCAGGTCGACATGGCCGTGTTCTACACTTTCCGCAACGGCCAGGTGGCGCAGATCCGCGAGATCATCGATTCCTACGATTTGGTGCAGCAGGTGCTGGAACGCGAGATCGGCCCGCTGATCGTGGGCGAGCGGGCGGACGGGGGCTAGCTCTCTCCAGACCGGCCCGAACCGGGAAAATACGGAGTTCTATTGTAAATCTCACACGCAGGGATCAATTGTGCATTGCGAAAACGTGAATTGCGTTTTGGCCGAATTGGCGTATTTTGTTCGTATACAAATGAGTTGAGCGACCCCGCGGCACCTATCCTGTGCGCTTGGGGTTGTTTTTCGTTTTTATCGCAAGCCAGCTTCAGGACTGCCCAAGATGACAGAGCACAGCCTCTGGCGTTTCTCGCGCGCATTGCACCGCGCGATCAACGACCGGCATTTCGAGGACATCGAGGCCCTCATCGACGAGGACGTCGAGTGGGCGCTCTACGGCCCGATCGACATGTTTCCGTTCCTCGGCGCGCGCCAGGGCAAGGACGCCGTGCTCGACGTCATCCACCAGCTCGCGGACAATTTCCAGGTTCGCCGCTTCGACCGCGAGAACATCATGCTCGGCGTCGATTCCGCCGCCTCGATGCTGCGCTATTCGCTGACCGCCTTGGATTCCAGCAAGCCGATCAGCTTGCGGGTCGCGCAGTTCGCCCAGTTCAGGGCGGGCAAGCTCACCAGCATGCGCGTGCTGATCGACACGTTTGATCTGGTCGAACAGGCACTTGGCCGCGCCATTCATCTGCCGAAGATGACCAGCGTCGGCTGAACGGAACACCAACGGGCCCCGCACTTCGGGACCGAAGGCTGATGCTCCCCGCGACGCGTCCTGGCCTCCAGCCCCGCCGGATGCAATCGTGGAGAAGCTCGTCATCGGGCGCGCGCCTTTCGCGCGGCCCGTTGGTTCGCGTTCGATGGAACCGCCACAATTTCGCAACGATGGTTCCGCATCCTCGGCGGGAACTGGGCTGACGGGCAGGACGATGGAATTCGCGACAGGGTTTGGCTGGACCAGGCTGCCGATGCTGGCGGCCGCTTTCATCCTGGGATCGGTGCTGACGGTTTCGGCGCAGATCATTCCGCCCTTCTCCCCCGGCCCGGCCGCGGTGCCCGACGAGGACGCCGAAACGGCGGAGGCCGCTGATGTCAACGACCCCGACGTGCTCCGTGGCATCGACGTCGACAAGCTCGACTGGGGGCAGCTCGCGATCGACGCCGGCACGCTCAACGACATCGTCGCCGCCAAGAAGCGTGCGCAGGCCGCCGCCAAGGACGGGCTGAACTGGACGACGAACGCCAACGCCAACGGCTCCTCGGCGGTGACTGTGAAGCAGTCGGTATCCTCATTCTGGGACGCCCGCATCGGCGCCGACATGACGGTGACGAGCGAGCCGCGGACGATGTCGGAGCTCCTGGCGCAGAAGGCGACCAATGGCGGCAGCGTGCCTCAGTCGTCCGGCAGCGCCTGGGCGGCCGCGACCGCGCCGGGCGCAGGCGCGATCTGGGACAAGACCGCGGTGGAGGCCCGCGTCGATCCCGGCGCCGAGCAGAGCAAGCTCGGGGCCTCGCTGATCAAGTCGGTGCCGCTGTCGGGCGACACGTCGCTGACGCTGCAGAACGGCTACAGCGTCAACCAGCAGGGCACCACGGCGCTTCCCGGCGTCGGCGGTCACATCACGCGCAACTACGAGACCGACCAGTCGGCCAAGGTCACTCTCACCGACACCGGCACCAGCATCACCGCGGGCCAGTCGCTGTCAACCACCGACGACAAATGGCTGCGCAAGGTCGGCGCCGAGCAAAAGCTCTTCGACAACGTCACCGTCTCCGGCTCGGTCGGCGAAACCTCGCAAGGGGCGATCAACAAGAGCCTGACGGCGGGTTTCAAGAAGAGCTGGTAGGTCGGCGCTAATCTTTCTCCTCATCCTGAGGAGCGCGCTCTTGCGCGCGTCTCGAAGGATCGAGGCCCCGCTGCTACAGTTGGGCCTGCATGGTTCGAGATGCGCTTCGCGCTCCTCACCATGAGGAACTAGAAAGTTCAGCGCGGCGGCGTTCAGACTTCCGTAACCATACGCCACGGCAAAGCCCCCGAATGGACCGCCCTTGCCGCACCTCGGCCAAGTTGCGGCCAAAATCCGACGCCCTAGTCCCAGACTGACGTCGTCGTGCGGGGGACACTCGCGCTGCGCTCAACGCGAACAGGGGAATAACGATGAACGCCATGCGCCCGGAAAAGACCGAAGGCACCGAGACCGAGACCATCGACACCAACCTCGCCGCCGTGACGGAAGTCGAAGCAGGCATCCGTGACTTCGTCCGCAACGACATCGCCTATCTGCGCCGTCCGGCAGCGACCGCCACCGACGCGCCGCCGCTCGATCCGAGCGCGGAGGCCACCGTCACCAACGTCAACTCGCTGATCCAGCGCGTCGCCGGCACCTCGCTCGCCGAGATCGAGAATCTGATCTCCGAGCTCGAGAGCCTGCGCGACCTGCTCCACGCCGAAGGCCAGCGCGTCCAGCGCGAGATCTCCGGCTACGCCCAGCTCAGCCAGGCCGCGATGAAGTCGACCCGCATGATCGCCGACAACGTCTCGCAGTGGAAGCGCGCCGCCGACGGCCTGCGCAACAGCTGATCTCGAGATTCCGCATCACCAGCCGCCGCGTTCCGAAAGGGGCGCGGCGGTTTTGATTCTGGTGTGTGTGTGCTCTCCCTCGCCCCGTTCTTACGGGGAGAGGGTTGGGGTGAGGGGCTGCTTCAGAAAATTCGGTGACAGATGGACTCGCGGAGAGTCCCCCTCACCCGGATCGCTGTGCGATCCGACCTCTCCCCGCAAGCGGGGCGAGGTGAAGGTCACCCCTTTGAACTTCCCGCATCCCCCCGGCGACTAACGCCAAGCGCTCCTGCCATCGCGGCGGACCCGGGGACAGTTCATGGAAAGCATTCGGCCCGACACCACCGACCCGATACCGCTGCGGCCCGCGCCGAACCAGTTCGGCACGATCATGCTGCGTTTTGTCGGATTGCTGGCGGTTGCGATCGCGATATTGGCGTTCGTCTATAGCCGCTGAGGGCGGAGGCCGCGTTGCGGCCGTGCGGAGTTAACGAAGTCTTACCGGGTGGCTTCCACGGTCGAGGCTTCCAGGGTGTAGGCGCCGTCGGCATAGCCCTTCACCACCATGCCGGCGACCAGCATCACGGCCAGCGTCGCGGTAGCAAAGATGAATCCGACCAGCTTGAGTGCGCCGCGGTCTGCCATGGTCCTCGTCCCCTGTACTCTGCCCAGTTCGTTCAAATAGACAGCGACAGGTTCATAATTGGTTAGCAACTCGATGGTTCCGCGCACTGCTTCGCGGGAAAACCATGTTGCGCAGGCTTATGGCAGCCGCCCGGAATCGCGTCCATAGCGCGGAAGCAACACTCGCACGCTGTTTTTGCCGTTCATCCTGGAACGAATCTAACCGACGTTCACACGCATCGGCACGAAGGCACTGGCGGTGATGGCGTAGACGTCCTCGCCGCGCTGGTTGGTGCCGGTGGTGCGCGCGGTCAGGATGCCCCAGCCAGGTCGCGAGGCGGAGCTGCGCTTGTCGATGACGACGTTCACGTAGGTGACGATGTCGCCGGCGAGCACCGGCCTGATCCAGCGCAGGTCGCGAAAGCCCGGCGACGGGCCCCACACCGCGACCTCCTCGCCGCGCGAAGCGGCTTCCCGCGCCAGGCGCTGGCCGTCGGCGACAAGCAGGCTCATGCAGGCCGAGCCGACATGCCAGCCCGAGGCCGCGAGCCCGCCAAACAGCGAGTTCTTGCCCTCCTCCTCGTCGAGGTGAAAACGCTGCGGATCGAATTTTGCGGCGAATGTCTTGATCGACTCGGCCGTGAACGTATAGGCGCCGATCTCGCGGCGATGCCCAATCTCGATCTCTTCGAAAAATGGCATCAGACCGCCCCCTCGCGCCGCTTGATCAGGATCGGCGAGGTCATCTCGCACAGCGCATCACCCCCGGCGTTACGCACGGTGCATTTGAACTTGACGATGCCGAGCTCCGGGCGACTCTTCGAGGTGCGGGCCTCCACGATATCGACGTCGAGCATCAGGTCGTCGCCGGGTCTCAACGGCGACAGCCAGCGCACCTCCTCGACGCCGGGAGATCCCAGCGAAGCGGCGCGGGTGATGAAACCGTCGGCCATCATCCGCATCATCAGCGAGCAGAGATGCCAGCCCGAGCCGGACAGGCCGCGCAGCATGCTTTTGCTGGCGGCCTCCTCGTCGAGGTGCATCGGCTGCGGATCGAACTCGGCGGCAAAGGCCACAATCTCGTCGCGCGTGACATGGCGCGGGCCGAATGTTCCGAACCGGCCGGGCGGGAAATCTTCGAAGGTCAGGGTCATCTTGGGAAAGGTTTGAGGGAATGACAGATTGTGGCCGCACTTTGCGGCAATCTCAACCCGCCGGCCCGCATGGCTCGTGCTACATTCGGCGCGCCGGCGTCGGTCTTGAGTCGGATCGATCAGGGGCCACGATCCATTTGCAAGACCCGACAACACCTGAATTGCCCTGGGGAGAGCAATGTTTTCATTCAGCGACCTGTTTCAATGGGACCGCTTTATCACGCCGACGATCATCAAGACCTTCTACTGGCTGGTGATCGCGCTGATCTGCCTATTCGGCCTCTCCGGCATTTTCTCCGGCCTCGCGATGATGGCGATCAGCCCGTTCGGCGGTTTCCTGATGCTGCTGTCGTCGATCGCGAGCGTCGTCGTCGGGATCGTGTTCTCGCGTATCATCGCCGAGTTGATCCTGATCATCTTCCGCATCAACGAGCATCTCGGCGCGATCAGGGATCAGGGCGGCGGGGTGCGGTGAGGCCGTCATTCCGGGGCGCCTCGTAGAGGCGAGCCCGGAATCCATCGAGCCTCAGGACAAGTGGATGAATGGATTCCGGGCTCGCGCTTCGCGCGCCCCGGAATGACAACGTCAGCTTACGTATTGAACCTGAAATGCATCACGTCGCCGTCGGCGACGACGTATTCCTTGCCTTCGAGGCGGAGCTTGCCGGCATCGCGGGCGCCGGCTTCGCCGCCGAGCGCGACGTAGTCCTCATACGCGATGGTCTCGGCGCGGATAAAGCCCTTCTCGAAGTCGGTGTGGATCACACCGGCCGCGCCGGGCGCCTTGGTGCCGCGATAGATGGTCCAGGCGCGCGCTTCCTTCGGGCCCACCGTGAAATAGGTGATGAGGTCGAGCAGCGTGTAGCCGGCCCGGATCAGGCGATCGAGGCCGGCCTCTTCGAGACCCAGCGTCTCCAGGAAGTCGGCGCGTTCGTCACGTGAGATGGTGGCGATCTCGGATTCGATTTTTGCCGAGATGACGACGGCAATGGCGCCTTCCTTGGCGGCCTGGTCCTGCACCGCCTTCGAGAACGAATTGCCAGTCGCGGCCGAGCCTTCCTCGACGTTGCAGACGTAGAGCACGGGCTTGGACGACAGCAGGCCGAGCATCCCGAAGGCACGCTCCTCCTCCGCCTTGCGTTCGACGAGACGCGCGGGCTTGCCCTCGCGCAGCAGCACCAGGGTGCGATTGACGAGGTCGAGCTGCTCCTTGGCGTCCTTGTCGTTGCCCTTGGCCTTCTTGGCTAAATTGTCGACGCGCTTCTCGAGGCTGTCGAGATCGGCGAGCATCAGCTCGGTCTCGATGGTCTCGATGTCGGCGAGCGGGGCGATCTTGCCCTCGACATGGGTGATGTCGGAATCCTCGAAGCAGCGCACGACATGCGCGATGGCGTCGACCTCGCGGATGTTGGCGAGGAACTGGTTGCCGAGGCCTTCCCCCTTGGAGGCACCGCGCACGAGGCCGGCGATGTCCACGAAGGTCAGCCGGGTCGGGATGATCTGGCCCGACTTGGCGATCGCTGCGAGCTTATCGAGCCGCGGATCCGGCACCGCGACCTCGCCGACATTCGGCTCGATCGTGCAGAACGGATAGTTCGCCGCCTGCGCCGCGGCCGTCTCGGTCAGCGCGTTGAACAAGGTCGATTTGCCGACATTGGGCAACCCGACGATCCCGCATTTAAATCCCACGAGCGTTATTCCTTGCCGTTGTCGTCCTTGGTCAAAAATCCCTTCGCCTGCATGGCGAGGTGCACCCTGTTGGCGAAGGTCGCGTCCGTGCCTTTGGCAACCAGTGCCGCGTGCTCGGCCACCGCGTCGCAGAGCGTCGCCACCCAGTCGTTGTCGGCTTTGGCGAAGTCGGACAGCACGTGGCCGTGCACCAATTCCTTGACGCCGGGATGACCGATGCCGAGCCGCACCCGGCGGTACTCGTTGCCGATATGGGCGGAGATCGAACGCAGGCCGTTGTGGCCGGCGATGCCGCCGCCGATCTTCACCCGCACCTTGCCCGGCGGCAGTTCGAGTTCGTCATGGAATACGGTGACGTCGCCCGGCGCGATCTTGAAGAAGCTTGCCGCTTCCTGAACGCTGCGGCCGGAATCATTCATGTAGGTCATCGGCTTGAGCAGGATCACGCGCTCGGTGCCGAGCATGCCCTCCGAGGTCTCGCCCTGAAACCTGCGGCGCCAGGGCGCGAACCCATGACGCCGCGCGATCTCGTCGACGGCCATGAAGCCGACATTGTGCCGGTTACGTGCGAATTTCGGGCCGGGATTGCCGAGCCCAACAAAGAGTCGCATGACGCGGCGCGCCCCTCGCTCGGCGCGCGGTCAGGGACCGCGCGCCAGCTTTGAGAGATTACTTCTTCTTGTCGCCGCCGGCGGGAGCCTTGGCAGCCGGGGCCTTGGCAGCCGCTGCCGGAGCAGCAGCACCAGCAGCCGGAGCGGCACCAGCCGCCGGAGCAGCAGCACCCGCAGCAGGAGCAGCAGCCGCGGCCTTCAGCTCTTCGGCGTAACCGGACGGCGGCACGATGGTGACGAGGGTCGCGTCCTCGGCGGTCAGCGCCTTCACGCCGGCCGGCAGCTTGATGTCGGAGAGATGCAGCGAGTGGCCGATTTCGAGCGAACCGACGTCAGCCTCGATGAACTGCGGGATGTTCTCCACACCGCACTCGAGCTCGATCGCATGCGCAACGATGTTGACGGCGCCGCCGCGCTTCACGCCGGGCGAACCTTCAGCCTTCACCACGTGCAAGGGAACGCTGATGCGGATGGTGGCGCCTTCGCCGAGCCGCATGAAGTCGACGTGGATCGGGAAATCCTTGACCGGATCGAGGTGGTAGTCGCGCGGAATCACGCGGTGCTTGTTGCCCTCGAGGTCGATGTCGACCAGCGTGGTCAGGAACCTGCCGGCGAGGATGCGCGAGCGCAGTTCGCGATCGTCAACCGAGATCGTCAGCGGGGGCTGGTTGTTGCCATAGATCACTCCGGGCACTCTCCCGGCGCGACGCTCAGCCCGGGCGGCCCCCTTGCCGCTCTTCGGACGTGCGGTCGCCTTCAATTCCTTGACGGTCGCCATAACGTTAAGTCCTTGTTTTTGCAAAAGTTAATGGGCCGCAACGCGGCCCATGGCATACGCCGCAGCAAGCCTCCAGGGGTGCGGGGGCTGCGGACGTGGCGGGCTTTTACCCGGAAGACGCGGAAATGACAAGGAGAATGGGCTACCGGGCGGAACCGGATCGCCCGGATGGACCCCGGCGGAGTTAGCCGCCGAGCTTGGCCTCCAGCGCCGCGATGCGCGCCTTCAGAGCCTCGTTCTCTTCACGCGCCAGACGCGCCATGTCCTTGACCGCCTCGAACTCTTCGCGCTTGACCAGGTCCATGTCGCGCAGGAATTTTTCGGCCTGGGTGCGCATCACCGTGTCGAACTCGCGCTTGACGCCCTGCGCGGCACCGGCGGCGTCGTTCATCAGGCGGCCGATCTCGTCGAAAAACCGGTTGTTGGTCTGGGTCATGTCGGTCTCCTGGCCGCTTTCGATGAACTCTGCGCGAACGCGCGGGAAGACAATGGCAATCCGTTTGGGCCGGTTCAAGAGCCGATCGGCGGTATCCTTGTCATGCCCCGGTTTCCTTGCAATCGTATTCAACGTCCCTGCATAAGAAGAATCACAAAAGGCGCTCGAGATGATCGACCAGCAGATCGCGATCCCCACCAAGGACGGCCACACCGCAACTTTCATCAGCCATCCCGAGCGCGGCGGGCCGTTTCCGGTCGTCCTGTTCTACATGGACGCGCCGGCGATCCGCGAAGAGCTGCGCGACATGGCGCGCCGGCTCGCGACATCGGGCTATTACGTGATGCTGCCGAACCTCTATTACCGCTCCGGCGTGATGGAGCTCGGCGCGCTGCCGGCCGATCCGAACGCGCCGGAGCGCAAGCGCATGTTCGCGCTGATGGGATCGCTCACGATCCCCATGATCATGGACGACACGCGGGCACTGCTCACCTATGCCGAGGGCCAGGCGGCCGCGAACACCAAGCTGGTCGGCACCGTCGGCTACTGCATGAGCGGCCGCTACGCCGTCAACGCCGCCACGCATTTCCCCGATCGCGTCAAGGCCGCCGCTTCGGTCTACGGCACGCAGCTCGCAACCGACCAGGACGACAGCCCGCATCTCGCGGCGGCCAAGACCAAGGCCGAGCTCTACTTCGCCTGCGCCGAGACCGACATCTACGCGCCCGCCGAGATCATCGAGAAGGTGAAGCAGGGCATGAGCGGCGCCAAAGCCGAAGTCGAGATCTATCCCGGCACCCATCACGGCTTCGCCTTCCCCAAGCGTCCGGTCTATGATCGCGACGCCGCCGAGCGGCATTGGGAGCGTCTGCTGGCGCTCTATCGCCGCAATCTCGTCTAGTCATAGAAGGCGCGATGCAACTTCTTCTCATCGACTTTCCCGCCTTCAAGCCGATCGCGATCGAGATCGGTCCGTTCGCGATCCGCTGGTATGCGCTGGCCTATATCTGCGGCATCGTGTTCGGCTGGCTCTATGCGCGCTCGCTCGTGAAGAAAGAGCGGCTGTGGGGCGGCCCGGCACCGATGTCGCTGGTCCAGATCGACGACTTCATCCTGTGGGTCACGCTTGGCATCATCCTCGGCGGTCGCACCGGCTATGTGCTGTTCTACAATCTGCCCTTCTTCATCGACCATCCCGCCGCGATCCTCAGGCTGTGGGAAGGCGGAATGTCCTTCCACGGCGGCTTTCTCGGCTGCGTCGTCGCGGTGATGTGGTTCGCCTATCGCAACGGCATCTCGATCCTGTCGCTCGGGGACATCACCACAGCCGTCGCCCCCGTCGGGCTGCTGCTCGGCCGCATCGCCAATTTCATCAACGGCGAATTGTGGGGCCGCGCCGCCGACCCGGAGCTGCCCTGGGCGATGATCTTCCCCAACGATCCCACCCAGCTGCCGCGCCATCCAAGCCAGCTCTACGAGGCCGGCATGGAGGGCATTTTGCTGTTTGCGGTCCTCGCGGTCATGATCCGCTTCGGTGCCCTGAAGCGGCCGGGCATGATCCTCGGCGCCTTCATCCTGATCTATGGATTGAGCCGGATCGCCGGCGAGCATTTCCGCGAACCGGACGTCCAGCTCGGCTTCCTCTGGGGCGGATTAACCATGGGCATGCTGTTGTCGATCCCGATGCTTATTGTGGGCGGCATACTTATTGTATTGGCAGTCAGGCGCGGTTCGCCTGAGCCCCCAGGGGCTATTCGTTAATTCCTTTGAGAAGATAGGCCGTGACCGACCAGCCGTTACTCGACGAGATCAAGGCGCTGATCAAATCCTCAGGCCCCATGCCGGTCTGGCGGTACATGGAACTGTGCCTGATGCACCCGCGCTATGGCTATTACGTCTCGCGCGATCCCTTGGGACGAGAAGGCGACTTCACCACCGCGCCCGAGGTCAGCCAGATGTTCGGCGAGCTGTTGGGCCTGTGGACCGCTTCGGTGTGGAAGCAGATGGGCTCGCCGCAATTCCTGCGGCTGATCGAGCTCGGCCCCGGCCGCGGCACCATGATGGCTGATGCGCTGCGGGCGCTCCGCGTGCTGCCGCCGCTCTACCAGGCGCTCCACATCCACATGGTCGAGGTCAATCCGGTCCTGCGCGAACGGCAGAGTGCGACGCTGTCGGGCGTGCGCAACATCGCCTGGCACGACAGCATCGACGACGTGCCTGAGGGACCGAGCATCATCCTCGCCAACGAATATTTCGACGTGCTGCCGATCCACCAGATGGTCCGTCACGAGAACGGCTGGCACGAGCGCGTGATCGAGGTCGACGCCAACGGAAAACTTCAATTCGGCGCGGCGGCGGAGCCGACGCCGCGCTTCGAGGTGCTGCTGCCGCCTCTGGTGCGCGCCGCGCCCGTCGGTGCCGTGTTCGAATGGCGGCCCGATGCGGAGATCATGAAGCTCGCCAGCCGCGTGCGCGACCAGGACGGCGCGGCGCTGATCATCGATTACGGCCATCTGCGCAGCGATGCCGGCGACACCTTCCAGGCGATCGCGCGCCATACCTTCACCGATCCCCTGAAGGCGCCGGGCCAGGCCGACGTCACAGCCCATGTCGACTTCCAGGCGCTCGCGCGCGGGGCGGAGGACGTCGGTGCCCGCGTGCACGGGCCGGTGACGCAGGGTGATTTCCTCAAGCGCGTCGGCATCGAGACCCGTGCAGCCGCCTTGATGCAGAAGGCAGCGCCTGACGTCGCCACCGACATTTCGATCGCGCTCAAGCGCCTGACCGAAACCGGGCGCAGCGGCATGGGTTCGATGTTCAAGGTGCTCGGCATCTCCGAGCCGCGGTTGACGGGCCTTGCCGGCCTCAGCGATCTCGAACGCGCCGGAGACGGTTCATGACGCTTGCCTCCTCGCTGCTGTCGGCGGTGCCCGGCCTGCGCCACGCCTTCTTCACCCGCGAGGGCGGCGTCTCGGGCGGCATCTATTCCGCGCTGAACGGCGGGCTCGGCTCCAACGACGATCAAGCCCTTGTCGCGGAGAATCGCCGCCGCATGGCCGAGCATGTCGGCGTCGCACCGGAACGCTTTCTCAGCCTGCACCAGATCCACTCGCCGGACGTCCTCATAGCCGAGACGCCTTGGCCGAGCGGGCCGCGGCCGAAGGGCGATGCGCTGGTGACGAAGGTGCCCGGCGTCGCGCTCGGCGTCTCCACCGCCGATTGCGGGCCGGTGCTGTTCGTCGATCCCGACGCGGGCGTGATCGGGGGCGCGCATGCCGGCTGGAAGGGCGCGCTCACCGGCGTGCTGGAGTCGACGATCTCGGCGATGGAAAAGCTGGGCGCCTCGCGGAGCCGCATCATCGCCGCGATCGGCCCGCTGATCCGCCAGGACAGTTATGAAGTCGGCAACGAGTTCGTGGCGCGCTTCATCGAGGCGGATGCGGACAACGCCATGTTCTTCATCCCATCGGTGCGCGATGGACACGCGATGTTCGATCTCGCCGGCTTCATCCGGAAGCGCCTGGAAGCCGCGGGCATCCTGATGATCGACGATCTCGGTCTGGACACCTATGCCGACGAACGCTTCTTCAGCTACCGCCGCTCGGTGCATCGCAAGGAGCCGGATTACGGCCGCCACGTTCACGCAATCGCGCTCGAAGCGTGAACACAAGGGCAACCCGTATCATTCCGGGGCGATGCCTGCGCGCGATGACGGTGGGCTGTGGCGCCCCCGCCCTAGACGTTAATGCGTTTTAACGATATCGCTGCCCTCCATAATGAGGGATGCGTCATTCATCTTGCGCCGCGCGGGTTCGCGCGTGCTGGCGGTCATGCTCCTGACGGCTGCGGCCGCGCTTGGCGGCTGTGCCGGTGGCGGTGGTGCCGCGAACTCCTATGCGATGGCGCCGAGCGCCGGCTCCGGGGCGACAGTCGCGTTCGAATCGATCGACGGACCGCCGCCGCAAGTGTTCGACCGCATGGTCGGCGTGCTCGACAGCGAATCCAAGCTGCGCAGCCTGTCCGTGGTCTCCCGCGAGGGGACGGCTGCCTACCGCGTGCGCAGCTACCTCTCCGCCCAGATCGTGCGTGGCAAGACCGTGATCGCCTGGGTCTGGGACGTCTACGACGCCAACCAGCAGCGGGCGCTGCGCCTTTCAGGCGAGGAACCGACGGGGGCCAAGGGCGGCCGCGACCCTTGGAGCGCTGCCGACGACCTCGTGCTGCGCAAGATCGCCCAGGCCGGATTCAGCGGACTTTCCAACATGATCAACGGCACGCCGGATGCGCCGAACTCGGCTCCCGGCTTGCGCGGGCCGGCCGTGGCGAGCGTGATACCGGAGGCTCCGGTGGCCGAGATGCCGGCCTCGGCGCTGGGCTATGCCGAGCGATAACCCCCGCGAAACCACGGTCCCAACTTCCGGCCAAACCGTTGGCCGGACTCGGGATTTCGCAGGGAAAACGTAGCGTCCCGGGTTGCCATTGCAGCCTCCGGCCTGATATTTCCTCGCCCGTCGTAACCGTGCTTCCAGTGGGTATTGTTTGATGTTGAACATCGTGTCCAGCAAAGCGCGGGAGGAAGCGTCCATGTCGGCCAAGAACGGCTCCATCAAGCTCGTCGCCGGCAACTCCAATCCGGCTCTCGCGCAGGCCATCGCGCAGGGTCTCGACCTGCCGCTGACCAAGGCGGTGGTGCGGCGCTTCGCCGACATGGAGATCTTCGTCGAGATCCAGGAGAACGTGCGCGGCTCGGATGCGTTCGTCATCCAGTCGACCTCGTTCCCGGCGAACGACCATCTGATGGAATTGCTGATCATCACCGACGCATTGCGCCGCTCCTCGGCGCGCCGCATCACCGCGGTGCTGCCCTATTTCGGCTACGCCCGGCAGGACCGCAAATCGGGCTCGCGCACGCCGATCTCGGCAAAACTCGTCGCCAATCTGATCACGCAGGCCGGCGTCGACCGCGTCATGACGCTGGACCTGCATGCCGGCCAGATCCAGGGCTTCTTCGACATCCCGACCGACAACCTTTACGCGGCACCGCTGATGGTGCGCGACATCAAGGACAAGTTCGATCTCTCCAAGACGATGGTGATCTCGCCCGACGTCGGCGGCGTGGCGCGCGCACGCGGTCTCGCCAAGCGCATCAACACCCCGCTCGCGATCGTCGACAAGCGCCGCGAGAGGGCGGGTGAATCCGAGGTCATGAACGTGATCGGCGACGTCGCCGGCTACACCTGCATCCTGATCGACGACATCGTGGACTCCGGCGGCACGCTGGTGAACGCCGCCGACGCGCTGATCGCCAAGGGCGCCAAGGATGTCTACGCCTACATCACCCACGGCGTGCTCTCCGGCGGCGCGGCGGCCCGAATCACGAACTCCAGGCTGAAGGAGCTGGTGATCACCGATTCGATCCTGCCGACGGATGCGGTGAGCAAGGCGCCGAACATCCGCACGCTGCCGATCGCCAGCCTGATCTCCGACGCGATCGCGCGCACCGCCGCGGAAGAATCGGTGTCGAGCCTGTTCGACTAAGCACGCTGACCTCGTAGGGTGGGTTAGCCCTGCGGACTGCGCGAAGCGCAGACCGCTCGGCGTAACCCACCACTTCTGCCCCCGCGGAAAGTAAGAGGTGGGTTACGGCTGCGCCTAACCCACCCTACGGCTCCCTCACGCGCAAGGCGCGGGTTGTTGCCAACGAGCGCCCATGACATCATCCGAATCCCGAGTCATCTCTGCCCTCTGGATGCCCGATGCCACGCCGGAAATTTGCCTGGGAGAAGCTGTCGGATGACGAGTTGCTCAAGCAACGCCTCTCCAGCCTGAGGGTTACGGTCGAAGGCACCTGGCTCGAGGACTGCGTCAGCACGCTGTACGAGGAGCTCGAGGAGCGCGGCATCCGGCTGCGGCCGCACACCTGGATGTCGAGCGAATGGTTCAGTCCGGGCGGCGTTCCCGGCATCGCCATTCCGTTCTATCTCGCTCATCCGCGCCTGATGAAGCTCGAGAAGAAGATGATGTTCGACGTCGAGGGCGGAACCTGGCGCGAATGCATGGCCATCCTCCGTCACGAAGCGGGCCACGCCATACAGCACGGCTTCCAGTTGCAGCGCCGCCGGCGCTGGCAGCAACTGTTCGGCCCGTCGTCGAAACATTATCCGCGCTATTACCGGCCCAATCCGGCGAGCCGGCGTTACGTCCAGCATCTGCGGCTGTGGTATGCGCAGAGCCATCCGGACGAGGATTTCGCCGAGACCTTTGCGGTGTGGCTGCGGCCGCGCTCGAACTGGCGGACGCGATACGCTGGTTGGCCGGCGCTGAAGAAGCTCGAATATGTCGACGAGCTGATGGGCGAGATTGCGGGCAAGCGACCGCCGATCACGACGCGAGAGCGTGTCGATACGCTGGGTCGGCTCAGCCAGACGCTCGAAGAGCACTACAAGAAGAAGCAGGCGTTCTACGCCTTCACACCTCCCAAGACCTATGACCGCGATCTCTCCCGGCTGTTTTCAGCCGATCCACGGCACCACCGCTCAAAGCCGGCTTCAGCCCTGATCAGGCGCCACCGCTCCCAGATCAGGCAATTGGTCTCCCGATGGACCGGCGAGAATCAGCTTACGCTCGATGCCGTGCTTGACGAGATGATCTCTCGTTGTCGCGAGCTCGATCTGCGCGCCGCCGGTCCCGAACAGAAGCTGGTTCTCGACTTCATCGTCCTCGTCACCGCCAAGACGATGCACACGATGTTTGGCCCGTCTCGACGAAAATGGATCGCGCTATGAGACGTCTGCGCATTCTGGTCCTCATGCATCCGGACTTCGTGCCGCCGGACTCCAGCGACGGGCACACCGCGCAGGAAATCAACGCGTGGAAAACCGAGTACGACGTGGTGAGTACCTTGCGCGCGGCCGGCCACGAGGTTCGACCACTCGGCGCGCAGGAGGAAATCAAGCCGGTGCGCGAAGCGATCGAGGAGTTCAAGCCGCACGTGGTTTTCACGTTGCTGGAGGAATTCCACAACAACGTCGCCTTCGACCAGCACATCGCGAGCTATCTCGAGCTGATGAAGGTCCCTTATACCGGGTGCAATCCGCGCGGACTGACCCTGGCCCGCGGCAAGGATTTGTCCAAGACGCTGGTGCATCACCGCCGGATCGCGGCGCCGGCCTTTGCCGTCTTCCCGATGCGCCGCAAGGTGAAACGCCCGACGCGTCTTGCGCTGCCGCTGATCGTCAAGAGCCTGAACATGGATGGCTCGTTCGGCATCTCGCAAGCCTCGATCGTCGATACCGACGAGAAGCTGGCGGAGCGGGTCGCCTTCATCCACGAGCGGGTTGAATCCGCCGCCATCGCCGAGCAGTTCATCGAGGGGCGAGAGCTTTACGTCGGCGTGCTCGGCAACAACCGCTTACGCGTTCTGCCGGTCTGGGAGTTGAAATTCGGCAGCATGGGCGGCCGCTCGTCACGGCACATCGCCACGGAGAAGGCCAAGCACGACACCGACTATCAGGAGAAGGTCGGCATCGTCGACGGGCCCGCGAAGGATCTGGCGCCGGAAGTGACCGCCAGGATCCAGCGGGCCGCGAAACGCATCTACCGGGTGCTTGGCCTCGACGGCTACGCGCGCATCGATTTTCGTCTCACCGCCGACGGCACGCCGTATTTCATCGAAGCCAATCCCAATCCCGAGATCGCCAAGAGCCAGGAATTCGCCACGGCGGCTCTACATGCCGGGCTCAAATACCCGGCTCTCCTGCAGCGCATCCTGACGCTCGGGATCAGCCGCGCCAAAGCGGGCGTGTCATTGGGGTAATGACGGCGGCGATCGCCCCTCATCCTTCGAGACGCGCTTGGCGCCCCTCGGGATGAGGGATGGTCGTTGCGCCGCGTTACACGATTCCCGCGGCGACCTGGCCGCGCAGGCGTTCGAGCCCGAGCAATGTCTCCGCACAGGCGGCCGCAACCTCGACGCCCTTGATCGCGAAATGCCTGCGGAAGAAATCGTAGTGCACCTCGGTCTCGTGGAATTGCTGCGGTGTCAGCACCGCGGAGAACACGGGCACCTCGGTGCGCAGCTGCACGTCCATCAGCGCCTTGATCACGGTGTCGGCGACGAACTCATGGCGATAGATGCCGCCGTCGACGACGAGGCCGGCCGCGACGATCGCGGTGTAGCGCCGTGTCTTGGCCAGGATCTGGGCGTGCAGCGGGATCTCGAACGAGCCCGGCACCTCGAACACGTCGACATGATTGAGGTGGCGTGCTTCCGCCTCCCTCACGAAGGCGATACGGGCCTCCGCGACCACGTCGCGGTGCCAGCAGGCCTGCACGAAGGCCACCCGCTGCGGTTTCGCGAAGCGCGGATGGTCGGGCGCCGGATCCTGCGGAACCGGCGGTGGCGTTTGGGTTGGTTGGGAGGTTTCGGCTTGGGTATCTTGCAACATCTGATTCATGGCTTTCCTCAGTTAAGGACCAGAATCAGGGCACACGGAACGACAAACAGCCGCATCCTGCGATGCGTCTGCCACCGACCGTTCTCTTTCATCCGGACTTTAACCGTCGGCTTCGGAGTTGCACCGAATCTGCTGACCCTTCCCCTCAGCAAGGCTTTGAGGAAGGCGCTCGCGGGCTTGGGCCTTACGGCCCTTACCGCCGGTGGGGACTTTCACCCCGCCCTGAGAACATCGGCCGTCCGGAATGAACGGCCTAAACCGAAATATGACGCCGGTTCGGGGCCGCGGCAAGCGGGTTCCGCATGGGAAAACCGCATGGTCCCATGCCGCCATGGCGGTCCAGGGGCACGGGACGGAATTAACGATTGGCGGGCCATCCAATCCGATTCCGATTTGTTCTTCCCGTTAATAATTGTGGCGGAGATGAGCTGTGGACGAACGAGTCCTGACTTGTGGACGGACTCGGCAGCCAGTTGCGCAGATTCCGCAAATCACATCAGTTGATCCGCGACAAGCCCGCGCTGATCCGAACGGATCGCCTTAACGAATTTAAAGGGAGCGCGCGCCGGACCAACCGCGTGCGTATCAAAGACAACAAGAAGGCAAGAGGTCGAGACGGCATGTCCCTGCTCGAAGGCACCATCGATTCCAAAAACCATCCGCTCGCGGTGGTCGAGGATATCGCTGCCAGCAACAACTGGCCGTTCGAACGCTCCGGCGAAGACGAACTCACGATTGTCTCCAAGGGACAATGGACCGACTACCAGATCTCCTTCACCTGGATGGGCGAGATCGAGGCGCTGCATCTGGCCTGCGCCTTCGACATGAAGATTCCGGTTGCGCGGCGATCGGAGGTCCAGCGGCTCGTCGCGGCGGTCAACGAGCAGTTGTGGGTCGGGCATTTCGACCTGTGGACCACCACCGGCATGATCATGCACCGGCAGGCCCTGGTGCTACCGGGCGGGCTCATCGCCTCCACTGGGCAATGCGAAGCCATGCTCGCCGGCGCCATCCACGCCTGCGAACGCTATTTCCCGGCGTTCCAGTTCGTGGTGTGGGCGGGCAAGTCCACGACGGAAGCCATGGACGCGGCCATGTTCGACACGGTGGGCGAGGCGTAAGCGCACTCTTGAGGCGGCGAGCGAGCCCGGCTTTCTTCCACCGTCGTCCTGGCGAAAGCCAGGACCCATACCGCGAGGTCTTTGTGTAGCTCGCGATGCTTGTTGCCCTGCCATCCTTCCACTAGAACCAGCCGTGGTAATGGGTCCTGGGCCCCCGTGCGCAATTGCGCACTAGGCCAGGACGACGGCGGTGGCGACAGCGATGGCGAACAGCACTCTCGAAAACATCACCGGCACCATCCTGCTCGCCGGCGCCGGCAAGATGGGCGGCGCAATGTTGACCGGATGGCTTTCGGGCGGGCTCGATCCGCGCCGGGTCGCGGTGATCGATCCGCACATCTCGGCCGAGATCACCGCACTTGCCGCCAAGGGCGTCGCGCTCAATCCTGATGTGACGACGGCGGGCCAGGTCGAGACGCTCGTGGTCGCGGTGAAGCCGCAGATGTTCCGCGAGGCCGGCGCCAAGCTGAAGTCGTTCGTCTCCGACAAGACCGCGGTGGTGTCGATCATGGCGGGAACCACCATCGCCTCGCTCGAGGAGGTCTGCGGCGGCGCGGTGGTGCGCGCGATGCCGAACACGCCGGCCGCGATCGGTCGCGGCATCACGGTGGCTGTCGCCGCGAACAGCGTCAGCGCGCCGCAACGCGCGGTGGCCGATGCGCTGCTACGGGCCACCAGCTCGGTCGAATGGGTCGACGATGAGAGCTTGATGGACGCGGTGACCGCGGTGTCCGGCTCCGGCCCGGCCTATGTGTTTTTGCTGGCGGAAGAGCTCGCGCGCGCCGGCGTCGAGGCCGGCTTGCCCGAGGCGCTGGCGACAAAACTCGCGCGCGAAACCGTCGCCGGCTCGGGTGAACTTCTCCACCAATCGGATCTGCCGTCGAGCACGCTGCGCCAGAACGTCACCTCGCCCGGCGGCACCACGGCCGCGGCGCTCGGCGTGCTGATGGGCGAGCCCGGCCTGCGCGATCTGATGATCCGCGCGATCGCGGCGGCGACGCGGCGGTCGAAGGAATTGGCGAAGTAAGGAAGCTATCTCCTCATGGTGAGGAGGCGCGAAGCGCCGTCTCGAACCATGCAGGCCCCGCTCTCGCCCGGGGCGATCCTTCGAGACGACCGCTGCGCGGTCCCCTCAGGATGAGGGCAGAGCAAGCGGCTCCTAGCTCGCCCCCAGCCGCTTGTTGAACATCTCGACATTGACGAGCCCGCGCGCGTGGCGGCCTTCGCCGAGTTTTCGCAAGCCCTCGAAGGCCTCGACCTCGAAGCGGATGACGCGGCGCTCGACTGCGAAAACCTTCGCGGTGGTCCGCACCGTCGCACCGACCAAAGCTGCCGCAAGATGGCGGATATCGACCTCGGTGCCGACGGTGACCCAGCCGGGCTGAAGCGCGGCACGAATCGCATCGCCCGACGTCATCTCCATTTCCAGAATCATCATCGGCGTCGCATAGACCATCGGCATGCCGGGCACGAAATGCCCGACCGTGCGCTCCACCGGCACCACCAGCGTGCGCTCGGCGCTCATGCCGACCTTGATGAAGTCGCGTGCGTCCATGGAGCCTCCCCCGTCGTCCCGGACAAGCGAGCAAAGCGAGCGCCGATCCAGGACCCACCCCGACTGAACATTGTCATGCGCGGCCGAAACCACGACCTGCTGCAACAACTGCCGCTTGGGGTAATGGGTCCTGGCCCCCGTGCGCAATTGCGCACTAGGCCAGGACGACAGTTGCGTTTGCAGCTACAGCGTCGGCTACTTCTTCGCAGCCGCCGCGCGCTCCACGAACGTCTTGCCGCCCTTCATCTTGTGGGCGAGCGGGGCTTCGTTGATCTGGATGACAACGGCGTCGGCATCGACGCCGAGATTCTTCACCAGCGCCTGGGTGATGTCGCGCATCATGCCGGCCTTCTGCTCGTCGGTGCGGCCCACGGCCATGCTGACAGTGATCTCAGGCATTTTTCTCTCCCTTGGGGCCGAACACCGGCCATTGACGGTCGTCATCAAACAGGACGTGGATGCCCGGGACAAGCCCGGGCATGGCGGCGTCAGCGAATGGCTAGCCCCAGCTCACGTCATGGCGCGCCAACACCTCGCGCACTTTGGCGACGAGGTCGGCCTCGCTGCACGAGAACTGCGCCGGGCGGCTCTCGCGCCATTCCTGGTTGGAAGCGATCGCGGCCGCCGCCTTCGCGCCCTCGATCAGATCCTTGATCTGCACCTCGCCACGCGCTTTTTCATCCGAGCCCTGGATGATGACGCAAGGCGCATTGCGGCGGTCGGCATATTTGAGTTGGTTGCCCATGTTCTTGGGATTGCCGAGATAGAGCTCGGCGCGAATGCCTGCGGTTCGCAACGATGCAACCATCTTCTGGTAGTCGGCGACGCGATCGCGGTCGAACACGGTGACGACGACGGGGCCGAAGCCGGGCCTCGTGTCGAGCTTGCCGAGCAGCGTCAGCGCGGCCTGAAGGCGCGACACGCCGATGGAAAATCCAGTCGCCGGCACCGGCTCGCCGCGGAAGCGCGAGACGAGACCATCATAGCGGCCGCCACCGCCGACCGAGCCGAAACGGACCGGGCGGCCTTTTTCGTCCTTGGTGTCGAGCAGCAGTTCGACCTCGTAGACGGGGCCGGTATAATATTCGAGGCCGCGCACGACGGACGGATCAATCTTGATGCGGTCTGCGCCGTACCCCGACGCCGTCACCAGTTTGGCGATCTCTTCCAGCTCGCTCACGCCGGCCTGACCGACTTCGCTCTTGGCGAGATAGGTTTCCGCGGCGGCAATGGCCTCTTTCCAATCGTCGCGCGGCTTGGTGATGGCAAGAACGACGTCAGCCTCCGACGCGTTCAGGTTGGCGCCCTTCGTGAAGTCGCCCTTGCCCTCTTCGCCGCCATCCCATCTGCCGGGACCGAGGAGCTTGCGAACTTCCTCGGCAGGAAATTTGTCGAGCTTGTCAATGGCACGCAGCACGGTCAGTCTGCGCGCTGCGTTCTCTTCGCCGCCGAGCCCGATCGCTTCCAGAACGCCGTCGAGCACTTTTCGGTTGTTGACCTTCACGACATAGGAGCCACGCGCGATGCCGAGCGCCTCCATCGTGTCCGCGGCCATCATGCAGATCTCCGCGTCCGCCGCCGGCGTCGCCGAGCCGACCGTGTCGGCGTCGAACTGCATGAACTGACGGAAGCGGCCGGGGCCGGGCTTCTCGTTGCGGAACACGTAGCCGACGCGGTAGCTGCGATAGGGCAGGACCAGACCATCGGTCCCGTATCGCTCGCCGACGTAGCGCGCGAGCGGCGCGGTTAGATCATAACGCAGCGAGATCCACTGCTCGTCGTCGTCCTGGAACGAGAACACGCCCTCGTTCGGACGATCCTGGTCGGGCAGGAATTTACCGAGCGCGTCGGTGTATTCCATCGCCGGCGTTTCCACGGGCTCGAATCCGTAGAGCTCGTAGACGGCGCGGATCTTCTCCACCATCTCGCGCGTGGCCCGGATCGCGGCGGGATCGCGATCCTCGAGCCCGCGCGGCAGGCGCGCCTTCAGTTTCGGCGATTTTTTGGGTTTTTCGGCCATGCGCGGCATTTACCAGCCGACGCGGGGTGCGGCAACTGCCGGGTAGGCCCTTACGGCTGCTCCATCCGCGCCCGGAGCGCGTCGGCATCCGCCTTCGGCATGGATTTCAGCAGCGGCCTGATGGTTTCGCCGCCGACGATCTTGCCGTTGCGCATGAACATCCAGTCCGAGATGTCGGCATCCTTGAACGCGGCGAGGTCTCCCAACCGCTTTCCTGGCAGATTTCGCGGCGTATCCCCAAACCGCGCTGCATATTCCCCACCCGGAAGCTTCTTCACTTCACTCATCCAGATGTGCTCGTCGTTCCCGGTGCTCGGAAATCGAACCTTGAGAGCGTGCTCCGTCTCCGTTCGCTTTGGTGCTTCATAGGAAGCCCAGAAGACAGGCAAGGTAGCGCGTGCGCGAGCGATCGCGGCATTCATCTCGGCGTCGGTGTCGGCCACGCTGATGACCCGGTCCGCCACCTCGACCGCCGGTCCAGGCCTCAATGTTAGAATGCCGAAGAGAGCGACCGCCGTGACGACAGCGGATACGGCCCATTTGATTGGCTGGGAGAGATTGGCAGGCATGTGGCAACGTGAAGCTTGATGTCCTAGTCATTGTCGCACAGTTGCACTGATGGATTCAACAACTAAAGGTCAGCGCCATTCGTGCAAACGCAGCGCAGCTCCTTCCAAGGAAGTTGCGCTGCGTTTCCGTTTAGCGAGCTTGGGCCCGGCACTCTGCCCGGACACGAAGCCTCAATCCACCTTCCGTATCCAGTTGTGCGGATCGTTGGTGCGGCCGTACTGGATGTCGACGAGCTGCTTGCGCAGCCCCATGGCAACGGGGCCCGCGGCGCCGCCGCTGATCTCGAAATCGCCGCTCACCGACCGCACCGTGCCGATCGGCGAGATCACGGCCGCGGTGCCGCAGGCAAACGCTTCCTTCAGCTTGCCGCTTGCCGCATCCTTGCGCCACTGGTCGAGCGAGTACGGCTCCTCGCGCACGATCTTGCCGGCGTCTTTGGCCAGCGCGATGATCGAATCGCGGGTGATGCCGGGCAGGATCGTGCCGAGCGGCGGCGTCGACAGCGAGCCGTCGTCGAACACGAAGAACACGTTCATGCCGCCGAGCTCCTCGATATAGCGGCGCTCGATCGCATCGAGGAACACGACCTGGTCGCAGCCGTGCTGGATCGCTTCGGCCTGGGCGCGCAGGCTTGCGGCATAGTTGCCGCCGCATTTGACGGCGCCGGTGCCGCCGACGGCAGCGCGCGTGTAATTCTCGGACACCCAGATCGAGACCGGCGCGGGGCCGCCCTTGAAGTAGGAGCCGACCGGCGAGGCGATCACCGCGAAGATGTATTCGGACGACGGCTTGACGCCGAGGAAGGTCTCGCTCGCGATCATGAAGGGGCGCAGGTAAAGACTGCCCTCGCCGCCCGGCATCCAGGCGCGGTCGATGCGCACGATTTGCTCGACCGCCTCGATGAAGACGTCTTCAGGGAGCTGCGCCATCGCCATGCGGTCGGCCGAGTCCTTGAAGCGCCGTGCATTGGCGTCGGGGCGAAACAGGTTCACGCCGCCGTCATCGCGCTTGTAGGCCTTGAGGCCTTCAAAGATTTCCTGGGCGTAGTGCAGGACGGCGCCGGCCGGATCGAGCTGGAAATTGGTGCGCGCCTCGACACGCGCCTCGTACCAGCCGCCCTTGGCCTGGTTGTAGCGGACCACTGCCATGTGGTCGGTGAAGACCCGCCCGAAACCGGGGTCAACCAGCTTGGCGACCCGATCCTTCTCGGGGGTCGGATTGGATGCGGGCTGGATGTCGAATTTCATGCTCATGTCCTTGCCTCCCGCTGCCGGTGGCGGCGCCGTTCTGGCACCCGCCTGCCCTGATTTGGGCCCGGCTGGCTCGATTGGTTTCTGGCCGGACCGCCGCCAGCCTTGTTACGGCCGGTTTCCGTGGCCAGCATGTCACCGAGGACATGCTTTTGCGGAAGACGGAAGTCCAGTATGTTTTGCCGAAATGCCGTTCGACAATCGCACGGTAGATCTGCTCCGGCCGTCTCCGCCTGTCCGGCCCACTGCGGCCGCCGTGCTTCGATGCCCCACCCGACGCGAAACGATCTAAAATTTCGTACGGGCTGATCGTTTTGTAACATTGAACCCAAGATACGTCAATATGCCTGACATAAATTTCGCGACTCCTTCTCAAGACGCTGCCGGGCCGCGGCCGGCCGCAGACGACGGAGGCAATTTGCGCTGGGATATCATCGAACTGCTGTTCTTCGCCTATCGCGATTTCGTCGGCGATCCCGACCAGGAGCTGGAGGCGTTCGGCTTCGGCCGGGCCCATCACCGCGTCATGCACTTTGTCTATCGTTATCCCGGCCTCAAGGTCGCCGACCTCCTCGACGTCCTGCGCATCACCAAGCAATCGCTCGGCCGGGTACTCAAGCAGCTCCTGGACGAGGGCTATATCGTGCAGAAGACCGGCGACAATGATCGCCGCCAACGCCTGCTGTTTGCGACACCGAAGGGCGAGGCGCTGGTGCAGAAGCTCGCCGGCCTCCAGACCACGCGCATCACCAAGGCGCTTGCCGAGATGGCGCCGCAGGATGCCGAGACCGTCAAGCGCTTCCTGCGCGCGATGATCGACCGCGACGATCCGGACAAGGTGCTGGAGACGATCTTTGCCACCGTCAATCAAGACAAGGAGTGACCGTGCCGCTCGCTGCCACGCTCGCACGCCCGCCGGCACGTCCCGCCGACGATGCCCCGCATCTCCTCCTGGTCGATGACGACCGCCGTATCCGCGATCTGCTCTCGCGCTTCCTTGCCGGCGAAGGCTATCGCGTCTCGACCGCCGCCAGCGCCAGCGACGCCCGTTCCAAGCTTTTGGGCCTGAACTTCGACCTCTTGATCCTGGATGTCATGATGCCCGGCGAGACCGGCTTCGATCTCGCCCGTTTCATCCGCACCTCGTCCTCAGTGCCGATCGTGATGCTGACGGCGCGGCACGAAGCCGAGGCGCGCATCGAGGGCCTGCAGATCGGCGCCGACGATTACGTCGCAAAGCCGTTCGAGCCGCGCGAGCTTGCGCTGCGCATCAACAACATCCTCAAGCGCGCCGCGCCGCCGCCACAGGCCGCTGCGGTGGAGAAGATCGCGTTTGGCCCGTACATTTATCACCTCGAGCGCGGTGAACTGCGCCAGGGCGAAGACGTCATTCACCTGACCGACCGCGAGCGCGAGATGCTGCGGATTCTGTCGGAGACACCGGGCGAGACCGTGCCGCGCAGCGCGCTGACCGGCAATGGCAGCGTCAACGAGCGCGCCGTCGACGTGCAGATCAACCGCCTGCGGCGCAAGATCGAGACCGATCCCGCCAATCCGCTATTCCTCCAGGCCGTGCGCGGCATCGGCTACCGGCTGGTAGCCTCGCCATAAAGAGTGAAGCGCCACCGATGAGCACGATCGATACCGGCCTGACGCTTTTGAAGAGCGCCGCCGGCCGCGTCTCCGCCGCCAATGGCTGGATGGGCAACGCGTTCAAGGGCTGGATGCCGACCGGCCTCTACGCGCGTGCGCTGCTGATCATGATCGTGCCGATGGTGATCCTGCAATCGGTCGTCGCCTTCGTGTTCATGGAGCGGCACTGGAACACGGTGACACGGCGCCTGTCGGCCGCCGTAGTGCAGGACATCGCCGCGCTGATCGATGTCTACAAGGGCTATCCGCAAGACAAGGATCGTGACCAGATCCGCCGCATCGCGCAGCAGCGCCTCGGCCTCGTCGTCGATTTCCTCCCGGCCGGCGACATGCCGCCGCCGGGACCAAAGCCGTTCTTCTCGCTGCTCGACCAGACGCTGTCGGTGCAGCTCGGCCGCCAGATCGGGCGCTCCTTCTGGATCGACACGGTCGGCCGCTCCAACCTCGTCGAGATCCGGATCCAGCTCGACGACGCCGTGATGCGCGTGTTCGCGCAGCGCAGCGCCGCCTATGCCTCGAACTCGGAGATCTTCCTGTTCTGGATGGTCGGAACGTCCTCGATCCTGCTGATCGTCGCGGTGCTATTCCTGCGCAACCAGATCAAGCCGATCCTGCGACTTGCCGACGCCGCCGAAAGTTTTGGCAAGG
Source organism: Bradyrhizobium sp. MV1.5 (assembly GCF_055807615.1). Taxonomy (NCBI): domain Bacteria; kingdom Pseudomonadati; phylum Pseudomonadota; class Alphaproteobacteria; order Hyphomicrobiales; family Nitrobacteraceae; genus Bradyrhizobium; species Bradyrhizobium sp. MV1.5. The sequence continues at coordinate 26,294 of NZ_JBVVPL010000008.1, read as the reverse complement.
GCCGGGAGGCGCCGAATTTCCGCCCGCGCGGCGCGCGCGAGGTGCGGCGCGCGTCGGTCGCCTTCCTCGAAATGAAATCGCGCATCGAGCGGACGATGGAGCAGCGCACCGCGATGCTCGCCGGCGTCAGCCACGATCTGCGCACGATCCTGACGCGGTTCAAGCTCGAGCTGGCGCTGATCGGCGACAGCCCCGAGATGGAGGGCATGCGCAAGGACGTCGACGAGATGTCGATGATGCTCGAGGACTACCTCGCGTTTGCCCGCGGCGATTCCGGCGAGCAGTCGCAGCCAACCGACATGGCGCAGGCGCTCGAGGAGCTGCGCAGCGACGCCGAGCGCCACGGCCACATTGCGACCGTCGCGTTCAACGGACTGCCCGTGGTCACGGTGAAGCCGGCCTCGTTCAAGCGCTGCCTCGCCAACCTCGTCACCAACGCCGCTCGCTATGGCAAGAGCATCGCCATCACCGGCCAGCGCGATCACCGTTATTTGACAGTGACGGTCGACGACGACGGGCCGGGCATTCCCGCCCATCTGCGTGAAGAGGTTTTCAAGCCGTTCCTGCGGCTGGACAACGCCCGCAACCAGGACGAAGGCGGCACCGGCCTCGGCCTCGCGATCGCCCGCGACATCGCCCGTTCGCATGGCGGCGACATCACGCTTGGCGACAGCCCGATGGGGGGATTAAGGGCGAGCGTGCGGATACCGGTGTAGCTGATGTAGCCCGGATGGAGCGAAGCGCAATCCGGGATTCCTTCTTCGCGATCGACGCACCGGTCCCGGATTTCGCTTCGCTCCATCCGGGCTACGATCTCACCCTATTTCGGCAACAGCGCCTTGAGCTTGTCCATGTCGCGTACGTTCATCTTGAAGCCGCCGGGCATCACGATATCGCCGGGCTTCTGGTCCGGCTTGCAGGCCCCCAGCCATTTCGCTTCGAGCTGCATGCTCGTGTCGCGGCCTGCCGTGCCGGCGGCGCCGCCTTGCGCGTGCGACGACGTCTTCACCGTATAGGCCGAATTGAAATCGCCGGTGATCTCAGCATGCGAGGTCGTGCTGATGCCGGCGACATTGCATTCGGAATCGCTGACATAGCCGGTTGCGGTCTTCTTGATGTCCTGCTTGGCGCAGATCTGCTTGGCCATCGGGGAGACGTTGTTGTTCATCTCCTTGTCGACGGTCTCGTCGGTGCAGTGCTGCATGGTCATCTCGGGCACCGGCGTGCCGGTCCTGATCATCTTCAATTCCCACAGGCCCGCCTTGCGCACCGGCAGGTCGTCAGCCCGGGCGCTGCCTGCCGACAAGACGAGGCAAAGGGCGGAGCCGAGCAAAGCGAGTTTGCGCGTCATGTGGGAAGCTCCCGGCTGCGAGATAGCGGCGTTGCGAAAGCGCCTCAGTAGAGCGTGCGGATCGGCTGGTCGGCGGCGCCATAGGGCACCCAGCGGCAGGAGAACGAGATGTAGCCGCCCTCATAGGCCTGCATCGCCAGGAATTTGGCGACCTTGCCATAGCGCGCACAGTGATCGACCGCGACCTGCCGCGCATCGACCTGGGTTGCCATTGAATAGGCGATGATGCCGCCGGTGTCGTTGCCCTTGAACGGAGGCACCGGAAGGAGATCGGCGCGCGCCGACTGGCTCGCCAACATACCCAGGGCAAGTAGGCCCGCGGCCGCAATGATTCGCATTCCCGTCACTCCGATTGGTTGGTGGCAGTTTACGGTGCCGGCGCGGCGGTGGAAAGAACGGAAGACCCCTCTAACGCAGCATTGCGGTCAACTCGTCGGCAAGTGTTGCAGCGCTGCACTTGACCTCCCCCGGCCTTCGCGGCACCGTCCGACCCTCGCAGATCATGCTGTCTGGATTGCCCATGCGCGCCTCGACCTTCCTGAAATCGCTCCGCTTTGCCGCCGTGCTCGGCCTTCTGTTCGGGGCGCTGTCGCTCGGCGAGGCCAGGGCCGCCAATCCGCTGGAGCTGAATTTCTGGCTGAGCGGGCCGCGCTATGACGGCAACGTCTCCGAATGCGACAGGGCGCTGCCGACGATCGCCTCCCAGTTCTGGGAGAAGGAAAGCTCGTTCTGGAATTCCTCGTTGAAGATCACCGGCTTCTCCGCGGTTCACGAGACTGCGTTCCGGCCCTGGGCGTCCGACAACATTCCCCGCCGCTATTGCACCGGCGAAGCCATGCTCACCGATGGCAAGCTGCGCAAGGTGCATTTCTCGATCGTCGAGGATGGCGGCTTCGCCGGCTACGGCCAGGGCGTCGAATGGTGCGTGGTCGGGCTCGACCGCAACTGGGCCTACAACCCGGCCTGCCGCGCCGCCAAGCAATAATTGCTCTGATCCGGACCGATCAGGCGGCCGACCGACGGTCGCCCCGCATTTTGTTCTTGAAATGTTCTTATCGCCTGCTAGGCTCGTCTGCACAGTCTAGTTGAGGGGCGTCGCCATGTTTCATTCCAGATTGCATTCGTTCTCCCGCCTGATGATCTCGCTGACGCTTGCGGCCGGGCTGGCTGTATTGGCCGGTGGCGCCAAGGCCCAGGACAAGCGGCAGAACACGCCCGGCGAATTCGATTTTTATGTGCTGTCGCTGTCGTGGTCGCCCTCCTTCTGCGAAGAGGCGGCGGAGCGCGGCGGCCGCTCGCAGATCCAGTGCAGCGGACGGCCCTACGCCTTCGTGGTGCATGGTCTGTGGCCGCAATATGAGAACGGTTTCCCGGAATATTGCCAGCGGCCGTCGCCGCGGCTGAACCGCAGCATCGTTTCCTCCATGCTCGATCTGATGCCGGCGCCGGGTCTGATCTTCAACGAATGGGACAAGCACGGCACCTGCTCGGGGCTCGCCGACCGCAGCTATTTCGAGACGATCCGGAAGGCACGCGCCGCGATCAAGATTCCGGCCGAATATCTCGATCTGTCGCAGGCCAAGACCGTGGCGCCGGCGGAGGTGGAGGAAGCCTTCATCAAGGCCAATCCGGGCCTCAGCAATGCCGCCGTCTCGATCACCTGCAACCGGACGCGGCTATCGGAAGTCCGCATCTGCCTCAGCAAGGACCTGCAATTCCGCGCCTGCGAGGAGATCGACCGCCGCGCCTGCCGCCGCGACCAGGTGACGATGCCGCCGATCCGGGGTGGCTAGCCCAGGCGTCGTGCCTCTTTGCTCGGGCCGTCACGTGGCGTAGTGCTCTTGCATGAATTACCGCCACGCCTTTCATGCCGGCAGCTTCGCCGATGTCATCAAACACATCGTGCTGGCGCGCATCATCACCTATCTCCAGGACAAGCCGGGCGCGTTCCGCGTCATCGACACCCATGCCGGCGCCGGCCTTTACGATCTCGAAAGCGATGAGGCGCGCCGCGGCGGCGAGTGGCTGACGGGCATTGCGCGGCTGATGCAGGCGCGGCTGTCGAATGACGCCATGGCGCTCACCAAGCCCTATCTCGACATCGTCCGCGCCTTCAATCCGAAAGGCGAGCTCAAGGCCTATCCGGGCTCGCCGCTGATCGCGCGCGGCCTGCTGAGGCCGCAGGACCGCCTCTTGCTCTGCGAGCTCGAGCCGAAGGCGCGCAAGGCGCTGATCGGCGTGCTGCGCCGCGACGAACAGGCCCGCGTGGTCGACCTCGACGGCTGGATGGCGCTGCCGGCTTTCGTGCCGCCGAAGGAACGGCGTGGGCTCGTGCTGATCGACCCGCCGTTCGAGGCCAAGGACGAGTTCGAAAAGCTCGGCGAGGCCTTCTCGGCGGCTTTCGCGAAATGGCCGACCGGTATCTATGTAATCTGGTATCCCGCCAAGAGCCGGCGCGCCACCGACGCGCTGGTGCAATCAGTGGCGCGGCTCGCAGCCGCAGCAAAGCCGCCGGGAAAATGCCTGCGCCTAGAATTCAGCGTGGCGCCGCAGGCCGACGGCGCAACTCTCACCTCCACCGGGCTCTTGATCGTCAATCCTCCTTACACGCTGCAGGGCGAGCTCAAGACGATCCTGCCCGAGCTGGAAATGCCGCTCGGCCAGGGTGGTGCTGCCAGATTCCGATTAGAAGTGCCGAGACCGTAACACTCCGGCATCTTGGGAAAAATATGCAGGAGCGGTAGTCAATCTGCAGAGAACCGTATTATGCTGTTGCAGTGACTGGCTTTACGTTCCGCTTCCGCGAATGGTTGCGGCGGAGTGAAGGCCTAAGAAAGATCCAGTCGGACCGAATGGTCTGCCCAAGGATGGCCAGCTCCCGGGCTTCGTAAGGCCCGGTCATGTCGTGACGTGCGTCTGCGTCACGACGGAGGAGCAATGAGGGGGAGTTTCCCGATGGCCATGACGGGAACGGTCAAGTTTTTCAACGGTGAGCGCGGCTACGGATTCATCAAACCGGACGACGGGGGCCGCGACGTCTTCGTGCATATTACTGCTGTGGAGCGGGCCGGACTGAAGGACCTCGCCGAAGGACAGCGCATTACTTTCGAAGTCGAACCGGACAAGAAGGGCAAGGGGCCGAAGGCGGTCGATTTGGTCATCCTTCCCTAGCGCGCCTGGCGAAAAAAATCCCGGCCGCAAGCGGCCGGGAGGTTGGTCCGGTATTTTCTTCTTAGCTATCAGAAGCGATAGTTCACGCCTGCGCGCACAACGCTGGCGCTATAGCCGTTTGACACGCCCGTAATCGCGAACTGGCTCGTCGACAGATCGATATAGAGATATTCGAGCTTGGCGCTCCAGTTCGGCGCGAACCCGACTTCCGCGCCGGCACCGATGGTCCAGCCGGCGCTGGTGTGCGACTCGGTCCAGCCGAACGTCTGCGCGCGCAGCTCGCCGAAGGCGAGGCCCGCCGTGCCGTAGAACAGCACGTTGCTGAAGGCGTAGCCGGCGCGGCCACGCAGGGTGCCGAACCACGGATTGGAGAACTTCCACGGCGCGAAGGTGTCGTCGGCACCGGCGGCCTGGATGTCGCCCTCGACACCGAACACCCATGGGCCGTTCTGGAAATTGTAGCCGGCCTGAACGCCGCCGACGAAGCCTGACGGCTTTGCGGGATTGTTGCTCACCGAACCCCATTCGTAGCCGAGATTGGCGCCAAGATACGGACCAGCCCAGCTATAGGCATTGAGCGGCTGATTGACCGTGTAAGGCGCACGCTGCCCGTAATTGAGATCGGCGGCCTCTGCCGAAGCCGTCCAGCCGACTGCAGCCAACGCGGCTGCGCCCACAACGAGCCCCTTCATCACACACTCCAACGCAACTGCCGTCACCGCTGCGGTGCCCACGCCGCCGCGCGAGGCAAAACCGCATGGTTACGGAACCATCCCTTTTTCGCGTAAGATTTATCGAGAGTTTTAAGTTAAAGGCCTGTTAAGCCGGGTTACCGCGCTGTTAACAGGCTTAAGCAAGCGTTACCGGGAACTGCGCCGCCATCCTGTGCGTGCGGCACGGCCGGAACTTCAAATCGGCACCCGCAGCGCCTAGATTCGCACCATGGTTCACGATTCCCCCGACAATCCGGACGACGCACGCGCGCGCAAACCCGTGCGCGGCAACGCGCCCGACGTCCCGCCCCAGGAAACGGAAGCGGCGCCCGACCTCGATCCCGCCACCGCGAACGGCGACGACGAGGACGATGCGCGGCTGCCGGACATCCTGGAAGAGAGCGGCACCGTCGGCGAAGAGCCGCTGGCGACCGGCCACGAGGCGATCGAACGCGCGGTCCGCCTCGCTCCCACCTCGCCCGGCGTCTATCGCATGCTCAATGCGAACGCCGACGTGCTCTATGTCGGCAAGGCCAAGAACGTCAAAAAGCGCCTGTCGAACTATGCGCGCCAGAGCGCGCCGCAGCCGGCGCGCATCCTGCGCATGATCGCCGCCACAGTGACCGTGGAAATCATCTCGACCCACACCGAGACCGAAGCGCTGCTGCTGGAAGCCAACCTCATCAAGCAGCTTCGGCCGCGCTTCAATGTGCAGCTGCGCGACGACAAGTCGTTTCCCTATATCCTGATCACGGGCGACCATTGGGCGCCGCAGATCCTGAAGCATCGCGGCGCGCAGACGCGGCCCGGTCGCTATTTCGGCCCGTTCGCCTCGGCCGGCGCCGTCAACCGCACCATCACCGCACTTCAGCGCGCGTTCCTGATCCGCTCCTGCACGGATTCCTTCTTCGAGAGCCGGTCGCGGCCCTGCCTGCTCTACCAGATCCGCCGTTGCGCCGGCCCCTGCACCCGCGAGATCGACTTCCCCGGCTACACGACCCTGGTGCGCGAGGCGAGCGACTTCCTGTCCGGCAAGAGCCATGCGGTGAAGCAGGAGCTTGCTAGCGAGATGGAGAAGGCCTCCGGCGAGCTCGAATTCGAGAGCGCCGCGCTCTACCGCGACCGCCTTGCTGCGCTCTCCGCGATCCAGTCGCAGCAGGGCATCAATCCGCGCACGGTGGAAGAAGCCGACGTGTTCGCCATCCACCAGGAGGGCGGCTTCTCATGCGTCGAGGTGTTCTTCTTCCGCACCGGGCAGAACTGGGGCAACCGCGCCTATTTCCCGCGCGCGGAGAAGACGTATACGCCGGAAGAGGTGCTCGGCTCCTTCCTCGCCCAGTTCTATGACGACAAGCCGCCGCCGAGGAACATCCTGCTCTCACACGAGATCGAGGAGAGCGAGCTGCTCGGCAACGCGCTGTCGATCAAGGCCGGCCGCAAGGTCGAGGTATCCACGCCGAAGCGCGGCGAGAAGAAGGAGCTCGTCACCCACGCGCTCACCAACGCGCGCGAGGCCCTGGGCCGCAAGCTCGCGGACACCGCGACGCAGAGCCGCCTGCTGGACGCCATGGCCACGACCCTGAGCCTGCCGCATGCGCCGAAGCGGATCGAGGTCTACGACAACAGCCACATCCAGGGCACCAACGCGGTCGGCGCCATGATCGTCGCCGGCCCGGACGGTTTTGTGAAAAACCAGTACCGCAAGTTCAACATCAAGTCGGAAGGGATCACGCCGGGCGACGACTTCGCGATGATGCGCGAGGTGCTGGAGCGCCGCTTCAAGCGCCTGATCAACCCACCCGAAGATGGCGCGGCCAAAGCCAAGGACGACGACCTCCCGCAATGGCCCGATCTCGTGATCATCGACGGCGGCCGCGGCCAGCTCAACGCGGTCCGGGAAATCTTTGCAAATCTCGGCCTGACCCAGGTGGCGCTGATGTCGGTGGCCAAGGGGCCGGACCGGGATGCCGGCCGCGAGACCCTGTTCATGCCGGAGCGCGAGGCGATCAAGCTGGAGCCGCGCGACCCCGTGCTCTATTTCATCCAGCGGCTGCGGGACGAGGCGCACCGCTTCGTCATCGGCTCACACCGCAAGCTGCGCAAGAAGGACATCCGCGAGGCCGGCTTGCAGGAGATTCCGGGCATCGGTCCGTCACGCAAACGTGCCTTGCTGCACCATTTCGGAACCCTGAAGGAGATCGAACGGGCTTCGATCACCGATCTCGGCAAGGTTCCGGGGGTGAGCGCCGAGAGCGCTCGCAGGATTTTCGAGTATTTCCATCCCCAGCCGGGGTGAAATAAAGGGGGGCCGCGGTCATATGGTCGTCGCATCCCGCACCCCATTTGGGAGCGGAACGGTTGACCTTCACGCTGCAGCGGTATTGGTAGGACGGATGAACATCGCCACGACACGAGGGACGACCAGCCGCGCGATGTCCCTCCCGAACATCCTGACCTACGGCCGGATCGCCGCGATCCCGGTCGTGGTCGGGTGCATCTACGCACAGTCGATCATGGACGGCCCGCTGTGGCTGCGCTGGGTCGCGGTCGCCATTTTCATCGCGGCTGCGGTCACCGACTACCTCGACGGCTATTACGCGCGGATCTGGAATCAACAATCGGCGTTCGGCCGGATGCTCGATCCGATCGCCGACAAGCTTCTGGTCGCCTCGTGCCTGCTGATGCTGGCCGCCGACGGCATCATTCACGGCTGGTCGCTGTGGGCCGCCATCGTGATCCTGTGCCGCGAGATCCTGGTCTCGGGCCTGCGCGAATATCTTGCCGCGTTGCGCGTCAGCGTGCCCGTGACCAAGCTTGCGAAATGGAAGACGACGGTTCAGCTCATCGCCATCGGCTTCCTGCTGGCTGGTCCGGCCGGCGATGAGGTCGTGCCCATGGTCTCGATGATCGGACTGGCGCTGCTCTGGGCCTCGGCGATCCTCACCATGTACACCGGCTACGACTATTTCGGCGCCGGCATCCATCACCTCATCAAGGAGGATGAGGGATGAAGGTGAAGTACTTCGCCTGGGTGCGCGAGCGCATCGGCAAGGCCGAGGAGACCATCGAGCCGCCCGCGACCGTGCGCACCGTGGAAGAGCTGATCGCCTGGCTATCCGGCCAAAGCGAAGCCTACGCCTACGCATTCGAGAAGCCGAAGGTGATCCGCGCCGCGATCGACCATGCCCACGTCAAGTCGGACGCCGCGATCGCGGGCGCTCGCGAGATCGCGTTCTTCCCGCCGATGACCGGCGGCTAGGCCATGCCCGTCACCACCTGCCCGGTCACCATCCGTATCCAGCAAGACGATTTCGACATCGCGCGCGAGATCGCGGTGCTGACCGGGAACCGCACCGACATCGGTGCGGTCGTGAGCTTTTCGGGCATCTGCCGCGGCGACGAGGACAGCGCGAAGATCGCCGCGCTCTCGCTCGAGCACTATCCGGGCATGGCCGAGGAAGAGATCAGGCGCCATGCCGATGAGGCCACCTCGCGCTGGCCCCTCAACGGCGTCACGGTGATCCATCGCGTCGGCCGTTTTATGCCCGGCCAGAACATCGTGCTGGTGCTGACCGCCTCGCAGCACCGCCAGGCAGCGTTCCAGGCAGCCGAGTTCCTGATGGATTATCTCAAGACCAACGCGCCGTTCTGGAAGAAGGAAGAGAGCGCCACCGGCACCGGCTGGGTCGAGGCCCAGACCCGCGACGACGAAGCCGCCGCACGCTGGACCCGATCCTGATGGCAACAACGTCCAAAAAGACCGTGCGCGGCCGCGCCGCGCCAAAGCTCGCGAAAGTGGGCCGCGGCGAGCTTCTCACGCTGATCGATTTCGTCCGCTATGCGGTCAGCCGCTTCAATGAGGCCAAGCTCGCCTTTGCCCATGGCACGCCCGATCCGGTCGCGGAAGCGGCCTTCCTGGTCTGTGAAGCCCTGCATCTGCATCCCGAGCAGTTCGAGATTTTTGCCAACGCGCGCGTCACGGCCGCCGAGGGCAGGACCATTGTCGATCTCATCCATCAGCGCGTCACCACCCGCAGACCGGCCGCGTATCTCGTCAACAAGATCTACATGCGCGGCCTGCCGTTCTATGTCGACGAGCGCGTCATCGTTCCGCGCTCCTTCATCGGTGAGCTCTTGGAATCGCATTTCGGCGGAGACGGCGAAGCCGGCTCGCTGATCGACGACCCCAGCGCGGTCGAGCGGGTGCTCGATCTCTGCACGGGATCGGGATGCCTCGCGATTCTGGCCGCGCATCATTTTCCGAACGCCACGATCGACGCCGTCGATATCTCGAAGGGCGCGATCGACGTCGCCAGACGAAATGTCGGCGAATACGGGCTCGATGACCGCATCAGCCTGCATCGCGGCGACCTGTTCGCCCCGCTCGGTGACGCCAAATACGACCTGATCATCACCAACCCGCCCTATGTCGATGCCGAAGGCATGGCGGCGCTGCCGCCGGAGTGCCGGGCCGAGCCGAAGCTCGCCTTTGACGGCGGCGCCGACGGTCTCGACGTGGTGCGCCGGATCCTGCGCGACGCGCCCGGCCACCTGACGCCGGATGGTGGGCTGATCTGCGAGATCGGCCGCGGCCGCGAATTGGTCGACGAGGCCTTTCCCGAACTGCCGCTGCTCTGGCTCGACACCGAGGACTCCGAGGGCGAAGTGTTCTGGATCGCGGCAGCCGATCTCGGCTGATCCATTGCGGCGGCCGACCTCGTTCGGAACAAGTCAAATACCGCCACGTTCATCCCCCGACGAATTTTCTCGCACTCGGAGGATAACCGCATGCTTGCGCCATCGGGCGAATTGCTGCGCGCCGGCGTCGCGCTCAAGCTCAACCATCTCAAGCGCGCCGCCCAGTCCTATGCCCGTGACCGGAGCAATCAGGCCACAGGGCGCATGACGTCGTACGCGACTGCGGCCGGACTTCTCGCGGTTGCGGGCTTGTTCGTCGTCGCAGCCTTCTTCGTCGGCCTGATCGCGCTCTACCGCTGGGTTGCAATCCATTACGGGCAATTCTGGGGGTTCGGCGCCGTTGGCGGCGTGCTTCTGATCCTGGCCGCCTCCTGCGCCGGCGTGGCCATGGCCCAGATGAAGCGCAAGACCAAGCCGATCGTGCCGCTCGCCAGCCGCCTGCGCGTGGCGATCGCCACCCCGCGCATCCCGCGCGGAACGGTGAAACAGGCGGTGAAAGAGGTCGCCACGACAATTCCCCTGGCGCCGCTCGCGCCGGGCGAACGAGGACATCAACCAGGACATGGCGGCAGCACGTGGCCGGCTCGGTCCAACCGGCCCGTGCAACTCGGGCTGATGCTCGCGGCCGTTGGGCTGGTCGGGCTCACGGCCGCGCGCCGGCGGCGTAACGGCCACGGAGCGGAGACCTGAATGCCTATGCGGCGCGCCGAACAATTTGACAGCTGGCTGTTAGTGGCAGCCACGACCGTGTTCGTGCTCACCGCGGAACGGTATTTCCAGGATTCCGGCATGGTCCGGCCGGGACCTCCGCAAGACCACCGCAAAGGCGAGGCGAATTCGCCGGAAACGAGCCCGACGGGTGCCGCCTCGCAGCCCGGCCGCGGCCGCCGCGCGAAAAGCCCGTTCGCGATCCCTTGGGCAGGCTGGAAGGACGTCTTCTGGCGCACCTATCAGCGCATCGACGACGATCGCCTGCTCGCGACCGCCGGCGGCGTCGTCTTTTTCGGGCTGCTCGCGATCTTTCCCGCGATCACGGCTCTGGTTTCGTTCTATGGCCTGTTCGCCGACCCCTCGACGATCAGTTCCAACCTGCAATCGCTCGCGATGATGCTGCCCGAAGGCGCATTCCAGATCGTCGAGGACCAGGTCGCCCGGGTCGTGTCGAACGGCGGCGCGACCCTTGGTTTCACTTTCCTGTTTGGCCTCGTCCTCGCGATCTGGAGCGCCAATGCCGGCGTCAAGGCCATCTTCGACGCCATCAACGTCGCCTATGAAGAGCGTGAAAAGCGCAGCTTCATCCGGCTGAACTCAGTCTCACTGGCTTTCACGGTCGGTGGCATCGTTGCCCTGCTGCTGATGGTGGGCGCCGTCGTTGCCTTCCCGCTCGCGCTCAATCACCTCGGCATGGCGCCCGAAAGCAAGACGATCGTGGCGCTGGCGCGATGGCCGGTGCTGTTCGTCATTCTTCTTGCGGCGCTCGCCGTCCTCTACCGCTTCGCGCCCAGCCGCGACGCCCCGCGCTGGCAATGGCTGAGCCCCGGCGCAGTGACCGCCGCGATCCTCTGGATCGCCGGCTCGGCGCTGCTGTCCTGGTATCTGTCCGAATTCGCCAATTACAATGCGACCTACGGCTCGCTCGGCGCTGCGATCGGTTTGATGATGTGGATGTGGATGTCGGCCATCGTCATCATGTTCGGGGCCGAGCTGAATTCGGAGATCGAACGGCAGACCCTGCGCGACACGACCACGGGGGCGCCCAAGCCGCTTGGCACCCGCCAGGCCGTCTCGGCCGACACGGTCGGCGCCGCAGTGCCATCCTGACGCGATGGTCAGGCCGAAGCCGGCCTGACCATGTCTCGACCACAATCAACGCTTGGTGATCACCGCCTCCAGATATTCGCTGTGCACGACCACCGTGCCGTCATCGGCATGATTGAACTCACCGAGCAGGGTCATGAGATCGTGCCGCAGCGCGGCCTGGCTGGTCTCGTCGAGCGCCGCAAAGGCCTTCAGCATCGGGCCATAATAGGATTTGAAGACGTCGAGCCAGTGGTCGGGCGAGCGATAGCGGAACACGAACATGCGCGGCTCGGCTGCGATATCCGAGGCCGCGCCGCCGAACATTTCCTCAAGTCGAGCCTGCGTGCCCCACAGCGCCGGCGACTTCACACCGGCCGGCGGCGGCAAATGCTTGCCGATAACCTTGAACAGCTGGCCGATGAAGCCCTGCGGCGTCCAGTTGGCAAGGCCGATCTTGCCGCCGGATTTGCAGACCCGCGCGAGCTCGGAGGCCGCCTGGTCCTGGTCGGGCGTGAACATCACGCCGAAGGTCGAGAGCACGACATCGTAGCTCGCATCGGCAAAGGGGAGCGCTTCGGCGTCCGCTTCGCGAAATTCGACCGTCAGATGGTCCGCCGTCGCCCGCTCCTGTCCACGCTCGAGCAGCGCCGGCACGTAATCGGTGGATGTCACGTCGCACCAGCGTCGTGCGGCGGCCAGCGTCGCATTACCATTGCCGGCGGCGACATCCAGCACCTTGCTGCCGGCACGTAAATCCAAGGCTTCACAGAGCTGCTCTCCGACGATCTGCAAGGTGGTGCCGACGATGGCATAGTCGCCGGACGACCACGCAACGTGCTGACGCTGCTTGACGGCAGCAAGATCGGGTTGGACGGCGGTCGGCTTGAGGGCGGCGGATGTCGACATGGCAATCTCCTGCGGTTGAAAACGCCGGGACGATAGGGCGCATCTGGCCTTCTGGCCTTGAGACCGGCATTATTTTAGGCTGAGAGCACCTTGATTTCCGAGTGTGGACCGGGGCGCAGCGTGGCGTACCAATTTGAGGATTTCATGCTCGATTCCGAGCGCCGCGAGCTGCGGCGGTCGGGTGCGCTCGTCTCCCTTGAGCCCCAGGTGTTCGACCTTCTGCTCTATCTGGTCCGCAACCGCGAGCGCGTGGTGACGCGGGACAATCTGCTCGATGCGATTTGGAACGGCCGCGTCGTCTCGGAATCGACACTGACCAGCCGGATCAACGCTGCGCGGCGCGCGGTCGACGACACTGGCGAGCAGCAGCGGTTGATCCGCACCATTGCGCGCAAGGGCGTGCGGTTCGTCGGCGAGGTGACTGAGCTCACCGGGGCGACAAACCCGGCTGGTGCGATCAAGCCGGCTGCTCCGACACCGGCAGGCTTGCCGCTGCCCGACCGCCCCGCGATCGCCGTCCTGCCCTTCACCAATATGAGCGGCGAGGCCGAGCAGGATTATTTCTCAGACGGCATCAGCGAGGACGTCATCACGGCGCTGTCGAAGCTGCGATGGTTCTTCGTCATCGCGCGCAACTCCTCCTTCATCTACAAGGGCCGCACGGTTCACCTGCGACAAATCGCCGAGGAGCTCGGCGTGCGTTATGTCGTGGAGGGCAGCGTTCGCAAGGAGGGCGACCGCGTCCGCATCACCGCGCAGCTCAACGACACCGCCACCGGCAGCCATCTCTGGGCCGAACGCTATGACCGCAAGCTCGCCGATGTCTTCGCCGTGCAGGACGAGATCACCGAACACATCGTCGCCGCGATCGAGCCGCAGCTCTACGCTGCGGAAAATTTTCGCGCCCAGCGCAAGGCGCCCGAGAGCATGGATGCCTGGGATCTGCTGATGCGCGCGCTCTCCCACTATTGGCGCGTGACACGGCAGGACCACCTGGTCGCACAGGCCCTGCTCGAAAAGGCCATCGCACTCGACCCCAACTACGGCAAGGCGCTCGGACTGCTCGGCACCAGCTACATGTTCACGGCGCATATGGGCTGGATGGATATGACCACGGCAATGCCGGCCGCCGAGCGTGCGGCGCGGGCTGCGATTCGCGCCGATAACGAGGATGCCTGGGCCCATAATGCGCTCGGCCATGTCGATCTGTTCGCGCGGCGATTCGACGATTCGCTTGCCGAATTCGAGACCGCGCTGCGGCTCAATCCAAACTTTGCGCTGGCGCAGGGCTATTATGGCCTGGCGCTGAGCTATTGCGGGCGCTGGCAGGATGCCGACGAGGCCGCGCGCCGCGCCATCCGTCTCAGTCCGCGCGACCCCTATGCTCCCGTCTATTTCGGCATCGCCGCCTATGCCCGTTTTCTTGGCGGCGACGACGAGGAGGCCATCCGGCTCGCCCAGGAGGCCTTGCGCCAGCGTAGCGACTTCGTCGGCGCGCACCGGGTGCTGACCGCGGCCGCCGGCATGGCGGGTCACGGCGAGATTGCCCGTGCGGCGCTGAAGGAACTCCGCCGCGCCCAGCCGAACGTCTCGCTCGCCTGGATCGCAGAGTTCATGCCGATCAAGCTCGCCCCCGACCGCGAGCGCTATCTGGAAGGTTTTCGCCGGGCCGGCCTGACTTGAGCCGCAAGAGAGCCGCTATCCCCTCGAATCAACAATGATGTTAAGCTCATGCCGCTTGGGGGAGCATGCGGCGTGACGGGTTCGAGACAGCACCCGTATTTTCCCGGTCAGGCAGTCAGCTCTTGAGGCGTAACGCGCGGCATGATTCGTATTTCGACGATCTTCATCGCCATCTGCATGGTTCTGGTCGCCGCCTCGCTTGGGCTCGTGCTCTACGCGGTCGCCGGGATCAGCGGAACCGAATCCGCGATCGTGGCGCTGACGGCGCTGACCTTCCTGATCCTCTACAATGCAGTGTCGATGCGACTGCGCGACCGCAGCGACGTCGGCGGCCAGATCACCGATCTTTCGCGCGGCACCGCCGACCTCGCCCGCCAGGTCGCCGAGTTCGGCCGCCGGCTTGCCACGATCGAAGCACGCATCGCCTCCTCCAATTCGGCCAACTCAGACCGCATCCAGTCGGTGGTCGGCGAGATCAACGAGCTCGGCGGATTGGTCAGGCAGCTCGCCACCACCGTATCGGCGCATGAGGATCTGATGGCCGGCAACGCGCCGGCCCCCGCCCCCGCTCCGGTCGCGAGGCTGGAGCCGGACGCGCCGCTCGACCTGATGGCTTCATTCGAGGAGGAGCGGCCGGCCACCCCTCCCCCGGCGCCCGCGCCGCCGCCACGGCCGGCACCACCGTCAATCCCGACCCAGACCGCCAATCCGGTTCAGACCGCCAACGGCCGCAACCAGACCCAATTGCTGGCGACGCTCCGCAACGCGATCGACGAGAACCGCATCGACATCTTCCTCCAGCCGATGGTGACGCTGCCACAGCGCAAGGTCCGCTTCTACGAGGCCGTGACGCGCCTGCGCGACGAGCGCGACCAGCTGGTCGCGGCCGAGGAGTTCATCAGCATCGCCGAGGCCTCCGGCCTGATCGGGCGCATCGACAACATGGTGATGCTGCGCTGCGTGCAGGTGCTGCGACGCCTGATGGTACGCAACAAGGAGGTCGGCGTGTTCTGCAACGTCGCGGCTTCCACGCTCGGCAATTCCACGACCTTCGCGCAATACCTCGATTTCCTCGAAGCCAACCGGGCGCTGGCGCCCTCGCTGGTGCTGGAGTTCAAGCAATCGACCTTCCGCAATCTCGGCCCGGCCGAGACCGAGAATCTCGCCGCGCTCGCCCAGCGCGGCTTCCGTTTCTCGATCGACCATGTCACCGATTTGCGTATCGAACCGCGCGAGCTCGCCGATCGCGGCGTGCGCTTCATCAAGGTGCCTGCCTCGCTCCTGCTCGACCCCAGGCAGGCTTCGGCCTCGGACATCCATCCGTCCGACCTCTCCGACCTGCTCGGCCGCTTCGGCATCGATCTGATCGCCGAGCGGATCGAGGGCGAGCGAGCCGTGATCGACCTGCTCGACTATGACGTGCGGTTCGGCCAAGGGTTCCTGTTCGCGCCGCCCCGGCCATTGCGGCCGGAGGGGTCATCTGCTACCGCCGCGCCGAACCAGGCACAGGACACTCAGGGATCCAATGGCTCCGGCACACCGAGCTCAAGCGCAACGTCGGCTGCGTCCGCGCCACAGCGCGTCACCGGCAACGCCGCGCTCGCGCGCCGCATCTGATCGGCCGCGCGCATCATGACCACGCTGCATTTCGCCGAAAGCCTGCGTGAACTCGTGGCTGGCGTGGACGTCGTGCTCAGCGACATCTGGGGCGTGGTCCATAACGGTCTCGAATCCTTCCCCGAAGCCTGCGAGGCGCTGCACACCTATCGCAGCCACGGCGGTACGGTCATCCTGATCACCAACGCGCCGCGCCCGGCCGACTCCGTGCAGCGGCAATTGCGCAAGCTCGGCGTCGCCGACGAGACCTATGACGCGATCGTGTCCTCGGGCGACCTGACGCGGCTCTATGTCGCCGACCATCCCGGCCGCAAGATGTTCTGGCTCGGCCCCGAGCGCGACAACTCGATCTATCGCGGCCTCGATGCGGCGACCGCGCCGCTGGAGGAAGCCGATTACATCGTCTGCACCGGCCTCTATGACGACGAGACCGAGACGGCGGAAGACTATCGCGGCATGATGCTGAAGGCGCGCGAGCGCAAGCTGACGCTGGTTTGTGCCAACCCCGACATCGTGGTGGAACGCGGCGACCGGCTGATCTATTGCGCCGGCGCGATCGCGGAGCTCTATCGCGAGCTCGGCGGCGAGGTGATCTTCTACGGCAAGCCGCACCGGCCGATCTACGAGCGCGCGATGGCGCTCGCCGGCGAACGCCAAGGCCACCAGATCGACCGTAAAAAGGTGCTCGCGATCGGCGATTCCGTCCGGACCGACCTCACCGGCGCGCGCGCGTTCGGCATCGATTGCCTGTTCGTGACCCGCGGCATCCATGCCGAGGAGTTCGAGGGTCTCGACCAGCTCGACCCGGCTTCGGTGCTGGAATTGTTCGGCCATCCACCGAAGGCGCTGATGCGCGAACTGAAGTGGTAGCGAGGCTGATCGTCGTTCCCGGTTGATTTGGGGCATCGAATCCGGAACGACGAACCCGACGCAGAAAGCCCGGGACAATCGCCCGGGCCTTCCGAATTCAATCGATGGCTTCGATCGCGCCTTACGCGCTCGCCATGTCCGGGAAGACCGCCTCGATCTTGGTCTTCAGCGTCGCCGCGTTGAACGGCTTGACGATGTAGTTGTTCACGCCGGCCTTCTTGGCCGCGATCACGTTCTCGGTCTTCGATTCGGCCGTGATCATGATGAAGGGCGTGGTGGCGAGGTTCGGATCCGCGCGCACTTCGCGCAGCAGGTCGTAACCCGTCATCGGCTCCATGTTCCAGTCGGAAATCACGAGCCCGTACTTCTTGCCGCGCATCTTGTTCAGCGCTGCCGAACCGTCGCTTGCATCATCGATATTCTCGAAGCCAAGCTGCTTCAGGAGGTTCCTGATGATACGGATCATGGTGCTGTAGTCGTCAACCACCAGAACCGACATCGACAAATCAACCGCCATCTCGACTCCCCCAAACGCAAACCAGGAAATATTACGATCGGACCAGCCGGGCCGGAGCCCCGCGGTTCCATGCCCAAGGACTAGCACCAAGGCGTTAAACAGCGCGTTAACTGGGAACGCCCCCGGTGGACTGATATCGCTTTCGATGCGGCCGCCCCCTCCCGCTTGACTTCATCCGGCCCGTCGCGCCACGGTCCCGGCCGGTCCCGCCGGCTCGAGATTCCCCTGATGGCTCCGCATTTTACCGTTATCCGCGACACCACGCCGGACTCCGCCATTGCAAGGGGTGCCGTGGTCGCCATGGGCAATTTCGACGGCGTTCATCTCGGCCATCGCGCCGTGATCGCCGCAGCCCTGGAAATGGGCCGGATACATGGCCGCCCTGCGCTGGCATTGACCTTCGAGCCGCATCCGCGCCGGTTTTTCAGCCCCAACACCCCGCAATTCCGCCTGACGGACGAGCGTGCCAAGCTACGGCTTCTGGCCGGCACCGGACTTGACGGCGCCGTGGTCATGACCTTCGACAAGTCCCGCGCCGGGACCAGCGCGCAAGACTTCATTCACCACGACCTGATCGGGCGCCTGGGCATCGGCGGAATCGCCGTCGGCTACGACTTCCATTTCGGCAAGGGTCGGGTCGGCTCGCCGAGCCTCCTCGTCAACGAGGCGCCCCGGCTCGGCATCGAGGTCGACGTGCAGCCGCATGTCGATATCGACGAGCGGCCGGTCTCGTCCAGCGCGATCCGGATCGCGCTCGCCGAAGGCCAACTCGACGAGGCCACGGCCATGCTCGGCGCGCCCTGGTTCATCACCGGCGAGGTCATCCACGGCGAGAAGCGCGGCCGCGACCTCGGTTATCCCACCGCCAATATCCGCCTCGATGCCAATTGTGGCCTCAAGCACGGCATCTATGCGGTGCGGGTCGGCCGCGGCGCGGAGCGGCTGGATGGGGTGGCAAGCTTCGGCCGCCGCCCGACGTTTGATAATGGTGCGCCGCTGCTGGAAATCTTCCTGTTCGACTTCAAGGGCGATCTTTACGGACAGACGCTCGACTGCGCCTTTATCGGCTTCATCCGCGAGGAGCTGAAATTCGACAGCCTGGAGGCCCTGATCCGCCAGATGGACGACGATTCCGCCCGTGCCCGCGCCATGCTCGCCGCCGCCCCGGACGCGTTTCCGAGGCTTGGGACGATCGACTGAGGCCGAAAACGGGCGCGCCGAACCTTTTGCGCTTCCCTTGGCCCCCTGCTATGGAGAGCCCATGTTTGCGCGGCGCATCATAGGGATTAGCGGCCCGGCTTCCGCCTGAGCCTTCGGCTCGGCGCAAGACCGGGATGTTGTCGTTTCACCCGCGATTCCGCATCGCCATCCGTTCCCGCGCCCCTTCCGAGCCAGTCAGCCTCATGTCCGACAAGCCACAAAAGTCCCAAAAATCCGAAGCCAAAGACTATTCGAAAACCCTGTTCCTGCCGCAGACCGAATTCCCGATGCGCGCCGGCCTGCCGCAGCGCGAGCCGGAGCTGCTGAAATACTGGAACGACATCGGCCTTTACGACAAGCTGCGCCAGGAAGCCCAGGGCCGCGCCAAATTCGTGCTGCATGACGGCCCGCCCTACGCCAACGGCAACATCCATATCGGGCACGCGCTGAACAAGATCCTCAAGGACGTCGTGACCAAGAGCCAGCAGATGCTCGGCTTCGACTCCAACTATGTGCCCGGCTGGGACTGCCACGGCCTGCCGATCGAATGGAAGATCGAGGAGGAGAACTACCGCTCCAAGGGCAAGCAGAAGCCCGACTTCCGCGACTCCGCCGCGATGGTGGCATTCCGCAAGGAATGCCGCGCCTATGCGACACACTGGATCAACGTGCAGCGCGAGGAGTTCAAGCGGCTCGGCATCATCGGCGACTGGAATCATCCTTATCAGACGATGAGCTATCCGGCCGAAGCGCAGATCGCCCGCGAGCTGATGAAGTTTGCCGCCAACGGTACGCTGTATCGCGGCTCCAAGCCGGTGATGTGGAGCGTGGTCGAGAAGACCGCGCTTGCAGAGGCCGAGGTCGAGTACGAGGACTACACCTCCGACATGGTGTGGGTGAAGTTTCCCGTCACGTCCCCGGCACATGGTGCGCTCGCCAATGCTTCGGTCGTGATCTGGACCACCACGCCCTGGACACTGCCCGGCAACCGCGCGATCTCGTTCTCGCCGAAGATCGCCTACGGCCTCTACAAGGTGACGGATGCGGCCGCAGACAATTGGGCGAAGACCGGCGATCTCCTGATCCTGGCCGATGCGCTCGCCGCAGAGGTATTCAAGCAGGCGCGCGTCACGGCCTATGAGAAGCTGCGCGACATTCCCGGCGACACCTTGGACGCCGTGGAGTGCGCCCATCCCTTGCGCGGCCTCGATGGCGGCTACGAATTCATCGTGCCGCTGCTCGCCGGCGAGCATGTCACCGACGATACCGGCACCGGCTTCGTGCACACCGCGCCGAGCCACGGCCGCGAGGACTTCGACGTGTGGATGGCCAACACCCGCGAGCTCGATGAGCGCGGCATCTCGACCGCTATCCCCTACACTGTCGATGAGAACGGCGCCTATACCGGGCAGGCCCCCGGCTTCACCGGCAAGCGCGTGCTAAACGACAAGGGCGAGAAGGGCGATGCCAATGAGGCCGTGATCAAGGCGCTGGTCGAGGCCGGCAAGCTGCTCGCGCGCGGCCGCCTCAAGCACCAGTATCCGCATTCCTGGCGCTCGAAGAAGCCGGTGATCTTCCGCAACACGCCACAATGGTTCATCGCGATGGACAAGGACATCAGCGAAGATGGCCACGCCAAGAAGGGCGATACACTGCGGGCCCGCGCGCTGCATGCGATCTCGGTCACGCAATGGGTGCCGCCGTCGGGTGAGAACCGCATCAACGGCATGATCGCCAACCGTCCGGACTGGGTGATCTCGCGCCAGCGCGCCTGGGGCGTTCCGATCGCCGTGTTCGTGCGCGAGAAGAGCGACGGCTCGGCCGAGATCCTGCAGGACGAGATCGTCAATCAGCGCATCACCGAGGCTTTCATGGAGGAAGGCGCCGACGCCTGGTACATGGAAGGCGCCCGCGAGCGCTTCCTTGGATCGCGCGCGAAGGAAGACTGGAAGAAGATCGACGACATCTGCGACGTCTGGTTCGATTCCGGCTCCACACATGCCTTCGTGCTCGAGAATCGCCAGAACTTCCCGCAGCTCGGCAATATCGTCCGCAAGGTCGATGGCGGCGACGACACCGTGATGTATCTGGAAGGCAGCGACCAGCATCGCGGCTGGTTTCATTCCTCGCTGCTGGAAAGCGCGGGCACGCGCGGCCGCGCGCCCTACGACATCGTGCTCACCCACGGCTTCACGCTCGACGAGAATGGCCGCAAGATGTCGAAGTCGATCGGCAACACCGTCGAGCCGCAAAAGGTGATCAAGGATTCGGGCGCGGATATCCTGCGCCTGTGGGTCTGCGCCACCGATTATGCCGACGACCAGCGCATCGGTCCGGAGATCCTGAAGAACACCATCGAGACCTATCGCAAGCTGCGCAACACCGTGCGCTGGATGCTGGGAACGCTGGATCACTACAAGCCGGCCGACGCAGTCGCGCCCGCCGACATGCCCGAGCTCGAACGGCTGATGCTGCACGAACTCGCGGTCCGTGCTGCCGTCGTCCGCAAGGCCTATCAGGAGTTCGACTACAAGACCGTGGTCGCAACCTTGTCCGCCTTCCTGAACAGTGAGCTCTCCGCGTTCTATTTCGACATCCGCAAGGACACGCTGTATTGCGATCCGCCGTCCTCGCCGACGCGCAAGGCAGCGCTGACCACGATCGATCTGTTGTGCAGCTCGATCCTGAAATGGCTGGCGCCGATCCTCAGCTTCACCGCGGAGGAAGCCTGGCGCATGTACAGGCCCAACGCCGAGCCCTCGGTTCACCTGACGCAGTTTCCCGACGACCTCGAAAGCTTGCGCGACGACAAGCTCGCCGCGAAGTGGGAAGCGATCCGCAACGTCCGCCGCGTCGTCACCGGTGCGCTGGAGCTCGAACGCGCCGCCAAGAACATCGGCTCGTCGCTGGAGGCATCGCCGGGCATCTATGTCGCCGACCGCGACATGCTTGCAACCCTGTTCGACACCGACCTCGCCGAGATCTGTATCACCTCGAACTACGAGGTGCGCGAGGGCGAGGCGCCGGCTTCCGCCTTCCGTCTCGATGCGGTTCCAGGCGTGGCGGTTGTGGTGGAAAAGGCGGTCGGCACCAAATGCGCCCGTTCCTGGAAGATTTCGCCGACGGTGGGTGAAGACCCCGAATACCCCGACGTCACCCCGCGCGACGCCAAGGCGCTGCGCGAATGGAAAGCGCTGGGGGTCAGCGTTTAACTCTGCGTCGTCCCGGCGAAGGCCGGGACCCATAACCACCACCGCCGATTGCAGCGAAGGCTGATGACCACGAGTCTTTCAAACAATGATCGCCTCGGAGTATGGGTCCCGGCGTTCGCCGGGACGACGGCGGTGCTTGTGGTGGCGACAGAGATCACCCGCCCATGACCCCGCTTCGCGCCGGCATCCTCACGGCCGTGGTCACGCTCGTGGCCGACCAGGCCTCAAAGCTCTGGCTGCTGAACATGTTCGACCTCGCCCGTCGCGGCGCGGTGACCGTGACCCCGTTCTTCGACCTGGTGCTGGCCTGGAACATCGGCATCAGCTTCGGCTGGCTCCAGAACGACGGTCAGGCCGCGCAAATGGCGCTGATGGCGGTCAAGGTCCTCGCCGTGGTCGCGCTGGCGATCTGGATGGCCCGCTCGCACACCCTGCTGGCAACCATCGCGCTCGGCCTGATCATCGGCGGCGCGATCGGCAATGGCATCGACCGCCTGGCCTATGGCGCGGTGGTCGATTTCGCCCTGTTCCACATCGAGATCGGCGGAAAGACCTATAATTGGTACGTGTTCAACCTCGCGGACGTGGCCATCGTTGCTGGCGTGGCGGCGCTATTGTATGATTCCTTCCTGGGGGTACCCGCCGCAAAAGCGCCCTGATCCCGGCCGATACGGACCGGCAGGCGGAACCTTGCTTTTGCGAGGGATTATGCCGCGCGAGAGCGGCAAACTGCCACAATTTGGAACAGGTACAGTGATGCGCAGCTCGAAGACCAGCAGTTCGATGGTTGGAGACCCCCGGCAGGGGTTCTGGCGGGCGTTGAAATTGTCCGCTGTCGCGCTCGGCATCGGTCTCGTCATGTCGGCTGGCGCCGCCCGCGCCGGTGACGACGGCGAGGACGACGACGACATGACCTTCGAAGAGAAGCTCATCGACAATCTGATGTCCGGTATTGGCGCCAAGGGTATGGAAAAGAAGGGCATTGAGTACCGCGAGCGGTCGCCGCTGGTGGTGCCGCCCAAGCTCGATTTGCCGCCGCCCGCCAGCGCCGACGCCGCCAACGCACCGAACTGGCCGAAGGATCCGGACGTGAGGCGCCGCAAGGAGGCCGTCGCTCAGCGGAAAAAGGGCGGCCGCAACGGGGCAGAGGAGTACTGGAAAAACGCCCAGCCGCTGTCGCCCGCCGAGTTGAGCGCCAGCAAGACGGCCGCCGCCGAAAAGACCAGCAGGGATCCGGTCGCGCCGGGCGGCGATGTCAACCACCCGACGATGAGCCCGGCCGAGCTCGGTTATACCGGCGGTCTGTGGAACATGTTTTCGAACAACAAGAGCGAGAACAAGCCATTTACGTCCGAGCCGCCGCGTCAGTCTCTGACCGAGCCGCCGCCGGGATATCAGACGCCTTCGTCGAGCTATGCCTATGGTACCGGCGAGGATAAGTCGCGGCGGACCTATTTCGACGTCAGGTCGGGTAAGGAAAGGGAGCAATAGGCTCCTTGCCCGTCGCAACCAGGCGTAGACCCGCCGCAATCGTACGGTGTAGGCCGGACGCGGCAGATGACCTATTTTTAAGTACAACTTGACCGCGTTCTCTGCTTCGTGACCCGAAGCTCAAAGTTGCGCGGTGTAGCATGCCGTGTTTTCACGCCCGGACATCGGAGTCCGGGCTTTCACAAGGATCGTGATGTCCTCACACCGATCGGTTGCCTGCCTCTTCGCCGCGCTGCTCTCGACATCTGCCCTCGACGTCGGCAGCGCACTCGCCCAGACGACCGTCACGTCTGCGCCGCCCGCCAGTTTCACGCTCAGCAACGGTCTCCAGGTCGTGGTGATCCCCGACCATCGCACGCCCGTGGTCACGGAGATGATCTGGTACAAGGTCGGCTCGGCGGACGAGACGCCGGGCAAGTCCGGGCTCGCGCACTTCCTCGAGCACCTGATGTTCAAGGGCACATCGAAGCATCCGGTCGGCGAATTCTCCCAGACCGTGCTCCGCGTCGGCGGCAACGAGAACGCCTCGACCTCGGTCGACTACACCAACTATTACCAGCGGGTACCGAAAGAGCAGCTGCCGAAGATGATGGAGTTCGAGGCCGATCGGATGACCGGCCTGATCCTCAAGGACGAGAACGTGCTGCCCGAGCGTGACGTCGTGCTCGAAGAATACAACATGCGCGTCGCCAACAATCCGGACGCGCGGCTGAACGAGCAGATCATGGCGGCGCTCTATCTCAATCATCCCTACGGCCGGCCGGTGATCGGCTGGCATCAGGAGATCGAGAAGCTCGATCGCGAGGATGCGCTCGCCTTCTACCGCCGCTTCTATGCGCCGAACAACGCGACCCTCGTGATCGCCGGCGACGTCGAGCCCGCCGACATCCGCCCGCTGGTCGAGCGCAATTTCGGCTCCATCCCGGCCCAGCCCGCAATCCCGGCGCGCCGCGTCCGCCCGCAGGAGCCGGAGCCCGCGGCGCCGCGCTCCGTGACCCTGGCCGATCCGCGCGTCGAGCAACCCGGCTTGCGACGCTATTACCTGGTGCCCTCGGCGACCACGGCTGCGGCCGGCGAAAGCGCGGCCCTCGACGTGCTGGCGCAGCTGATGGGCAGCGGCAGCAATTCCTATCTCTACCGCGCGCTCGTGGTCGACAAGCCGCTCGCGGTCTCCGCCAGCGCCAGCTATTCGAGCATCTCGCTCGACCCGACCCAGTTCGCGATCTCGGCTTCCCCCAAATCCGGCGTCAGCTTCGCTGAGGTCGAGCAGGTGATCGACGGCGTCATTGCCGACATCGCGCAGAATCCGATCCGTGCCGAGGATCTCGAGCGGGTCAAGACCCAGCTCATCGCCGAGGCGATCTACGCTCAGGACAACCAGGCGGTGCTGGCGCGCTGGTATGGCGGTGCATTGACCACGGGCCTGTCGATCGAGGACATCCGGAGCTGGCCAGATCGCATCCGCGCCGTCACCGCCGAGCAGGTCCGCACCGTCGCGCAGAAATGGCTCGAGAAGAAGCGCTCGGTGACGGGCTATCTGATCAAGGACACCGGCGCCGCCAAGCGCGAGGAGAAGCGTTCGTGACCCATCCCTTCCTTCGACGCGTTGCATTCTCCTTTGCCACCGGCGCAGCACTCGCGCTCGCTACCGTTTCGCCGTCGCAGGCGGCTGCAAAGATCCAGCACTTGACCTCGCCGGGTGGCATCGAGGCCTGGTTCGTGCAGGATGCGACCGTTCCGTTGATCGCCATGGAATATTCCTTTGCCGGCGGCTCGGCCCAGGATCCCAAGGACAAGTCGGGCGTCGCCAATCTGGTCGGCGATCTCCTCGACGAAGGCTCCGGCGATCTCGATTCCAAGACCTTCCATGAGCGACTCGATCGCCGCGCCATCGAGCTCTCTTTCAGCGCAACCCGCGACACCTTCCGCGGCAGCCTGCGCATGCTGCGCGACAACAAGGACGAGGCCTTCGACCTGCTGCGAAGCGCGCTGACCTCGCCGCATTTCGAAACTGCCGACGTCGAACGCATTCGCTCGCAGGTAATCTCGGCCCTGCGCCGCGAGACCACCAACCCGACCTCGCTGGCGAGCCGCAAATTCCTCGAGGTCGCCTTCGGCGGTCATCCCTACGGTCGGCAGTCCAACGGCAACCTCGACAGCGTTCCGACCATCACGGTTGCCGATATGAAGGATTATGTCGGCCGCGTGCTCGCCAAGGACACGCTCAAGATCGCGGTGGTCGGCGACGTGGATCCCGATACGCTCGGCAAGCTGCTCGACCACACGTTTGGCAGCCTGCCTGCCAAGGCCAATCTCGTGCCGGTCCCCGACGTCGAGGCCGCAAAGCCGCCGCAACGCGCCTTCGTGACGCTCGACGTGCCCCAGACCGTGATCACCTTCGGCGGCCCCGGGGTGAAGCGCAGCGATCCGAACTTCATGGCAGCCTATGTCGTCAACCACATCCTCGGCGGCGGCGGGTTGTCCTCGCGGCTCTATCGCGAGGTGCGCGAGAAGCGCGGGCTGGCCTATTCTGTGTTCGAATCGCTGCTCTGGATGGAGCATTCGGCGGTCTTCATCGGCAATACCGGCACCCGCGCCGACCGCGCCGGCGACACCATCGACGCCATCGACAAGGAAGTGCGCCGGATCGCCGAGGAAGGCCCGACGCAGAAGGAGCTCGACGAGGCCAAGTCCTACCTCAAGGGCTCGCAGATGCTGGCGCTCGACACCTCCTCGAAGCTCGCGCAGGCGCTGCTGCAATATCAACAGGACAAGCTGCCGATCGACTATATCGAGAAGCGCAACGCCGTCGTCGATGCGGTCACCATGGACGACGCCAAGGCGGCCGCAAGGCGGCTCTGGGGCCAGGGCCTCCTGACCGTCGTCGTCGGCCGCGCTCCGCAGGCCGCGGCGCAACCGGCAGCCGCACCGGTGACGAAGTCGAACTGACTGGCCGTAGCGACCATTCCCGCACAGGGCACGCTGCGCTCCCTCCCCCCTTGTGGGGGAGGGGCAGAGAGGGGGGTAGCCACCGGCGAGAGCAGAGTTCGTGGCTACCCCTCTCC
>NZ_JBVVPL010000007.1:65328-237706 GCF_055807615.1 Bradyrhizobium sp. MV1.5 | reverse complement strand
GTGCTTTTCGCGCAGCGGACCGCGGGTGCGAGGTCAGCACCCGGCCTTCCCTGCGCCCTCTTGGACAAGAGGGTGGAATGACCAAGCAAAGCTCGGGCGAAATGCGCCGCGAGAACGCGGCGGTGCGTCCGCCTACCTCGGAATTCCGGTTCGGCGATCTATGTCTTGTCCCTACCGCTAGGGACAGACACGTTGCCGCGATCCGCTTAGCATGGTTCGCCCGGTTGCTCGGGACCGCAGGAGGAAACGCGTATGTCGGACGACATGCCTTCTGAGTGGCGACGGTACCTCGGGTGCAGCACCTGCAAGCTCGAGCCGGGGCGCCCGATGCAGCCGGCGGAGGCATCAAAGCGGACAGGGAGGAACCGGACATGAAGATCAGTTTCGCGCGAGCCTCGCTTTTTGTGGCATGCGTCCTCTATGGAAATGCTGCTCACGCGGACATCAAAATTGGAATCGTGATTTCGGCAAGCGGCCCCGGATCCGCACTGGGACAGCCGCAGCTAAAGACGGTTGCAGCTCTTCCGAAAGAGATCGGTGGAGAGAAGGTGACCTATATCGTCCTGGACGACGAGTCGGATTCGACCAAAGGCATCCAGAACGCACGCCGGCTGGTGATCCAGGACAAGGTCGACGTGCTGGTCGGCTCCTCTCTGACCCCGGTGACCATGCCGATGCTGGATGTCGCGCTTGAATCGCAGACGCCGCTGCTGTCGCTCGCTGCCGCTACCGCCATCGTTCAACCAATGGATGAGAAGCGCGCCTGGGCTTTCAAGGTCGTTCCCAATGACGACCTCATGGCGGCTGCCATCCTCAAGCATATCGCGACATCAGGCGTGAAGACGCTCGGCTATATAGGCGTTTCGGATGGGTATGGCGAGGGCTACTACAAGGAGGTGAGCCGCCTCGCGCCTGCGTTGGGGCTGACCGTGACCACACATGAGGTCTACGCGCGCGCCGACACCAGCGTCACCGGTCAGGCGCTGAAGGTGATGTCGACCAATCCCGATGCCATCTTCATCGCGTCCGCAGGAACTCCGGCGGTCTTGCCGCAGCAGGCGCTCCGCGAGCGCGGATACGCCGGGAAGATATTTCAAACACACGGCGTAGCCAGTGAGGAGTTCATCAAGCTCGGTGGCGCGAACGTCGAAGGTGCGGTATTCGCAGGCGAGGCATTTACCATTGCCGCCGATCTTCCCGCGGGAGATCCATTCCGTCGCTCGACGGAGGAGTTCTTGACCGCGTATGAAGCGGCGAACGGGCAAAAGCCCAACATGTTCGCTGCTCACCTCTGGGATGTCGTGGCGCTGATCGGAAAAGCTGCGCCGGATGCGCTGAAGATGGCAAAGCCTGGCACAATCGAATTTCGCGCGGCTCTGCGGGACGCACTCGAACGTGGCCAGAACATCTATCTCAACAACGGGCTGTCGAACATGAGCAAGGCCGATCACAACGGCTATGATGAACGCTCGGCCTTTCTGATCAAGGTCGAAGGCGGAAAGTTTCGCCTGGCAAAGTAGCGGCGCCGCCATTGCACGATCTGGTTTGGTCCGCCTCAGACCCAGCCGCCATCGACGATGTAGTGCTGGGCTGTGCAAGCGGAGGCTTCGTCTGAAGCGAGGAAGATGGTGAACTTCGCGACCTCGTCCGGCATGAGCTTGCGCTTCAGGCATTGTCGTTGCATCAGCTCGACCTCGCCCTCTGGCGTCATCCATTTATCGAGCTGGCGCTCAGTCATGATCCATCCCGGCGCTATCGCGTTCACGCGGATATTGTAGGGGCCGTAATCGCGCGCCAGAGAGCGTGTGAGACCGATCACGCCTGATTTGCTGGCGGTGTAGGCGGCCATGCCGCCTTGTCCGGCGATCCACGACACCGAGCCGAAATTGATGATGGCGCCGGCGTTCGCCGCCTTCATGTCGGGCAACACGGCCTGCGCAGCAAAGAACTGGTGCTTCAAGTTGACCGCGATACGGTTGTCCCAATATTCCGGTGTCATTTCCTCGGTGCTGTGCCGCTCGTCATGTGCGGCATTGTTGACGAGGATGTTGATCGCGCCGTGCACGTTGCGCGCCTCCGCGACACCGGCCCGCAACGCGGCGATATCGGTCAAGTCGACACGCATGAAACGCGCGCTAAGACCTTGATCCGACAGCTCGCGTGCCAGGGTTTGTCCCTCGCCAACCTTGATGTCGAAGAACACGACATTGGATTTCTGCTGGGCGAAGCGCCGCACGATCGCAGCGCCAATTCCGGATGCGCCTCCGGTGACGAGAACGACCTTGCCGGCGAGGTCGGAATAAACGGCAGCCATGGATATCCCTCGATTTGCGTTGGGGCAGCGCGATGCGCAGCCCGACTCTCCCGCTCACCTTAGCGACCTCCTTCGTGAGGTGCATAGATCAGAATTTTAGTTGCGTACCTCAAAAATCGAAGGCAGGATTGCACCAAAGAATGAAAGCCGTCGGGAGGAATGTGATGAGACTGCTCGGGAAACTGGGACTGGCCGTTCTCGCCTGCCTGTTGGGGGCGAACCTCGCTGCGGCCGAAACGACCGTCAAGTGGCTGCACATCGAGGCCAACCCGGCCCAGGTCAAAATCTGGGAGGAGGTTGCGCGCGCCTATGAGGGGGCGCATCCGGGCGTCAAGGTCGAGATGCAGTTCCTCGAGAACGAGGCCTACAAGGCCAAGCTGCCGACCATCCTGCAATCCAAAGACCGACCCAACATCATCTACAGCTGGGCCGGCGGTGTGCTGAAGACGCAGATCGAGGCCGGCGTGCTCGACGACATCACCGATTCTGTGAAAGGCTACAGCGACAGTCTCACACCCGCGGCGCTCGCCGCCTTCACCAGCAGCGGCCGCGTTTATGGTCTGCCCACGGCGCTCTCGCAGGTCGGCTTCCTCTGCAACAAGGAACTGATGGCCAAGGCGAAGGTCGATCCTGCCGGGATCAAGAGCTGGGACGATCTACTTGCTGCCGTGAAGGCGTTGAAATCCGCCGGCGTGACCCCGATCGTGGTCGGCGGCGCCGACAAATGGCCACTGCACTTCTACTGGACGCATCTTGCTGTGCGCATCGGCGGCAAGGCGGCGTTCGATGCGGCGCTGCGCGGCGAGAACGGGGGCTTTGCCGGGGAAACCTTCCAGAAATCCGGCGAGCTGTTCAAGCAACTCGTGGATCTCCAACCGTTCCAGAATGGCTTCCTTGGTTTCAAGAACCCGCAGGCGGTCGGCTATTTCGGGGACGGCAAGGCGGCGATGACGCTCGCGATCAGCACGGTCTATCATCTGCAGCGCGCTCTCGCCGCTGACAAGGTCGGATTGACCGAAGACAAGATCTGCTGGTTCGACTTCCCGGTCGTGACCGGCGGCAAGGGCGCGCCGACCGATACGCTCGGGGGCATCACCGGTTGGCTGGTTACGAAAGGCTCGCCGAAGGAAGCCGTCGATTTCCTGAAATACTTCGTCTCCAAAGAGGTGCAGACGCGGCTTGCCGCCGGCAACTTCATTATCCCGGTGGTGCAGGGCGCGGATGTCGGCCTCAACAACGCCTTCATGAAGCTGATCGCCGCCAATCTGGCAAAGTCGAACTATCACCAGAACTTCTATGACCAGAGCCTGGGTCCGTCGGTCGGCCGCGTCGTCAACGACGTCACGGCCGAGATCGCCGGCGGCAGCATGAGCCCGCAAGAGGCTGCCAAGGCGATCGAGGCGGCGTGGAAGCAGGGCAACTGACGGTGGCGCGGCGGACCGCGAGCGTGTCGGCGATCGGCGCTGCTGGCGAGATGGTGCCCCAGGTCACGGTCCGTGGCCCGAGTTGGGACGGCAGGCTGACGGTGCTCATCCTGTTCCTGCCGCCGGCGCTGCTATTGTTCACGTTGTTCGTTGTGCTGCCGATCGGCGAAGCAGCCTGGTATTCGGGCTTCAATTGGAACGGGTTCGGCAGGCCGACCAGCTGGATTGGCCTGGACAATTACCGCTTCGTGCTGGAGACCCGCGCCTTCTGGCTCGCTCTGCGTAACAACGGCCTGATCATCGCTGTTTCGCTCGCCATCCAGCTACCCCTTGCGCTCACCCTGGCCTTGATGCTGGCCGAGCGCTTTCGGGGGGCGGTGGCGCTGCGCATGCTGTTCTTCATGCCTTATATCCTGGCGGAGATCGCAACCGGGCTGATCTTCAGCTTCGTCTATGATGGCGACTACGGCCTTGTGGCTTCGATCTGGCGCAGCTTCGGCGCCGAGCCCCCGCATCTGCTTGCCTCGACGGATACGGCCATGCTGGCGGTGCTGATCGTGGTCGTCTGGAAGTACTTTGGCTTCCACATGATGCTGTTCATCGCGGCGCTCCAGGGCCTCGACAAGAGCTTGGTCGAGGCGGCACGCATCGACGGCGCGACCCGATCGCAAGCCTTGCAGCATGTCGTCATCCCGTTGCTCTATCCGACGATAAGGCTCTCCGTGTTCTTCGCCATCGTCGGCTCGCTGCAGCTGTTCGACCTCGTCATGCCCCTTACGCGCGGCGGGCCTGCGGACTCCTCGAACACGATGGTGAGCTTCCTCTACAACAACGGCATCTCGCGCATGCGGGTCGGCTACGGCAGCGCCATCGGCGTCATTTTGTTTGCGATCTGCGTGACCTTTGCTTTCACGTACAAGCGATGGTTCATGCGCGATGAGTAACGCCAAGGCGATCCGCGCGCCGTTCGATCCCTCAATGCTGTTCAAGATGGTGTTCCTCGCCGTCGTTGCCATCATCGTAGTGGTACCGCTGCTCGCGACCTTGTTCGGTGGCTTCAAATCGCTCGGCGAATTGCGCGTCAATCCGTTCGGCTTGCCACGTCACTGGGAGTGGCAGAACTATGCTGATATCCTGTTCTCGGCACGTTATTGGCAGCTCTTGCGCAATTCGCTGATCATCTCGACCCTCACGGTGGCACTGACCCTGATCGTCGCCTCGATGGCGGCGTTCACCTTCGCCCATATCAGGTTCTACGGCAGCTCGATGCTGCTGAGCTACCTGACGCTGGGCCTGCTGTTTCCGGCCGCGACGGCGGTGCTGCCGCTCTTCATCAAGGTGCGCGATCTCGGATTGCTCGATACATATTTTGGCGTTGCCCTGCCTCAGGCGGCCTTCGGTCTGGCGATGAGCGTGCTGCTGCTGCGGCGTTTCTTCAAGGACATCCCGTACGAACTGCTAGAGGCCGCGCTGGTCGACGGCTGCAGCTATATCAAGTTCTTCCGCTATGTGACGTTGCCTTTATCCCGGCCGATCCTGGCGACCGTCGGTACCATCACCTTCGTCAACAGCTGGAACGCCTATCTGCTGCCACTGGTGATGCTCAACACCGACGCGCTCTACCCCTGGCCGCTCGGTATCATGGTTTATCAGGGCGAGTATTCGTCCGAGTGGCATCTGATCCTGGCCTTCATCACGTTGACCATCCTGCCGACGATCATTCTCTTCCTCCTGGCGCAGAAACACATCGTTGCAGGCCTCACCGCCGGCGCGGTCAAGGGATGAACGGTACCTCACGGAGATCACAATGAGAAAAGTCGGCATCGGCATCATCGGCTGCGGCAATATCAGCACCGCTTATCTGAAGGCGGCCCAGCGCTTCCCGGTCATGGAAATCAGGGCGCTCGCCGATATGCGCAGCGATGCGGCAGAGCGGCAGGGCGCCGCCTTCGGGCTGCCGGCAATGCGGGTTGATCAGCTGCTCAAGCGGGACGATATTGAGATCGTCATCAATCTCACCGTGCCACTCGCCCACACCGACGTCAGCCTGGCGGTGTTGACCGCCGGCAAGCACGTTCATTCCGAGAAGCCGCTCGGCATCAACGTCACGGAAGCCCGCAAGGTGATGGATCTCGCCGCGCAAAAGGGTCTTCGCGTCGGCTGCGCGCCCGATACGTTCCTTGGCGGTGGGCACCAGACCGCGCGCAAGCTGATCGACGATGGCGCGATAGGCACGCCCGTGGCCGGCAGCGCGTTCTTCGGCTGCCCCGGCCACGAGCGCTGGCATCCGGCGCCGGGTTTCTACTATTTGCGCGGCGGCGGGCCTATGCTTGACATGGGCCCGTACTACATCACCGACCTCGTGCAGCTGCTCGGCCCCGTGGCGAGCGTGATGGGCTCGACCGCGCGTCCGAAATCCGAGCGGCTGGTCACGAGCCAGCCGATGAACGGAACGCTGATCCCGGTCGAAGTCTCGACCCATGTCGCCGGCACGCTCGAATTCGAGAGCGGGGCGGTCGTCTCGATCGCGATGAGCTTTGATGTGCCGAAGCACCGGCACGCGCCGATTGAGATCTATGGCGACAAGGGCAGCATGCTCGTGCCCGATCCGAACCGCTTCGGCGGCGAGGTGCAGGTCGCCAAGACCGGCGGCGACTGGGAGCCGCTGCCGCTGACCCACGGTCATGTCGATGGCGAGTTCCGTTCCATTGGCGCCGCCGATATGGCCTCCGCGATACTGAACAACCGGCCGCATCGTGCGAGCGGCGCGCTCGCTTTCCACGTGCTGGAGGTGATGGAAGCGTTCCAGATCTCTGCCGACGAAGGGCGACGCGTCAAGATCGAGAGTTGCGTCGAGCGGCCGGAGATGCTCCCGGCCGGGCGTGAAACCGGACAGATCGACTAAGGACAGAAACATGCGCAAGGCAATGATTGTATGGGGCGGTTGGCCGGGGCACGATCCCGATCTCTGTGCTTCGATGATCCGCGGCTGGCTGAAGGCGGAAGGCTTCGAGGTGCGGACCGAAACCACCACCGCCGCGTTCGCCGATCCCGCGATTCACGAGCTGTCGCTGATCATCCCGATCTATACCATGTCGAAGATCGAGAAGGCGGAAGCGCTCAATCTCTGCGCTGCGGTCCGGAGCGGCGTCGGGCTCGCCGGCCATCATGGCGGCATGGGCGACGCGTTCCGCGATTCCGTCGACTACCAGTTCCTGTGCGGCGGGCAGTGGGTTGCGCATCCCGGCAACATCATCGACTACAAGGTCGACTTGACGAAGCCGGATGATCCCATCATGAAGGGACTGAAGAGCTTCGAGCATCGTTCCGAGCAGTACTACATGCATATCGATCCCGCCAACGAGGTGTTGGCGACGACGACCTTCACTGGCGAGCACGCGCCCTGGATCGAGGGCGTGGTGATGCCCGTAGTCTGGAAGAAGCGATACGGCGCGGGCAGGGTGTTCTACTCCTCGCTCGGCCACCGCGCTTACGAGCTCGACGTACCGGAGATCCGTACGTTGATGACCCGTGGCATGTTGTGGGCGGCGCGCGAATGAATGCTGGCGCGACCCAGCCGGTGATTCGCGCCACGCTTGAGGACGTTGCGCGCACGGCGGGTGTTTCGCTCGCTACCGTCGACCGCGTCGTCAACCGACGCGAGGGCGTGCGCGCCAAGACCGTGGCGCGGGTCGAGGCCGCGGTGGCAAAACTCGGCTATCGGGCCGACGTCGCGGCCGCTCGGCTTGCCCGCGGGCAGACGTTCCGGTTTGCCTTCGTGCTGCCGACCGGTAGCAACAGCTTCATGACCAACTTGACCGAGCAGGTCCAGCGCACCGCGGACTGGCTCGCCGGCCAGCGCGGTTTCATTGATATCCTTCATGTCGACGTGTTCGATCCGGATGTACTCGCCGCCGCGCTGGAAAATCTCTCGCCGGCGTATCAGGGCGTCGCCGTCATCGCGCTCGATCATCCCAGGGTGCGCGCCGCGATCGACGAACTCGCCGCGCGCGGGGTCGCTGTGGTGACCCTCGTGTCGGACGCGCCGACCTCGCGCCGGATGCACTATGTCGGCATCGACAACCCGGCGGCAGGCCGCACCGCTGCAACGCTGATGGGACGGTTCCTCACTGGTCGCGAGGGGACGGTGGCCGTGATCGCGGGATCGTTGTCGCTGCGCGATCACACCGAACGGCAATTCGGCTTCCACCAGATCCTGTCCAGCGAGTATCCGAACCTGCTCGCGCTGCCGGTGATCGAGGGCCGCGACGACAGCGAGCGGACGCGGGAGCTCACTGCAGCACTGCTCGCGAGACAGCCCGACCTGCGCGGCATCTACTGCTGCGGCGCCGGGAACCGTGGCATCGCCGATGCGCTCGAGGCCTCGGGACGCGTGCGCGAGGTGGTCTGGATTGCGCATGAGCTGACTGAGTACACACGGCGTTTCCTGGTCCGCGGCGCGCTCGATGCCATCATCAACCAGGATCCCGGCCACGAGGCACGGTCTGCGGCGCGAGTCCTGCTCGCGCATTGTTCGGGTGAGCCCATCAGCCCCGACCAGGAGCGCATTCGTATCGATATTTTTTTGCGGGACAATCTGCCGTAACTTCGAGTCACTTGCGGAGTGCATCAGAAGCTCGCGGCCATTGCTGCCAGGCGTTGATGGGCTCGTTCGCGGGCCGCCTCAATGGGCTCTGGCGGTCCGGTGGTTGGTCCGATTGGAATGAACCGGACATTGTTGATACCGACAAAACGCAAAATTTCGCGCAGGTAAGGCGTTGCCATGTCGATGCGCCCGCGGTTCATTCCGGTGGCGAAATCGCTGCCACTGGCAATGATGACGATGGTCGGCCGGTCCTTCAGCAGCGGGACATACCCTAGCGAAGGGTCGAACCGAAAGGTGAGGCCGGGCTGGACGATGACGTCGAACCATTGCTTGAGCTTATAGGGAATGCTGAAGTTCCACATCGGCGTCGAAATCAGCACCCGCTCGGCGAGCGCTAAGCGCACCGCCATCCGCTCGGCTTCCGCGAAGCTGTCCCGCTGCGCGTCGTTGAAGGCTTGCGCCTTCATCCGTGCATATTTGGCTTCGACAATCGGGCCTGAAAACTCCGGCAGGCGCTCGCGCCAGATATCCATGACGTCCACGTCCCAGTCGGGCCGAGCTCGGCGAAAGCCGTCAACGAAAACGCGTGCGCTGGCGCTCGACCAGGAGCCGTCGCGGGGCGAGCAGGACAGGTGCAGGAGCTTAGCCACCGCTCATCCCAGCGCTTTGATGACCGCATCGGCCTTGGTCACGACGGCGACGTTCTGCATGGCGAAGTTAATCGAGGCAGCGTGCCAATCGGCATTCATGGTCGAGCAGCAATCCTCGGGAACGATCATGAAGTAGCCCTTGTCGGCACCGGTCCGCGCCGTGTGCTCGACCGACATGTTGGTCCAGGCGCCGGTGTTGATGATCATGTCGCGGCCGGTGGCTTTCAGAATCGTTTCGAGCCGCGTGCCTTCCCAGGCACTCATTCGAACCTTCTCGACCACGAAATCGCCGGGCCGTGGTTCGAGACCTGACACCGGTGCCGCGCCCCAGCTTCCGCGCACCATCGCCCTGCTGTCGACGAGCCCCTCGAACAGCGGCGCATTCAGCGTCACGCCGGGCGCGCCGGGCTCGACGACGAACCAGACATGGATGACGGCGACGCCGCGCGCCCGCGCGGTTTCCGCCAGGCGACGAACATTCTCGACGACATGCTGCTGGCGAGCATGCCCGGGCGCACCGGAATCGGCAAAGGCACCACCGTCCATGATGACGTCGTTCTGGAGATCCTGGATGATCATGGCGCAGCGTCGCGGGTCGAGCTGCATCTCACCATCGGCGAGTATGGGTGCAGCGGAAGCAGAGCCGGCGGCCGCTGTGCCGCCGCCTCGCTTGCCGCTCATATAGGGCTCGTGGCGCGGTCCGACCTTGGTGGGAATGGCATAGACCGAGTGCGTCGAAGTCAGGTACAGCGTGCGAAAATCCGGCCCGCCCCAAGTAAGGTTGGCGACGAGCTCGGGCAGGCGGAGCTTGCCGAGCAGCTCGCTCCGCGGCGAATAGACCCAGACCCCGCCGGGTGCGGTAACCCAGACGTTGCCGTGCTGGTCGCACTTCATGCCGTCGGGCAAGCCGGGCTCGAGCTCGGAGCGGATGCCGCTTGCGAATACACGCGCACTCGACAGCGAGCCGTCGCCGTTGACGTCGAATACGCGGATCAGTGACTGCACGGTGTCGTTGACATAGAGCAGTTTCTCGTCGGGCGAGAAGCACAGCCCGTTCGGCTGGTCGAACAGATTGCGGTCAACGACCAGCTTCGGCTCGGCGCCGGGCACGACGCGATAGACGCCCTGGAAACCAAGCTGCCTTGGCCGCTCGACGCCATAGACTGGCATGCGGCCGTACCAGGGATCCGAGAAATAGATCGCGCCGGAGGAGTGCACGCAGACGTCGTTGGGGCTGTTAAGCTCCTGCCCCCCAAAGTGCGAGGCAAGCACCTCGCGCCGCCCGTCCGGCCGCTCGCGGATCAACGACGATGTCGCGTGCTCGCAAACGATCAAATTGAGCTCAGCGTCATAGGTCATGCCGTTGCATTTGTTCGACGGACGTTTGACCTCGGCGATGCCGCGCCGCGCATCCCAGCGCCGGCGCACGTCGCCCGGCATGTCCGAGAACAGCAGATAATGATCGACCGGATGCCAGATCGGTCCCTCCGTGAAGTCAAAACCGGTGCCGATCTGCGCGGCCGGTGCGTAAGGATCGATCAGGGTCTCGAATTCGGAGCGCAAGGTGACGTGCGTCATCGTCCATCCTCTGGCGTCTAGGCCGGAAACCAGCTGCGCTGGGGCAGGGACTGCACGACCGGTCCAGGCACCTGGTCGTGCAGCCGGCCGACGACGGTGCCGCCTTCGATCTTGGCGGGACGGTCGTGGACCGGCAGCAGATAGCGCGAATTGCTGAGCAGCTTCTTGATGGCGGCCTTCTCGGCGCGCTTGGTAGTGCCGTGGTTCCCCGTGGTGCGCGGCTCCCAGTCATGGATCTCGTTGAAGGGCGTCACGATCTGGTCGTTGAAATCGTAGATCACGTCGCCGCAGATGGTGGCGATGCCGTCGGCGGTTTCGACGATGATGTTCATCGAGCCCTCGGTATGCGCATTCGCAGCGTCGCAGTAGACGCCCGGCATCAGCTCGATAGGACCTGTGATCTCGAGGTCGAGAAAGCGCAGCGCACTCTTGGTGTGCAGACGGTCGATCAGATGCTTGATATCCGGCGCCGGATATTGCGGATGCATCAGGCCGGACACGGAATATTCAAGCTCCCGACGGTTGAGGACGACGGTCGTGTTCATCGGAAACAGATCGTCCTTGCCGGCGTGGTCGATGTGCAGATGGGTGTGGCAAACGAAGCGCACATCACCCATCCGCACGCCGTGCCGCGCAAGCTGGTTCTCGATCATGTGCTCGTGATACTGCAGGCCGCGCATGCCCAGCGTTTCCATAATCTGGTTGGAGCGGTAACCCGTGTCTACCACGACCGGATACTTGCCGCCGAGGATCAGGAAACCGAGGGTGAGGACGCGGCGGGTGCGGCCGCAATCGCGGCCGAGAACCAAAAAGCTCGATTCCAGCTCAATATCGCCATAGTCCAGAATCTTGATCTCCAGCGGCATTCCGTCCCTCCCTGTGTCCGTTCTCGTTGTTTCCTCGGCGCTCAGAGCCGATAGACGCGCATGGCAGTGGTCCTGAAAACGGCTTCGCGCTGATCGTCGCGTAGCGGCGCCGCGGCGACACGGAATGCATCGGTCAACTCGCGGTAGCTGGTCCATAATTTCTCGATCGGAAAATTCGAGCCGAACAGGCAGCGTTCGGCACCGAAGATCGCAATCGTATCGGTCAGGACGGACGCGATATGCGCTGGGTCGTTGCGGTGGATGAAGGTTCCGAGCCCTGACAGTTTCGACACGACGTTCGGGCATGCGGCGAGGCGGGCCATCCCGGCGCGCCAGCCAGCGCGACCTGCAGGTGAAAGATCCTCCAGCATGCCGGCGTGCTGGAGGATGAAGGTCACCTGGGAACAGGATTCCACAAGGCGTGCGGCGTCCGACATCTGCGGCGTGAACACCTGAAGGTCAAAGCTCCAGCCATACTCTGCAAGGCGGGCGATATTGCGCTGGATCACGGGATCGGTGCAGAGATCCGGCCGTGCGGCAAAGCGATAAAGTGGGTTCTCGTGCCAATGCAGTTGCATGCGAACGCCGCGTACGAGGGCATAGCGCTTCAGGCGGTCGAGCTGTGGACGCACGTCATCCACTGAAAAGTCGGCGTAAGCTACGATGGCATGCGGCCAGCCGTGCTCCTCGGCGGTCTGCTGCACCCAGGCGGCCTCGTCCTCGAAGCGGTCATTGGCCCAGTTGGTCTGGACATAGACCGACCGGGTAACGCCGCTGCTTTCGAGGTCGCGGAGATATTCCTCTATAGGGTAATCGCGCCGGATCGGCTCGTACGGACCGAAGATGCGCGGTTGCATCGGACCGACCAGCCAGGGCAGGTCGGCCTGGCGCCAGATATGATGGTGCCCATCGACGATGTCCGTCACGCAACTCTCCTTTGTCCCAGCGCCAGCACATGCGCGACGATCGACGCGCTCGATCCACCATCGACGAGGTCATCGACGAAGCGTTCGATCGCGACCAGCGCTTCGGTCTGCGGCCGAAAGCCGGGACCAGCCGCGAGCGGCGTGAGCCAGCTCACGCGCCACGCACGACGCGATAGTTTCGCGACCGCATCGCGCAACGCATCGGGTTCGCCCCGCTCCAGGCCGTCGGAAACGATGATAACGGCCGCCCCCCGCGCGTATCCGCCGAAGCGGGGCACGGCGAGAAAGGCCTGAAGCGCGTCTCCGATTCGGGTGCCGCCGTCCCAGTCGCTGACCGCATGGGCCGCGGCCCTGAGCGCCTGCTCTCGACTCTTGAGACGCAACGGACGGGTGATGTGGGTCAGCCGCGTGCCGAAGGTGAAGACCTCGACGTTGGGCGCCGCCTGCACCAGCGTGTGCGCGAGCTTCATATTCTCTTCGGTGCGGGTCTTCATCGAGCCGGAGACGTCAATCAGAAGCAACAGCTTGCGTGGGCGTTGTCGCCGCTTCAAACGTCCCAGCCGGAGGATTTCGCCGTCGCTGCGAACGGACTCGCGCAGGGTCCGGCGCAAATCCGCGTAGGGCCCGCTGCGAGCCCGCATGCGGCGATGGCCGCGCCGCTTCGGCAGGCGCCTGGGCGCCTCGCGGGACAGCCGGCGCAGCGCATCGGTCGTCGAGAGCTGCGCAAAGCGGCGCTCGACCAGGGCTTCGGCGCGCGCAGCTGCGAGACCGGATTCATTGGCTTCGTCCGACAACAGCGGCTCATCGTTTCCGCGGGCCTCCTCTTGCAGCCGAACAGTCTCGTCGTCCTCACCGTCGTTGACGCGCTCGATGGCCTCGTTTCCGCGAAAGTGCAGATCGAACAGCCGGTCGAACGTTGCGCGACGCTCCGGTGGAGGGGCCAGTGTTGCGAGGGCTGCCTGCCGAATGTCCTCCAGGCTGCGGGGGCCGAGCAACTGGATCGCGGCCAGGAACGAGGTCGTCTGTTCCGGTGCGACGGCAAACCCGTTCGTTCGCAGCAGCCCCACGAACGAGATAAAAACACGCGCAGCGCGCGGCAGTTCGGGTTCGGCGCTCATGCAGAGGCCTCCGCCAGCAGGGCGTCCAGCCGCGGCGAAATGAAGTGCAGATCCTCCTCGTCTTTCAGGGCAACGCCGATCGAGCGCCTGAAGGCATCGGGCCACCGCGCGCCGCCCTTGTGCAGCAGCGTGGCGGCTTCAGCCCAGTCGACCGCCTCGGCAATCCCGGGCGCCTTGCTGAGCGGCTCGCGCCGCAGCTTCTCGACGGCCGCGACGACGGCCCGCGCGGTCCCCTCGGCGACGCTGGAGGCCCGCATCATCACGATGCGCGCTTCGCGCTCGGCGGAAGGATAACCGATCCAGTGATAGACGCACCGCCTCCGCAACGCTTCATGAAGATCCCGCGTGCGGTTTGAGGTCAGGACGACGACCGGGCGCTCGGAGGCGCGCACCGTGCCGCGCTCCGGGATCGAGATCTGGAAGTCGGATAGAAACTCGAGCAGGAAGGCTTCGAATTCCTGGTCGGCGCGATCGATTTCGTCGATCAACAGCACAGTCGAGTCAGGTGCGCGCAACGTCGCCAGCATGGGTCGCTCGATCAGAAACGTTTCGCCATAGATGTCGATGCTCTCATCGCCAGCCTGACGGATGGCGAGCATCTGGCGCGGATAGTTCCATTCATAGAGTGCGGCGGACGCATCGATGCCTTCGTAGCATTGCAGGCGGATCAGGCGGCGGCCGAGGACGGCGGCAATAGCTTTGGCGGCCTCGGTCTTGCCGACGCCCGGCGCGCCCTCGAGCAGCAATGGCTTGCCGAGTGCCAGCCCGAGATAGGCTGCGGTCGCCAGTCCCTCGTCGGCGAGGTAATAGGCCGCCCGTAATGCCTTCTCCAGTGCCTCGGGGCTGTCGATGCCGACGATGTTGCTGCGGACGGCCATCGAGACCTCAGCGCCGCGCCTGAGGGCGCGCGCCGCCCTCGGCCTTGATCGCGCGCAGCACCTTCTCCGGCGTAATCGGGAGATCGTCGATGCGGACGCCGACGGCGTTGAAAATGGCATTCGCAACCGCCGGCAATACGGGATTCGCGCACATTTCGCCGGGACCCTTGGCGCCGAAGGGGCCATCGGGAGCGGGACGTTCCAACACGGCGATGTCGTGCGGGCAGATGTCGCCAGGACCGGGCATGACATATTCGACGAAGTCGCGAGGGCCATGGATAGGGTCGGGATAATAGGGTTCAGGCGTCTCGTAGAGCGCGTGACTGACGCCCATCCACGCGCCGCCGACGAGCTGTTGCTCGACCAGGCGCGGGTTGAGCGCACGGCCGAGCTCATAGGCGGAGTCCATGCGGATCATCGTGACCTCGCCGGTCTCGTCGTCGACCTCGACCTCGGCGACGAGACAGGCGTGGGCGTAGCAGGTCGCCGGCGACATCTCGCCGGTTTCCGGATCGACATTGGATAGGGGAACCAGGAAGATGCCACGACCCGCGATGGTCTTGCCCTGCTTGAACTGCGCCGCGATGGCGACGTCCTTGGTGGAGATCGAGCGGTGCGGCGCGCCCTTGACGTGGATGTTGCCACGCCCGTCGGTTTCGAGATCGGCGGCGTTGACCTCGAGTTCCTCCGCGGCAGCCTCCATCATCACGCCGCGCGCCTCGCGCGCCGCCGCCATCACGGCATTGCCGACGCGATGGGTGCCGCGCGAGGCGAACGAGCCCATGCAATGCGGGCCGGTGTCGGAATCGGCGGTGTCGACATAGACGTCCTCGACGGGTACGCCGAGCGTCTCTGCGCAAATCTGTCGCGTTACCGACTTCATGCCCTGACCGAGGTCGATCGAGGATAGCGCCACGGTGAACTTGCCGCTTGGATTGGAATGAACCAGGGCTTGGCTGGGGTCGCCGCCGAGGTTCATGCCGATGGGATAATTGACCGACGCGATGCCGCGTCCGCGATGTCGGGTCATCTCAACGCCTCCTGGTGCCGAACACGGATGAGAATCGGCCCGCCCCATGCGAGGGCGATGTTGGTCGTGGTGGCTGCGGCGGGGCCGGCGCTGGTGGTGAGGGCTCGCGCGGTGGTTCGTGCAACGCGGCCGTCGGCAGGCGATCATAGCTCGTGCGCTGCTGCGCCGGCGCGGTTGTCCGTGCGTGGGTGTCGGCAGGCGTCCGTGGGATGGCGGCGCGGCTGCCGCCTCCGTCCTTGCGGGAAGAGGCGCGCTTGAACTCGTCGCGGATCGGCCATTTGGCTTTCTCGGCAGCGACCTGGACGCACTCGATCAGTGCCGTGTTCTTGGCCTCGCGCCGATGCGCCTTCATGTCGCCGTCGCGATAGGCATTGAGGATACGGAACTCCATCGGATCCATGCCGACGAGGTTCGCGAGCTTGTCCATCTGGCACTCGATCGCAAAATCCATTGCCGTGACGCCGAAGCCGCGCATCGCGGTTGCCGGCGTACGGTTGGTGAAGACGCAGTAGACATCGCCGTAGACGTTCGGAATGGTGTAGGGTCCTGGCAGGTGGGCTGCGCATTTGACCGCTGCATAGCTCGAGAGCCGCGTATATGCGCCGCTGTCGAAATATGCGCGGATCTTTCGCGCGACGACACGGCCGTCGCGCATCACGCCGTCCTTGATGTAGATGCGCTCGGCGCCGCGCGGCGGGCCGTATTGCATCTCTTCTTCGCGTCCGAACACATAGCGCACGGGACGTCCCGTCAGCATCGCACCCAGGATGCATAAAGGTTCGGTCAGCGTGTCCACCTTGCCGCCAAAGCCGCCGCCGACGGTGCCGCCAATGAAATGGAAGGTGTTCGAGGGGACATCGAGAATCTTGGCGCAGGTGTCGACTGAGAAGAACAGTGCCTGCGTCGAAGTATAGACGACATAGCGCCCGTTGGTGTCTGGCGCCGCGATCGAGCCGTTGGTTTCGGTCGGCGCGTGCTCGATAGGCGACATCTGGTAGCGCTGCTCGAGCACGTGATCGGCGGTCGCGAGCGCGGCATCGGCATCGCCGAAGCGGAGTTTTTGGTGGTCATATACGTCGTGATAAATGAAGGCATTCTTCGGATAAGTATCGTTGACGACCGGTGCGCCGGCCTTCAACGCATCTTCCACGTCGAACACGGCAGGCAACGGTTCATAGTCGATCCGCACCTTTGCAATCGCCTCGAACGCCTCGCGCTCGCTGTCGGCGACGACAGCCAGGATCGGTTCGCCCTTGTAGCGGACCTTGTCGACGGCCAGCGACGGTTCGTCGTCCTTGCCGAAATTGATCAGGCTCAAGAGCGTGTTGAGGTTACGGGGCACGTCGGAGCCGCGGATGATCCGGCGCACGCCGGCCGAGCGCTCGGCGTCTGCGGTGTCGATCCGTCGGATCCTTGCATGCGAATGGGTCGAGCGGACGACTTTCAGGTGCAGCATGCCCTGGAGCTTGTGGTCGTTGAAATAGCTCGATGTGCCCGTGACATGGCCGAGCATGTCCTGGCGCTGTGTGCCCTTGCCGATCTCGTTGAGATTATCGTCGCGCTCGTCGGCGAAAATGTCTTTGCGCAGTTCCAGCATGGTCTGGTCCTTCAGGCGCTCACCCGGCCGCCGGAGGCGGCGAGGATGGCGTTGATGATCGGCTCGTAGCCGGTGCAGCGGCAGATGTTGCCGGAGATCGCCTCGACGATCTCGGCGCGGCTCGGGGAGGGATTGCGGTCGAGCAGCGCCTTGGCCGCCATCAGCATGCCCGGCGTGCAATAGCCGCACTGCGCAGCGAAATTCTCGGCGAAAGCGCGCTGCAGCGGATGCAGGTTTGGTCCCTGCTTCAGGCTATCCAGCGTCTCGACGGAGCGGCCGGCGACGGTCTCGGCCAGCGTCAGACAGGAGAGATGAAGCTCGCCGTCGATCAGGACGCTGCACGTGCCGCAGCCCCCCTGGCCGCAACCGAACTTCGGAGTCATGTCGCCGATCAATTCGCGAAGCGCGACGAGCAGGTTGGTGCCGCCATCGACGAAAATGGCGACATCGCTGCCGTTGTGACGAAATTGCAGGGCAGTCTTGGCCATACGATTTATTCCTGACCCAAAAGAAGGCGACGCAGATGGACGCCGACGATCTCGCGGCGGTACCAGGCGCTGCCGAGCGCGTTGTCGGACGGCGATGTTCCTTCCACGGCTGCAGAGGCTGCGGCCGCAACGGTTGCTGCATCGAGCGCGCGGCCTTCCAGAGCGCGTTCGGCCGCCCGCGCGCGTATTTGCGTCGGCGCCATCGATCCCAATGCAATTCGTGCCCCGGCGAT
Source organism: Bradyrhizobium sp. MV1.5 (assembly GCF_055807615.1). Taxonomy (NCBI): domain Bacteria; kingdom Pseudomonadati; phylum Pseudomonadota; class Alphaproteobacteria; order Hyphomicrobiales; family Nitrobacteraceae; genus Bradyrhizobium; species Bradyrhizobium sp. MV1.5. The sequence continues at coordinate 219,998 of NZ_JBVVPL010000007.1, read as the reverse complement.
CCGTCCGCCACTGATTGGCAGATGTGCGGCGAGCGTGATGACCGAGCCGCCCTTGGGCTTGATCCGTGCGATCTTGCGGTAGCGAAAAGCCTCCGCGCTGGTGGGTCGCGTGCACGACACCGACAGCACGAGCGTGCCCGCCTGCCTTTCGCGCGACTGCAAGAACTCCTCAATTGGAATGTCGCGCGATCCAAAGCCGCCTTGCAGCGCAACCGTGGCATCGAGCGCAAGCAGGGCGACGGTGAAATCGCCATAGGGATTTGGCGCGAACAGATTGCCGCCCACCGTACCCATGTTGCGCACTGCCGGGCCACCAATCGAGCGGGCAGGGGCGTGCAGGAAAGCGAGGTCGCGCTCGCCCAGAATCCGGGCGAAAGTTACGCCAGCCCCCAGTGTGATCCGCGGGCCGGATGGGTCGATCCGCGTCAAGGCATGGTCATTGGCGCGCACGACGGTCGAGATCGAGATGTCGCCTTCGTTCAGTGCGCGCATCACGAGCGTGCCGCCGCCGAGATAGCGCGCGTTGCGGTCGGACGACAGCGCGGCGGCGGCCTCGCTCGAGCTCGTGAAGGTCTTCACGGTCACGGTCATGTTGACACAGCCTCCTTGAGGTACAGGCGGATCGCGTCGAACCCCGCCTGGTAGATATCTTCCGCGACCATGTGGGTGATGCGGTCCTTGTCCTCCGGCCGTGTCGAGAAGCGGGATTCCCAGTGCCAGAAGGTGCGGTCGCCGTCCGTCACGGGCAGCAGGCGGATGTGGGCTACGTAGTTGAACATCGGGACCGGCGTATCGAGCAGGCAATAGCTGAAGGTCTGCTCCAGATCCGACAGCGTCAGCAATTGCTCGCGCAGCTCGGAGCCGTCCTGGAGCTTGAACCGCCTGACGCAGCCGATCTTGTCTGAGGCCTGCGCACGCTCGATCGTGGAGGTCGCGACCGCCGGATGCCAACGATCGTGCCCGTTGAAGTCGCGCAGCACCGCCCACACGGAGCCGGTCGGCGCATCCAGGATCGTGCTCTTGACGATATGCGGCACGGCGCTCAGCCTCCGAACTGGCGCTTGAGGGCGTCGAAGCCGCCCTGGAACACGCCGCCGCCGATACTCGCGACGAGCTCCGGCTCCCGCTCGGGTGCGCAGTCGAACTCGGCGGTCCATTCCATGAAGGTCTGGTCGCCATCCGTGACGGGCGTCAGCCGAAGCGTCGCGACGTAGTCCTCGACCCCCATCGGGGATTCGAGGATCGAGTAGGTGCAAAACATGTCGTAATCGGACAGGCCGAGCAGCTTCTCCCGGATGCGATCTCCGTTGCGCAGGCGAAAGTCCCTGACGCAGCCGATCTTGTCAGAGGGCTCGCCGCCCTCGATACGGCTTTCCGCGATCGCCGGATGCCAGTTCGGCAGACCGTTGAAGTCGCGTACCCGCGCCCAGACGCGATCGTTGCGTGCGTTGACGACGGTTGAGACGTAGACGCGGGCCATGGTGCGACCTCAGCTCTTCTTCCGAGGGCTGCGCTCGGCGGGCGGCTCGCCGTCGGCCGAAGGCGAGGGTGCAGCGGCTGGCTTCTCGCCGCCGCCGCCGCCCTTGCGTGCGGAGTCCTTGATGCCCTGCATGTCGCGAGCCTCCCGGATCAGGCCTGGCATCTTGGCGAGGCTGCCGCCTTCGACGCCGATGTCCGCCAGAAGCGAGTCGATCAGCGGCGCCTGGACGCGGTAGCGCAGCGCCGAGTCGATCACCTCGTCGGTCGCGCTACGGCCGCCATTGCCGCCATGGCCGTTGCCGTTGAGGCCATCGACCTGGAGGATGCGGATGCCCTCGATCTTCTCCATCGGCTTGACGCTCTCGCGGACGATGCCTTCGATGCGGTCGAGCAGCTTTCTACGGAACAGCGAGTACCGCGCCTGGTCGGTCAGCACGTTCTCGGCCTCGTTGAGCATACGCTGGGCCTCGGCCTCGACTGCAGCGCGGATCCGTTCGGCTTCCGCGGCAATTCGCGTCTCCTCGGCCTGCTTCTCGGCGATCAGGATCTCCACGGTCTTCCGGCGCTTCGCGATCTCGCTCTCGCGCGCGGTGATGACGCGCTCGGTGGCTTCGGTGGCATGCACCCGCGCTTCCTCGGCCGAGGTCTTGGCCGCAGATTCCTCAAGCGACTTCAGGTGGATGGCAATCGCCTTCTCCATCAGAACGGTCTCGACCTCCTTCTCCCGATTGATTTCAAGCTTGCGCAGCTCGCGCTCGCGGCCTATGCGGGCCTCGTCGAGGCCGCGATCGGAGGCAATGCGGGAGCGCTCGACCTCTTCCCGCGCGGCAATCTCGGCTTCCTGGAGCGACTGGACGCGAGCGACTTCGAGCTGTTCGATCGAACGGCGACGTTCGATCCGCGCCGCCTCCAGCGCATGCTCGCGCGAGACGTCGGTGGTCTCGACCTCCTTGCGCGCGACAATCTCGGCCTGCCTGACCTGGCGGTCGGCGTCGATGCGCTCGGACTTCTTGGTCGAGAGCGCAATGACGCGGTCCTCATCCGCAATCTCGATCGCCTTCTTGTGCTCGATGTTGAGGACTTCGCGCTTCTTGGAGGACGTGATCCGCTCGGCTTCGAGGGCGAGATCGACGCCGATGCGCTGGCGCTCGATGGCGTCGCGCCGCTTCAACTCGGCCGCCTCGAGCACGGCTGTGCGTTCGATCTCGAGCGCGCGTGTGTCACGCTCGGCCTGGATACGCTCGGCTGCAACGGACTTCTCCTGGGCGATCCGGGCGGCCTCGATGGCTTCGCGTGAGGCAATGTCGGCTTCCTCGACGGCGCGGTTGCGGGCGATTTCCAGGGACCGCACGCGTTCTTGCTGGGTGATGCGGGCAGCTTCCGTGGCTTCGCGCGCCGTGACCTCTGCGACTTCCAGCGTCTGGTTGCGTTCGATCTCCAGCTGCCGGGTATTCTGCTCGACTGCGATGCGCTCGACGGCGAGCCTGTGCTCCCGGTCGATGCGCGCAGCCTCGACTGCGCGCTGCGCCTCAATCTCGGCTTCCTGGATGTTACGCACCTGCTGGATCTCCAGCGCGCGGGTGCGCTCATCGGACGCGATGCGCTCGACATTGACGATCATGGTCTGGGCGATGCGGGCCTTTTCTGTCGTCTCGCGGGCAGCGATCTCGGCTTCGTCCACAGCGCGGGTCCGATCAATCTCGCGGCGCCGGGTCTCCTCTTCGTTGGCGATGCGGGCGTCGGTCACGACGCGGTCTTGCTGGATCCGCGCTTTCTCGATCGCCTCGCGGGCTGCGATTTCGGCTTCCTCGATGGTCTGCATCCGCTCGATTTCGCGCTGGCGCACCTCCCGCTCGGAGGCGATGCGGTTGGTATCGATCGAGCGCTGGTTGGCGATCCGGGTCTTCTCGATTTCCTCTCGTGCGAGCAGCTCCTTCTCCTCGATAGTGCGGGTGCGCTCGATCTCCCGCTGACGGGTCTCACGCTCCGAGGCGATGCGAGCTTCGGCGATCGCTTGGTCGTTGGCGATTCGCGCCTTCTCGATGGTTTCACGGGCGGAAATCTGCGCCTGCTCGGCTTCGGTCTCGCGCAGGGCCCGCTCGCGTGCGACCTCGGTGCGTTGCAGGGCCCGGCGCATCTCGATGTCACGCTCCTGTTCGAGGCGCGCCGTCTCGCTTTCGCGTTCGATCTCGAGAGCCTGCCGCTCGGCTTCCAGGTTGCGAGAGCGGATCTTGATCATCGAATCCTGCTCGATGTCGTTGCGCAGTTTGCGCTTGGCCTCGATGTCCTCCATCAGGCGGGTCAGACCTTCGGCGTCGAAGCGGTTCGAGGGGTTGAAGAATTCGAGATCGGTCTGGTCGAGATCGGTGATCGCCACTGACTCCAGCTCGAGTCCGTTCTGGGCGAGGGCCTCTGCCGCGTTCGCCTTGAGGCGGGCGACGTACTCACCGCGCTGCTCGTGCATCTGCTCGAGGGTCATCTCCGAGGCAACGGAACGAATGGCGGAGATGAATTTTCCGGCGAGGAGGGCGTGGAGCTGTTCGGGCTCCATGGTACGGCGGCCGAGCGTGGCGGCCGCGATAGACACGGCTTCGCGGGTCGCCTGCACCCTGACATAGAAATCGGCCTCGATGTCGACGCGCATGCGGTCACGGGTGATCACGGCGTCCTGCCGGGAGCGCACGATGCCCATCGGCTGCACGTTCATGTTGACTGGCGTGTAGTCGTGAATGAACGGCAGCACGAAGGCGCCGCCGTTGATCACGACGCGCTCGCCGAGCAGGCCCGTCCGAACGAATGAGGTCTCCTTGGACGAGCGGTGATAGAGCCAGTTCACGATGTAGACGCCGACCACGATCACCACGACGGCGACGATCAGCCAGAGGATCAATTCACCGACCAGAGTCCCTGACATGTTTCTCTCCCTCGACCTTTCGGCGTTATCGCGCGCCGATCGCCTTGAATTTGCGAACCTGATCCGTCAGCGCTCGCTCGACCGGCAGCCGTTCCATCGAGGAGGCGCCGTAGAAGCCGTGGCAATTGCGTGTGTTCCTCATGATGAAATCGGCATCGTCCGGATCGGAGATCGGTCCGCCGTGCGCGAGCACCAGAATGTCCGGATTGACGCCGAGCGCAGCGGAGGCCCAGGTGTCGATGTGCGCTGGGCAATCCGCCAGGTTGAGCGCCGTCTGCGCGCCGATGCTGCCCCCGGTCGTCAGGCCCAGGTGACAGACGATGATATCCGCGCCCGCGATGGCCATCGCGGCAGCTTCCTTCTCGCTAAAGACGTAGGGCGTCGTCAGCAGGTCCTTTTCGCGCGCCTTTGCGATCATGTCGATCTCTAGCGCGTAGGACATGCCGGTCTCTTCGAGATTGGCGCGGAACACGCCGTCGATAAGGCCGACGGTCGGAAAATTCTGTACGCCGGCGAAGCCGAGCGCTTTCAACTGGTCCAGGAAAAGATCCATGTCGCGGAACGGATCCGTGCCATTGACGCCTGCGAGCACTGGCGTCCTGGTCACGACGGGCAGCACTTCGCCGGCCATCTCCAGCACGATGGCGTTGGCGTCGCCGTAAGCCATCAATCCCGCGAGCGAACCTCGGCCGGCCATGCGGTAGCGGCCGGAATTGTAGATGACGATGAGGTCGACACCGCCGGCCTCCTCGCATTTTGCCGAAAGGCCGGTGCCGGCGCCGCCGCCGACGATGGGCTCGCCGCGCCTTGCCATGTCGCGGAAGCGCTTCAACAGTGCAGCGCGTTCAAACCGGGCCATCGGTCACCTCGCTAATCTCCGGCGCGCCCCGGTGCGGCCGAACAATGTTCGGAACGCGCTGACAAGGGTGGAGGCGAACTCGGGGTCATTGATGTTCTTGGGAACGCGAATGAGCTGACGGTTGGCGGTCTGCCGCACGTTGCGCTCCAGCGTGCGGAACAGCGCCGCATCGGCCTCTGGATCCCAGAACGGCTGTCCGCGCGCGTCGAGCGCGGAGACGCCGCCCTCGGGCAGGAAGAAGCGCACCGGACCGTCCATCCGATTGAGCCGATCGGAGATCCAGTGCCCCATGCGCTCGTTCTCCTCCGCGGTGGTGCGCATCAGTGTGACCTGCGGGTTGTGGACGTGGAATTTCCTGCCGCGGTAGCGCTCCGGGATCGTCTCAGGAGCGCCGAAATTCACCATGTCCAGCGCGCCCGCCGAGCCGACATAAGGCACCCGGCTGCGGATGATGGCGCCAAAGCGGTCGTCGGTGGCCGGGAACACGCCACCCATCAGGAGGTCCCCGACCTCCGTGGTCGTGAGGTCGATGACGCCTGCGAGTTGCCCGGAATCGACGAGCTTCTCCATTGAGCGTCCGCCGACGCCGGTGGCGTGGAAAACGAGACACTCGAAATCCTCGCGCAAGTCGGCCGCGATCTTCTGCACCGCCGGCGTGGTGACACCGAACATGGTGATGCCGACCGACGGCAATCCGCTGTCGTCGCGATCCTTCCGTGCATGCTGATCAAGGCGCGCCTTGACCATGCCGGCCAGCGCGTTGGCACCGTTGGCCAGCACGGCGCGCGAGATCGAATTGAGGCCCTGTACGTCGGCGACGGAATGCATCATGGTGATGTCCGCGGGGCCGACATAGGGCCCGACGTCGCCGGAGGCGACGGACGAGACGATGAGCTTCGGCACCCCGACAGGAAGCATCCGCATACCGGGCGCGACCAGCGACGCTGCGCCCGAGCCGCCCGCCGAAATCACGCCGGCAACATTGTTCTGGCGCCGCAACCAGCTGGCGAAGGCCTCGGCCATCGCGGTGACGGCGGCGCCGCGGTCGGGTCCGAACACCGCCGATCCGCCGCGACCATGGTTCAAGGCGATCTCCTGGGCGGAGACGTCGCTGGCCGCGTGCCTGCCGCTGGTGGAGACATCGACCAATCGGGTTCGCAGGCCTGTCCCGGCGATAATGTCGCGGATGAAGCGCAGCTCCGTGCCCTTGGTGTCGAGCGTACCGACGACGAGCACGACCGGGGGGCCCTGCGTTTGCGTGGCAACGGGTTCGTGCCGTCGCCGTGCCGTCTCGTCGAGACGCATCACTTGTGTCGAGAACGTGCGGGCCGCAGCCTCGATGCGGGCGATCGGCACAGGTTGCGACCACCGTGTCGGCGGCGTCGGGTTTGACATGTAGATGCGGATCGCGCCGCCTGGACGCGTCTGCTGCGGAGGAGGCGTCGCTTCCGTATCCGCCGGTGGCACGCCGAGGTCGAGCTCGAGTCCGGCATGCATTCCGACACCGAGCAGGCGCTGCTGCAGTTCGCGATCGGCGGCAAGCCGCACCGAATCGATGATGCGGTTGACGCGACCGTTGACCATGATCGCGACGTTGCGCGACACGGCGGTCGCCATGCCGATATTCTGCTCGATCACGAGCACGGACATGTCGCCGTCCTCGCCAAGCCGTAGCAGCATCTCCTCGACCTGGGCCACGATGACGGGCGCGAGCCCCTCGGTGGGCTCGTCCATGATCAGGAGCCGCGGGTTGGTGAGCAACGCGCGGGAGATCGCAAGCATCTGTTGCTCGCCGCCGGAGAGCTGGCCGCCGCCGTGATCCTTGCGTTCGGCCAGCCGCGGAAACGTCTTGTAGATGCGCTCCACCGTCCAAGGGCCGCGGCGCAAGCCGGCTGCAAGCTGCAGATGCTCGTCGACGCTGAGCGAACGCCACAGCCGGCGTCCCTGCGGAACATAGCCGACGCCAAGTCGCGCTATGTGGGCAGGCGGCTGTCGGGTGATCTCATCCCCGCGGATGCGGATCGAGCCGCCGCTGACCGGCACCAGCCCCATGATGGCCTTGCATAGCGTGGTCTTGCCCATGCCGTTGCGGCCGACGACCGAGAACACGCCGGCTTCGAGCGTCAGATCAACGCCCTGCAGCGCATGCGAATGGCCATAATAGACGTCCAGGCCGCGCACTTCGAGGGCGGCGGCGGTACGGCGGACCTCATTCATGGCCGCCTCCGAGGTAAAGCTGCTGCACTTCGGGATCGGACTCGATCTCCTGCGGACGACCTTCCTTGAAGATCCGCCCGTTGTGCATCATCGTGACGCTCTCGACGACGCGCAGGGCGACGTCCATGTCGTGCTCGATGATGATGTAGCCGATATGCGCGGGCAGGGAGGTCAATATTTCGATCAGCTCGGCACGCTCGGTCGGCGACAGTCCCGCGGCCGGTTCATCGAACAGGACGAATCGCGGCGCGCCGGCAAGCGCAAGTGCGATTTCGAGCTGGCGCTGCTGGCCATGAGCGAGCTCGGCAACGCGCTGATCCTTCACGCCCGAGAGATGGACGGCCTGCACGAGATTTTCGGCAGCGTGCATCAACGCATCGTTCTGACCGGGGCGGAGAAACGAGAAGCGCCCACGTGAGACGCCACGGCAGGCGAGGTAGACGTTGTCCTGGACGGTAAGGCCGGGAAACAGCGCGGAGATCTGGTAAGTCCGGCGCAGGCCACGGCGGATGCGCTCATAGGGCGGGAAGTGCGTGACGTCCTCGCCGAAGAAGCGGATGGTGCCGGAAGAAAGTGGGAAGTCGCCCGTGATGCAGTTGAACAGCGTGGTCTTGCCGGCGCCATTGGAGCCAAGCACGGCGCGTCGTTCGCCGGGGCGGACGGTAATGGTGATGTCGGTGAGTGCCGCGAGCGCGCCGAACAGACGTGTCACGCCGCGCAGCTCCAGCGCCGCGCCGGCGCCCACGACAGAGAGGCGTTGCGCGACGCTATCCATGGCGGGATCCTCGGCCAGATTCTCGGCCATGTCGTCCGCTTGAACTTGCCGCGCCGGAGCGTTGGCGGCGCCGCCAGCTCTGCCAGAGCCCGATGACGCCGTCCGAGGACCAGAACACGATGGCGAGGAAGCCGAGGCCGATCAGGAGCCGAAAGCGGTTGCCGTCAAGCCCCAGCTTGACCAGGAAGTCGAGTGCGAAGGTGCGCAGCAGTACGAAGATCAGCGCGCCGATAAAAGGTCCGATGGGGCGCGTGATGCCGCCGACGACTGCGATGATGAGGATATCGATGCAGGCCCCAACGCTCACGGATCCCGGCGAAATCTGCCGGTAATTCCAGACCTGGAGTACCCCTGCCAGCGCCGCGACAAAGGACGCGAAGACGTAGGCCGCGACGCGATGCGCATTGACGTTAAAGCCGAGTGCCGCCATGCGGCGGGGATTGTCGCGGACACCTTGCAACGCGAGGCCGAACGGCGCGCGGGAGATGTAGTCGACGGCGAAGTAGCACAGCGCGGCTACCGCGAGGACGATATAATAAAAGGGAATGTCGGCGCGCCAGTTGACGCCCCAGAAATGCGGCGTGGCAACCGTATTAATGCCGGTATGGCCGTTGAAAATCGCCCAGTTCTGGTTGGTGAAATAATAGAACGCCGCGCCGATCGCGAGCGTGATCATGATGGTGTAGATGCCCTCGGTGCGCACCGCCAGCGCGCCGCCGAGGGTGCCGAAGATGGTCGCGAGCGCAAGCGCCATCGGGACCGCAAGCCACCACGGCCAGCCCAGGCTGATATTGGCGTTGCCGCTGACGCCAAACACCGCGACCATGTAGGCGGAGAAACCCGCGATGGTGAGCTGCATCAGGCTGACCATGCCGCCATAGCCGGCAAGAAACATCAGACTCAGCGCCATGAGTCCGAGAATCAGCGTGGTCGCAAAGATTTCGATCAGGAAGAAGCCGTTGGCGATCAGCGGCATGATCAGAAGAATGGCCGCGACGGCCCAGGCCGCCGGATTGTCGATCTCCGGCCATCCGCGCAATTTCGAGCGCTGCACCGCAGCGGTGGGACGAACCGGGACGCGGGCGTCGTGAGCGAGGGACATGTCAGCGCCTCGCCAACAGGCCCTGCGGCCGAATTGCCAGCACCAGCACCATGATCAGGAAGGTCACGACGATGGCGTAGGTCGGGATGTAGACCGAGCCGAGCTGCTCGGCGAGGCCGATGATGAGCGCGCCCAGCGCAGCCCCCGGGATCGAGCCCATGCCACCGACGATCACCACGACGAGGGAAGCGAGCAGGAAGCGGATATCCTCGCCGGGCGAGAGCGACTGGAACGTTCCGCCAACGACGCCGGCGATTCCGGCGAGGCCGGCGCCGAGCGCAAACACCACCACGAAAACGAGTTGGATCCGTACCCCGGTCGCAGCCAGGATGTCGCGATCGTCGACGCCGGCGCGGATGATCATGCCGATCCGCGTGCGGTTGAGCGCCAGCCACATCGCCACGCCGATCACGACGGAGGCGGCGAAGATCACGAGCCGGACCATGGGATAGCGGAGATAGACCGGCTCGCCTGAGGATTTGACCGCCGTGACCAGCGGCAGCTCTACAGGTCCGATCAGCCAGCTCGGAGTCTGGATCTGATAGAAATCGCCGCCGCAGGCCCAGAGCATCAAATCGGCGAACACGATCGAGAGACCGATCGTCACCATGGTCTGGCGCAGGTCCTGGCCCTCCATGCGGCGGAAGACGAGGACCTGGAGCAGGACGCCGACCAGTGCCGTCAGGATGAAAGCGACGATGAAGCTGAGGACCCATGAGCCGGTCGCGGCGCTGATGGCGTAGCCGACATAGCCGCCGAACAAATAGAGCGAGCCGTGCGCGAGGTTGACGTTACGCATCAGGCCGAAGATCAGCGTAAAACCGCTGGCGACGAGGAAGTAGAGACCGCCGAGCGTGATGCCGTTGAAGAGAGCGTTGAGGAAGACCCGCTTGCGGCCGAACGCATCTTCGACGCTCTGCGGCCACACTGCGAAAATCAGCCAAAGCGCCACCGCAATCACGATGATGACGATCAGTGCCCAGGCGGGATGGCGCTCGACAAAGCGGGTCATGATCGCCGCTCCGTCTTCACGTCACCCCATCTCTCACCCAGCAAGCGGGGCGGAGGGGCACGCAGACCGTTGCCGGCCGCAAGCCCTGCCATGAACGTGCTCCCTATCGCGCGCGATCCTCGTTTCGGGACCGCGTTTGTCGCATCCTAATGCGGCTGTAAGGGAGGCGCTTGATCGTGAGTATCTTTTCGCGTGGCCTCAGGCGCGTAAAACCTTGGCCGCGCGGCGATAATCGGTCGGCGCCATGCCGACATTGGCGGCGAAGAAGCGGGTGAATCCGCTCTGCGACGAGAAGCCGAGATCGAAGCCGATATCGGCGATCGGCGCTTCGCTCGCCACCAGCGCCTCCAGCGCTTGCTCCATCATCAGCGTGTTGAGATAGAGATGTGGCGTAACGCCGGTCTGGGTGCGGAAGAGCCGGTAGAAATGCGGCCGCGACAGGCCGGATTCGCGCGCAATGGTATCGAGCTCGATCTCGGCGCCGGGACTCTCCGACATCATCTTGATGCACTTGCGCACGCGAAAATCCGTGACGGAACCGTTTGCGCGCGGATCGCGCGCGGTCGCGGCCTGTTGCCAGCTTTCGTCATAACAGATGTCGATCAGGCTTCTCAGCTCGCCATCGAGGCTGTTGAGCGAGGGAGCGCCGCACACGAGGGCGGCTGCGTGCCTGATGTGCTTGTCCAGCGCAACCGACCGCGTGAACTGGGTGCGGCCGAAGCGCAGGCGATCGGCGCCGGGCGCATCGGGCGCGAACCACTCCGCATTGACGTAGAGCACGAAGAAAACGGCGCCGCCGTCGAGATCGGACGGCAGGAAATTATGCGGCTCCCACGGATTGACCGCGACGACGGAACCTTCGGTGAGCTCGTAACGTCCGTCGCTGACATCGATGCATGCGGAACGCCCGCCGACATGGAAGATCAAATGACCTTCGCGATGTGCGTGGATGTTGAAAGGGCGGTTCAACTGATAGACCGTCGCCCGACCAAAGCGGCCGTGGAAGACGGCGAGCGCCCGGCTCATGCCTCTCCTCCCAAAAGCTCTTGGTATTTTTTTTGGTAGCGTTCAACAACCGGGGAGAGAATGCAAGGGCGCACGTGTCGCGCTTCTGGCAAATCTCTCCCCGGCCAGTCATCGTTCGCGAATGAGACTAGGTCAGTACTTCTTACATTCAGGTACTGTGCGGCTCGGCAAACCGATTTTGGCGAACACCGCGGGATCGTAACCCAGCGTTTGGTTGACATTCGGGATCACGTTCACGACCTTTGAGAACAGCGCGCCCTTGCCGTCGTCGACAACCTCGGTGACGAAGTTGGTGCCGATCGCCTGGCGGTTGGAGTCCAGCTTGATCTTGCCGTTGGGTGCGTCGATCTCGATCTTGGCGAGGGCCTCCTTGTACTTGGCCTGGTTGTTGGAGAGATCTCCGTTGACCTGACGTAGCGCCAGGATCAGCGCCATGGTCGAGCCGTAATAGTTGGTGGCGAGCAGCGATGGGCTCGGGAAGCGCTTGTTGGGCGGGAAGGCGTCCTGATAGTCCTTCACGAACTTCTGCCAACTCGGGTTCTCCCAGGTGTCGGCCTGGCCGCTCGCGGCCAGCGTGCCGATCAGGGCATTCTTGGCGTTTCCTTTGGACGACAGGATGGTCTGGTCGATCATGATCGAGCCGCCCATCAGATGCGCCTTGCCGCCGGCCTGCTGATATTGGTTCAGGAAGTTGACTGCGTCGGCGCCGCCGAGGCCGAGATAGATTGCGTCGACGTCGTCGGGCAGTGCGGCGATAACCGAGGCAAAGTCCTTGGTGCCGAGCGGCACCCATTGCCGGTTGGTGACCTGTCCGCCAGCACCGCAGAACTCGAGCACGAGGCCGAACACCTGCGTATAGATGAATGAGTAGTCTTCGCCGACGGTCGCGATCTTGCGATACTTCTTTTGGTCATAAGCGTATTTGCCGAGGCCCACCTGCCACTGCGCGCCATCCATATTGTAGCGGAAAAAGTTCGGAGCGGGATCGACATAGGTTGTTTCCTGGGCACCGGAGGCGGCATTGATGAACGTCAGTTCGGGATGGGTCTTTGCAAAATTTTTGACCGCGATGCCTTCGTCACCAGAGAGCGGCGACAGCAGGATCTGTACCTTGTCCTGCTCGATCAGCTTGCGCACGGCTCGCACGGCGGAGTCCGGCGTCGCATCGGTCGAGGCGATGACAAATTCGAGTTCCTTGTCGCCGACCTTCTTGCCGAGGACGTTGAGGGCCGTCTGGAATCCGCGGATGCCGTCCTCGCCGAGTACGGTGTAAGTGCCTTCGAGCGTCGCGGTGACGCCGACCTTGATCTTCTCCTGTGCGAAGGCGGTGCCCGAAAGTAACAGGCTGCCCAACGCGATCAGTCCTAGACTGCCTTTCAACATTGCTCTCCTCCCTGGACGACCTTGTCGCTGTTTTTCACCGCGCCCCGACGCGTCCGCCGCGCGGTGCTGCGTTCGAGCAAGACCAACGGTTCTTGAAATGGAGGCTAACCGAACTCCGATGCAGCGCACGTGCCGGAGCCGTGTGCGGCTTAACGGGCAGTCTCATTTTGAATGTTGCGTCGCGATTGACATCGCAGTGCAACAGGCGTCAGGCTTGCCGAATTTGCATGCGCCTGCCGCATGGCGGTCGCGGACTGCCGCCTGTGAATGGGATCGCTCGAATAGAGGAGAAATCAATCGTAGGCGTTGGCGTTGCGTGATTTTGCCGCGCGCGGCACTCGCTGGTTATACGTTGTGGCAGGCGATCGTCCGACCGTCCGCGCCTGCAGATCGAAGTTGTGGCACATCGACGAGACAGCGATCGCTGGCCATTGGACAGCGGGGCGCATATGCACAGCCGCGCGTTCGCGTGAAGAGACTTGGCGGTTCACCCATTTCGATCGCGCCCAGGATCCGCTTCGATGGATCCGGCTTCGGAATTGCCGCCACCAATGCGCGCGTATAGGGATGGAGCGGATGATCCAGGACCGTCCGCGTCCCGGCCTGCTCCACGATCCGGCCCATGTACATGACAGCAACGCGGCTGCTGATCTGCCCGATCACGCCAAGGTCGTGCGAGATGAATAGCATCGACAGTCTCAATTGGTCACGCAGATCCATCATCAGATTGAGCACCTGCGCCTGCACGGAAACGTCGAGGGCCGAGACCGGCTCGTCGGCGACGATGATGGACGGGGTGGGAAGAATGGCGCGTGCGATTCCGACCCGCTGCCGCTGCCCGCCACTCAGCTCGTAGGGATAGCGAGCGGCGAAAGGTGGGTTCAATCCGACGGCCGTCAAGGTGGCAGCTATGGCCGCGCTGCGCTCGGCGCGGCTCTTGAAGAAGCCACTGATGTCGGCCGCCTCCGCGACCGAATCTCCAATTGTGCGCCGCGGGTTGAGCGATGCATTGGGATCCTGGAAAACCATTCGGACGCTCAGACGCATCTCGCGGAGGCCGGAGCCGCCGGCTCCGATCAATTCGGTTCCCTTCAAATTGATGTTGCCGCTGTCGGGCCGGACCAGCCCGACGAGGGTTCGGCCCAGCGTGGTCTTGCCGCAGCCGGACTCGCCCACGATCCCGAGGACCTCGCCTTCCGCCAGCGACAGCGATACACCATCGACTGCCTGCACCCGGTATTTCCGACCGGCTCGCCAGGCACTGAACGAGACCATCATGTCCCGGACGTCGAGGATGGCATTGCCGCTCATGGCAGCTCCCCGCCCGGCAGTGGAAATGCGCAGAGCATCTCGTGCCCTTGGGAGGCCTCCAGGCGGGGCGGGGTCGCCACGCGGCACTGATCGCGCACCGCTGCGCAACGTAAGGCAAACACGCAGCCAGCAGCGACCGTACCTGGCAGCGGTGGCTGACCAGAAATGGTCGGCAGTCGGCGCGCGCCGGAATTTCGCGACGGCATGCAATCCATCAGTCCGCGGGTGTAATGATGACGGGGTGCGCCGAACAGCGCATCGACTGCCGCGGTTTCCACGATCCGGCCGGCGTACATGACAGCGACACGATCGGCGAGCTGCGCAATGACTCCCATGTCGTGGGTGATGAACAATATCGCCATATCGAGCCGATTGCAGAGCTCGCGCAAGAGCCCGAGAATCTGAACCTGTATGGTGACATCCAGAGCGGTGGTCGGCTCATCGGCGACCAGCACCTGTGGCCTGCAGGCCAGCGCAATCGCGATCATGACCCGCTGGCGTTGGCCTCCGGACAACTGATGCGGATACGCGGACAGCTGCATTTTGGGGTCGGGCATACGGACCAGTTCGAGCAGTTCGCGCGCACGGACCAGCGCAGCTGCACCCGAAATCCCCTCATGCACGCGTACGGCTTCGGCGATCTGATCGCCAATCCGACGAACCGGGTTGAGTGAGGTCATCGGCTCCTGAAAGATCATTGCCATGCGGCCGTGGTCCGCTTCGACACGTTGCCAGGGCTGCAACCGCGTTACGTCGCAGCCCTCCAACAGGACCCGCCCGGCCCGGACCCGGGGACCCGGCTGCGGCAGCAATCCCATGACCGCAAGCGAGGTCATGCTCTTTCCGCAACCGGACTCGCCGACGAGACCGAGAATCTCACCCTTGGCCAAGCCGAAGGACACGCCGGCGACGATGTCGACCGGCGCGGATTCCGGCCCCACTGACACCGTAAGGTCGCAAACTGTCAGCACAGCCTAACCCTTCTCACCGAAGACTTGACGGAACCTCGGATCGAGTCGGTCGCGCAATGCATCGCCAACCAGGTTCAGAGAAAAGGCCGTCACCACGATCATCATGCCTGGGAAGAAGAGCAGCCACGGGGCGCGGGTGATGAAGGTCCGCGATTCCGCCAGCATGTTGCCCCAGCTCGGAATGTCCGGCGGGGCGCCAAGGCCCAGGAAATCGAGTGAAGCCGCGCCGAGCTGCGCGAACGCGAAGACGAAGCTGGCCTGCACGAGAAGTGGTGAGACCAGGTTCGGCAAGATGTGCCGACTGATGAGCCATGCCGTTCCGGCGCCCATGCTGCGGGACGCCTCGACATAGGTTTCCGCGCGCAAGCGCAGTGTCAGTCCGTAGACGATGCGGGTCGTCGTCGTCATGTAGCCGATCCCGATGGCCAGAATGACGGTGGCCACACTCGGGCTCAAGATGACAATCAGGCCAAGTGCGAGAAGCAGGGTCGGGAAGGCCATCAGCACGTCGACCATGCGCATCAGCAGGTGACCCAGCCGCGGGAACAGAGCGGAAAGTACGCCGGCCGGAACGCCTGTCGCGAGAGCGAAGACGACCACGCCCGAGCCGATCAGAAGTGCCATGCGTGCTGAATGAATGGTGCGCGAGAGGGTATCCCGGCCGAATTGGTCGGTGCCGAACCAGTGCGTCACGTTCGGGGGCGTCAGGCGGATCAGCGGATCGATGGCATACGGATCGTAAGGCGACAGCCACGGTGCGAAGACTGCGGCGAGTACAGTCGCCAGAAGAACCCCGAGCCCGGCCAGCGCGATCGGGCGGGCGACAAACGGCTTGAGCCACAAGGTCACGCTGTTGCTGCTCATTGGAGTTCAACCCGCGGATCGAGCAGACGATAGCTCAGATCGACGATCAGATTGATCAGGAGATAAACCACCACGATGACCAGGATAACGCCCTGGATCACAGGGTAGTCTCGACGAAGGATCGACTGAACGACGAGGCGGCCGATGCCGGGCAGGGCAAACACGGTTTCGGTCACCACCGCTTCGGACAACAGTGCGGCGAAGGTGAAGCCGAAGGCCGAGACGACCGCCAGGAGTGCATTACGCCAGATGTGGCGACGCACGACCTGCCACGGCCTAATTCCCTTTGCACGCGCCGTGCGCACGTAGTCCTCCCGGGAGACGTCGAGCATGCTGGCGCGCGTCAGCCGCAGGATCAAAGCGGCATTCGGAGCCGCAAGCGCCAGGCTGGGGAGGACGAGATATCGGAGATTGACGACACCACCTTCGAAGATCGACGGATAACCGGAGCTCGGAAACCAACCGAGCCAGGCGGCAAAGATCAGGATCAGATAGAGCCCGACCCAGAACGTGGGTATCGAGGCCATCAGCATCGCCCCGCCGGACAATCCCTGATCGAGCCACGTGCCGTGCCGGACCGCCGCAATCATGCCGATCGGCACCCCGATGACCGCAACCCAGATCATCGTCATGGTGGCGAGCAAGGTGCTGGTCTCGGCGCCATCGGCAATCACCGACAGCACGGGCGCCTGGAAGAAGATCGACCGCCCGAGGTCGCCCTCGAGCACATGGCCGGCCCAAGCGAGATATTGCAGGATAATCGGTTGGTCGAGACCGAGTTGGTGTCGCAAGGCGTCGATCTGGTCGGGAGTCGCGGTGTCACCGAGCAGAACATAGATCGGGTCACCCGGCACGATATGGATGAACGCGAAGATGATGATGGACGCTGCCAGCAGCGTCACCGCCGTCGTTCCTGCGCGCTTGAATGCGTAAGACCACATGTGCTTGTGCGCCTGGTCAGCGGCAACGATGCGCGCCGGCGCCGGCGCTCGACAGTCCTCGCGGCCTCATTGCCCGTCCTTATTTCGTGGACACATTCCAGAACACGGGACCGTTTGGGTTGAGCCCCTTGAGCTTGGGAGAAGCAATGTCATAGGTGTAGGCATCACCTACTTTCATCACCGGGACCTGCTCATAGATCAGCGACTGGATCTTGTCCCATGTCGACTTGCGCGCGGCTGGATCGGTGGTGTTGATCAACTCAGCCCGAAGCGAGCCGATCTCGGGGCTGTCCCACCAGCCGGGATAGCTCGCATTCAGGAACGTCAGCAGCAGCGGGTCGGGCGCGAAGGAATGGTGGGTGACGAAGATGTCCCACTGTTCCGGCTGGCCGCGCATCTTCAGAAGGGTCGCCCAATCGACGACCATCATCTGAACATTGATCCCGGCGTCGGCCAGCTGGCGGGTGAAGACGGAAGCTTCGTCATAGTGTGCCTGATAGTTCGTCGAGACCAGCAGGCGGATCGGCGTCCCCGTGTAGTCCGCCTCCTTTGCGAGCTCCTTGGCCTTCTTCGGATCGTGCGCACTGTAATTGGAGGCGCCTTCGGTCGAGTACCAGGGTGTGCCGTTGGGAAAGATCGATCCTTCGGCATTCCACAGGTCCTTGGGACCGAAGGCGACGCGCAGCGCCTGCGACTTGTCCAGCGCGGTCTGGATGGCGCGGCGGAGCTTGTAATTATCCTTCAGGATTCCCTGCTTCGAGTTCATGAAGAAAAGGCCGAAGATCGGCGCGTTGGTACGCTGCACCTGAACCGATGGATCTTTGCTCAGGGAGTCGTACAGATCGCCGGAGATCATTTCCGCATAGTCGTAGTCGCCCGCCTGCACGCCGCTCACGCGCGTGCCGACGTCCGGCACCGGAATGAAACGGATCTTGTCGAAGCTCGCAACTCGGGCGCCGGCGAAGCCATCGCCCTTTTCCTTCACCGGCTTGTAGCCCTCGAACCTCTCCACCTCGACATAGCGGTTCGGCCGCCACTCCACGAACTTGTAAGGTCCGGTGCCGATATAGTCCTTTTGCTCGATCGGCCGGTTTCCCGCTTTGGCGGCAATGTCTTCCGGATAGATCGCAAGACCGCCATTGACGTCCGCAATGAGAGCCTTCCAGGCGCCGTTTGGCGCGGACAATTTCAGCGTGACTTCATACTTTCCGGTCGCCTCGACCGACGTAGCCGCCGCCATCAGGAGCTTGCCGCGCGCACCGAAACTGCCCCATCGCGTCATCGAGGCGACCACGTCCTTGGCGGTCATCTCCTTGCCGTTGTGGAAGAGGACACCTTCGCGGAGCTTGATGACGATGGTCCGACCGCCGTCTTCCGCGCGATCGCTCTCGGCCAGCATCGGACGCGGCGTATAGGTCGAGTCCAGCGCATATAGGGTCTCGAAGATATGGCGGCCGATGACCGATGCGACGTCGGCTGTCGTCAGCATGACATCGAGCGGCGGCGGTTCTCCGATGGTGGCTTCGCGCAGCAGGGTGGCGGCATTCGCTTGCGCAATCAAGAACGATGCGGTGGCCAGCCCCACGACGCCACGCATCAAGACACTTGGACCGTATCTCATGATCGCCCTCCCGCCTTGTTGAACCGCCTGCTTCCAGGTGCAGGGGATGTGCCTTTCAGCTGTTTGGCTGATGGCACGCTATTGCTTGTTTGAAAGTTACATACACAATTTGGCAATTATCAAGTGGAAAATGCTGTTCTTGATGAGGCATGCCGATATACGTTTGGTCGATGCTGAAGGTTTCTTACGGCAGCTTCTTGCCAAGGGCGCAGGTTGATCTGACCTGGGGAAGGGCGGGCAATGGCGCGTGCAAAGCGAAATCACCCGGCGAGAGCCGTTCGTGCAGGAATCTCGAAGCCGCCGGACGACGACAATGTCGTGGCCGGCGACATCATCTCCCTCATCAGGCAGAGCGCTCCAAGCCTCAGCCCGTCCGAGCAACGCGTTGCCACCGTGCTGCTGGCCGATATGGAGTATGCCGTTCACGCCAGCAATTCCGAGTTGGCCCGTCGGGCGCGCGTCAGCGAGCCGACAGTAACCCGGTTCAGCCGCTCCGTCGGTTGCCGGGGCGTCCGCGACCTCAAGGTGAGGCTGGCTCAAGCAATGGCGGTCGGGCGGATTTACGTTGAGCTTCCCCCGCATGTCGGGACCGATCTGGCGCGCCCCGCGCTCTGGCGGTCGGTGTTTCAGGAAATTCGTCGTGCAATTGCCGCTGCCGAGGAGGGACTTCGCAAGGAGGACATCGAGAGGGCTGCCGAAGCGATCTCCCGCTGTTCGAAGCTTGCAGCGTTCGGGGTGGGGGGCGGTTCCACTCTTGCGGCGGCGGAAGTTCAGAACCGGTTCTTTCGTCTTGGGATTGCCGTCTCGCATGCCTCCGATCCGAGCTTGATGCGCATGGTCGCCGCGACCTTCGGGCGGGATGACGTCGTCGTTGCCATCTCGACCACCGGTGCAGCGAACGAGGTCATCGAGGCAGCCAGTATCGCCAAGCAATACGGCGCCTTGGTCGTCGCAATTACCAGGCCGCAAAGCAGGCTGGCTTCAATTGCCGATATTGCGCTTGGCGTGCACGTGCCGGAAGCGCCCGACGCGCTCAAGCCGACGGCGTCGCGTTATGCAATTCTTGCCACCATCGACCTGCTCGCGGCGTCAACTGCCTATTGCAAACCGCTCGAAGCCCAGGCACGCATGCGGCGGATCAAATACGAGTTGCTGAAGGGGAGCGACGGGGACGCCAAAGGGCCGCTAGGAGACTGAGCGGGCAATTAGCGCACCGCCGCCCCTCGGGATTATGTTCGCAACATGGCCTCGATCTCTAGCGCTGCTTCGAGCAGCGTGCGGTCCTGTCCGCGTGCGGCGATGATCTGAAGACCGAATGGAAGTCCGCACCGATCAGTTCCGCAAGGTATCGAGATCGCCGGTAGCCGGGCATGATTGACAAAGGGCGTTAACACCGCGTGCGCGCGCGGGCTCGCCGCACGGCCACCAATCATGTCGGGTCCGAGCTGCGTGAATGGCCAGGCGACACAGGGGACAGTTGGCGCCAGCAGCAGATCGACCTCGGTGAAGAATGCCGCGAAAGCATTGGCGATTGCGGCGCTTGCCAGCAGCGCACCGGCAACGTCGGCGCCCGACCACGACAGCCCTCGCTCGATCTGTCTGGCGATGTCAGGATCGAACACTGTCGGATCCTCGCGGAAGGCGTCTCGATAGAGTGCGGCGAGGCCGGCGTGCTGAAGCGGCATGATGGCCTCTTCCGTCGCGCCCGCCGGCCAGACGGGATCGCGCTGCGCGATTCCGAGGCCTGCGGCGGAGAGGCGCGCGATGGCGAAAACGAGCCCTTCAGCGACAGCATCATCGACGGCGACGTCGAGCCCAAGGCGCGGCGAGAACGCGATGCGCAGACCGGCGATGTTTTTGGCCTCTTGAGCGATGCCGGCTGAATCCGGGTCGCGCGGATCGACGCCGGCCATGGCCTCGAACGCCAGCGCGATATCGGCAATGTCAGTGGCGATCGGCGCGATGACGGAGAGGCCGAAGAACGGTTCGGCGAAGCCGGGCCCATAGGGAATCGCGCCATAGGACGGCTTGAACCCGGCGACGCCGACATGGGCCGGCGGCCTGCGGCTCGAGCCGCCCGCATCGGTGCCGATCGCTAGCGGCACGAGGCCGGCCGCAACCGCGGCGGCAGGGCCGCCCGACGAGCCGCCGGGCGTCAACTTTGGATCGAGCGGATGCCGCGTTGGCCCATACAGCGGCGAGGTGGTCACGCCCTTGCAGGCGAATTCCGACGTTGCGCCGATGCCGACCACGACGGCGCCGGCCTTGCGCAGCCGCTCGATCGCAATCGCATCCTGCGGCGCGGCGAATTCGGCGAACAGGCGCGAGCCCTGTGTCACACGCCAGTCACGGACCCAGATGTTGTCTTTGACGATGACGGGGATACCGGCGAGCGGCATCGTCTCGCCGGCACGCAGGCGATCATCGACCGCCGCAGCGTCGGCAAGCGTACGCGCGGGAGCGGTCGTCACCACCGCGTTCAGCGCCTTGGCGGCCTCGATGCGCGCAAGCGCGGCCTTGGCGGTCTCGACCGCACTCGTTCGTCCGGCGGAGACGTCGGCCGCAATCTCGCACGCGCTACTTCTTCCCTTTGTCATGGCCTCCCCAGATCAGTGCCAATGTGCCGCAGAGGGCGAGGCACGCCAAGGCGAAGAAGGCGGCACCGAGACTGGCTGCGCTGTCCAGGAGCGACACCAGCGCCGGTGCTGCCAAGAGACCGGCGTACGATGCGGTCAGCACCGCGCCGGTGGTTTCGCCAATCCTGTCCTGCGGGGCGAGGCGTGCGATCTCGGCGACGAAGACACCGTTCCATCCCGAGGCCGTCAGGCCGAATAGAGCTGCAATCGCGAACTGGCCGGTGCGACCGAGTGAGGCGCCATCAAGGCCCAGCAGCGCGGCGCAGAAACTCATACCGAGGCCGATGACGACGAGAACTCCGCGCGAGGCATTGAGGCGCATTGCGACGAAGCCCCAGCCGAGCCGGCCAATCAGGCCGCCGGCCTGGGCGCAAGCAAGCGCCATGCCGGCCTCGACATGGCTGAGGCCGAGCTCGCGGGTGCCGAGCGTGACGAAGAGCGTGTTGAGCGACACCTGCATCGCGCTGAAGGGCATCGAGGCCAGCGCCAGCATTCCGATGCGTCGATCCGCGGTCACCAGTGCCAGCCGCGTGCGGAGGCCACGCTCCGGCAGTGGCACGACCTTGACGGCGTAGGCCGGCCGGAGGCGCTCGAACCACGCTATCGCCAGCAGCGCACTGGCGCCCACGGTGGCATAGCACCAGGCTGGCCCGAGCGAGATTGCGATCGCGGGCAGAACCAGCGAGCCGCAGACGGCGCCGATCTGGTTTCCGGTCTGGCGAAGTGAGAACACGAACGCGCGCCGCTCGGCCATCACGAGCCGCGCCAGCAGCGCCGCGCTTGCGGGCGTCTCCGGTCCGAAGGCGAGGCCAAGACAGAGGCCGGCTGCGAGCAGGGCCGCCGTCGAGCCGAGCGAAGCCAGCGCCATGCTGGCGATGATCGCCGCCGCGCAGAGGCTCGCGATCCGCAGCGAGCCCAGGCGGGCGATGAAGGCGCCGCCCCAGAACGAGGCGGGAATGCCGACCGCGAACACGGCGCAGGAGAACATCGAGAGCTGCCAGACCTCGATATCGGCGCGCGGTGCCACCACGCCCGGCGCGAACAGAGCCAGAGCCACCAGCGCCTGCAATAAGGTCATGGCGCCAAGCGCCGGCAGCAATGCGGGCGCTGGTCGAACGGCCGTGTTTGCGTCTACCATGGTGCCGGGCTCTCGGGGGGAATATTGTGGCAGGCGGCATTTCCATTCACGCGGTCGATGTGGCGAGCGGACGCCCGGCGCAGGGCCTGCGGGTCGAGATCTGGCGGATCGATCCGGACTCGCTCCGTATCGCCGACGGACGGCTTGGTGCCAATGGCGTGCTCGATCATCCCGTTGCGCAAGGCGCGGGCGTGACGGCGGGCGAGTACGAGGTCCTGTTTCATCTCGGCGACTTCTTTGCGGACGAGGACGGCTTTCTCACGGTGACGCCGTTCCGCTTTCGCATCAAGAATGTTGATGAGCATTTTCACCTGCCGCTGAAATTCACGCGCTGGGGCTATTCGCTGTTCCGCGGCGCCTGATCAGTTGGTCAGCCGCCGCGACAACCCCGTGACGCGCTCCATGATCGCGACCAGCGCGACGGTCGCAATGATCAGCACGCCCGACAGCGCGGCGATGGTGACGTCGAGCTTGCCCTCGAGATCCTGCCACATCCGGATTGGCAGCATGTCGGTGGCGGCGTCGCGCAGGAACAGCGACACCGGCACGTTGTCGAAGGACGACATGAAGGCGATGAAGGCGCCCGCGATGATGCCCGGCCGGATCAGCGGCAGCACGATGCGCCGGAACGTGTAGATGCGGCTGGCGCCCAGCACGGCCGAGCTCTCCAGCAGGGTCGGCTCCAGCTGGGCGAGCGCCGCGATCGTGTTGCGGACGACATAGGGCACGCAGACCACGGTATGGCCGATCACCAGCGTCAGCGGCGACACCGGCAGGCCGACCAGCGAGAACAGCATCAACGCCGCAAGGCCGAAGGCCAGCGCCGGCAGCACCAGCGGCGACATGAACAGGGAATCGAGCAACCGCGCGGACAACGTCGGCGAGCGCGAGATCGCCAGCGAAGCCGCGACGCCGAGCACGACGGACAGGCCGGTTGCCCACAGCGCCACGATGAGGCTGTTCTTGGCTGCGAAGTGCAGCTGCCAGGCATTCCACAATTCGGCGTACCAGCGCAGTGAATAGCCCGGCGGCGGGAACCGTAGCGAGAAGCCGCTGGTGAAGGAGACGATCAACACCACCAGCGACGGCGCGATGATGATGATCAGCGCGATCACGGCGATCAGGCTCATGACCAGCTCAAAACTGAACGCCTCCAGAGTACGCTTGCGCCCGCTCATCACGCACCTCCATCGCCGCGCGACAGGCGGCCGAGCGTGGTGAAGACGGAGACGACCGCGAGCACGGCCAGTAGAAAGATGATCGAGATCGCCGATGCGAACGGCCAGTTTTGCAGCGTCGAAGCCTGCTGGTAGAGATACATCGGCATGAACAGCATCTGGCCGCCGCCGATCAGCGACTGGGTTATAAAGGCCGTGATTGCCGCGGCGTAGGTCAGTGTGCAACCGGCGATCACGCCGGGCAGCGACAGCGGCAGCACGATCTTGAAGAAGGTGCGCCAGCTTCCGGCGCCGAGCGAGCAGGAGGCATCGTCGAGATTGGAGTCGATCCGGCCGAGCGCGGTGATCAGCGGCAAGGTCATCAGCGGCATCTGCACTTGCGCCAATGCGATCACCACGCCCAATTGGGTGTAGAGCAACTTCAAGGGCGTATCGATGATCCCGAGGGATTGCAGGGTCGCATTGATGATGCCTTGGCGGCCCAGGATGACGATCCAGGCGAAGGTGCGTACTACGACGCTCGTCAGCAGCGGTAGCAGCACGATCAGGATGATGATGGTCTGAAGCCGCGGCCCGACCCGCTGATAGAGCCATGCAATGGGAAAGCCGAGCACGAGGCAGACGGCCGTCACCTCGGCGCCCAGCAGCAGCGTCGAGCCGAGCACGCTGAGGCTGAAGGGGTCGGTGAGAAACTGCAGGTACTGGCCGAACCCCCACTGGAGCGCGGCCGTGTCGTTGTGCAGCGAGAGCCAGAGCAATTGCAGCAGCGGCGCCACGAAGAACACCAGGAAGAACAGCGCCAGCGGCGCTGCCAATCCCATCCCGTAGGAGGTGACGTCCCGTGATGCCGGTGCTGCGCCCATGGCGTTAGATCTTGATCTCGCGGTTGAAGCGCTCGATCCAGGCCGAGCGCTGCTCGTTGATCTTCTTCCAGTCCTGGAACACGAATTTCTGCTTCAGCTCGGCGGTGTCCTTGGCGAGCACGCGCGCGATCTCGCCGCCCATCGCCACCTTGGAATTGGTCGGCACGATCAAATAGGGCGGGTTCATCAGCGTGGTCTGCACCTCGGGCGTCAACGACGCCTCGATCAGCTTGAAGGCAAGCTCGCGGTTGGGCGAGTTCTTGACGATGTGGATCGTGGTCTTGAAGGCGATGGCGCCTTCCTTCGGAGCCACGAACTCGACCGGCACGCCGCGCGCTTTCAGGATCTGGATGGCGTTGAAATTGCCGGGCGAGATATCGATCTGGCCCTGCTGGAACAGGGTGGCGAGCGCGCCGGGATTGGCGGCGACCGCGGCGAGGTTGGGCTTCAGCTCCTCGATCGCCTTGAAGCCAGGATCGACATTGGCTTCAGAGCCGCCGCGCATCTTTGCGATCTCGACCAGCCATCCGGTGCCGAGCGTCGAGTTGAGATTGGTGATGCCGACGCGGCCCTTGAACTCGGGCTTCCACAGATCGGTCCAGGAGGTCGGCGGCGTCTTGACGGCCTCCGGATTGTAGGTGAGGCCGACGACCTGAAAGAACGGGGCAGGGCCCATCGGCTCCTGGGCCTCGGCGATCAGGTCCTTGTAGTAGGCGCTCTTCTCGACGGGGTACGGCTCGACAAGGTCCTGGCCGATCGCGACCAGGGCCGGGCCGGGATCGTGCAGCATGACGTCGATCGGCGGATTGGCCTTGGCGGCGTTGACCTTGGCGATCTGGTCGACCGAGAGCATCGGGTCGAGCACCATCGCGGCGTCCGCGTTGGCCTTGCGGAAGGCCGGCACCAGCACGGCCTTGTGCGCCTCCTCCCAGCTTCCGGTGAAGGTCGCAAACACCAGCGGTCGGGCCTGGGCGTAGCTCAATCCGGGAAACGCCTTCATGGCGCCGAGTGTGAGTGCGGTCGTCATCAGGCTTCGGCGGTTCATGATCATGGTCAAACTCCCTCTGGACGAAAACTGGATTTAAAGCGTTGCAGGAAAAGCGTTGGCGAGCGACGGGGCGAGCGGCGCGAGGCGCACCGCGGCGCCGCTCTCCAGGGCGCGCGTCTCGCCGATGCGCGCCTGGGAGATCTTGACGCCGGAGCCGTCCGCGGTGGTGACCTCGTGCACGACCGTGGCCCCAAGCGGCAGCGACATGCCGACCACGCCGGCAAAGCCGGTCTCGTCACCGACGAATTGCAGATGCTCGGGGCGGATGCACACGGTGACGCGGCCACCTTCGGTGAGGGCGCCGCCGGCGGGACGCGCGATGATTTCCGCGCCGGCATCGAGGCGGACTTTTGCTGCCGTCCGATCCGCCGAGAGGACCACGCCGGGCATGCGATTACTGGCGCCGACAAAAGTGTTCACGAACAGGGTCTGCGGTCGGTCATAGACGTCGGACGGCGATCCGAACTGCTCGAGCTTGCCGTGGCTGAGCACCGCGACGCGGTCGGCCATCGACAGTGCTTCTTCCTGGTCATGGGTCACGATCACCGTGGTGATGCCGGAGACGCGTTGCAGCCGCTTGACCTCGATCTGCATGTCCAGCCGCAAATTCTTGTCGAGCGCGGCAAAGGGCTCGTCGAGCAGCAGGATCGACGGCTTGATCGCCAGCGCGCGAGCGAGCGCCACGCGCTGCTGCTGGCCGCCGGAGAGCTGCCGTGGCAACCGTTCCGACATGGTCGGCAGCTGCACCAGATCCAGCAGGCGCTGCGCTTCGCGCTGGCGGGTCGCCTTGTCGATGCCGCGCGCGGCAAGCCCGTAAGCGACGTTCTCGCTGATGCTGAGATGGGGGAATAGTGCGTAGTTCTGAAACACGATGCCGACCGCGCGGCGGTTCGGCGGCAGCGCATCGACGATGTCGTCGCCGACGATGATCCGCCCCTGCGTCTGTGCGATGAAGCCGGCGATGATGCGCAGCAGGGTAGTCTTGCCGCAGCCGGAGGGGCCGAGCAGGGCGATGATTTCGCCACCCTTGATGTCGAGATTGATGTTCTCGACCGCGAGGGCGCCGCTCGGATAGCGGTGGGTGACGGCGTCGACGACGAGCGATCGGCCGCCTTGCGCTTCAGCCATGATGTTGCCTCCCATTCTCCCGAGGAAGAAAGCAAGTCTCGTGCCCGGGCTGGTCGCTTTTCGCTGCGAGGTTTGGCATGGTGGGCCGATGACGTCGATTTGCGATCTCACCGCCACGGCTCTCTCGCGCGCCATCGCCAAGGGCGAACTGTCCTCGCGCGAGGTTGTCGAGGCGGATCTCGAACGGATTGCGCACCAAGACGTGCAATTGGCGGCATTCGTGACTGTCGATGCCGACGGCGCCCGCCGTGCCGCGCAAATCTGCGATGCCGCGCCCGCGCCGATCGGCCCGCTGCACGGTGTGCCGGTAGGGATCAAGGACCTCACGGACACGGCGGGGCTCGCGACCACCTATGGGTCGGTTCTGTTTCGTGATCACGTTCCGGCCGAGGACGATCTCGTGGTCGCGCGGCTGCGGCGTGCCGGCGCGATCATCTTGGGGAAGACCAACACGCCGGAATTCGGCTTCGGTGCGGTCTGCACCAACAAATTGTGCGGCCCGACCCGCAATCCCTTCAATCCCGCGCTGACCTCGGGTGGATCCTCCGGCGGCTCCGCGGTTGCGGTCGCGGCCGGCATGGTGCCGCTGGCCCATGGCACCGATTTCGGCGGCTCCGTGCGCACGCCCGCGAGCTTTTGCAATGTCGCCTCGATCAGGCCAACGCCCGGCCGGATTCCGTCGCATCGCCGCCCGCTCGGCTGGGACATGCTCGCCACCCACGGTTTTCTGGCCCGCGGTGTCGACGATCTCGAACTGGCGCTGTCGGTCTGTGCGGGAGGCGATGTGCATGACCCGCTCTCGATGGGCGTAGTCAATGACGAGCGGCCGGTTGCAATCCGTCCCCGGATCGCAGTGACGCCCGATTTCGGTGTCGCGCCCGTGGCACGCGATGTCCGTGCGCGGTTCGCCGCGGCCTGCGAGGCACTCGCGGTCGTTGCCGATGTGGTACCGTCCGCGCCCCATTGCGGCGGTGCGATCGAGACATTTCGGACGCTGCGCGGCGCGCACATCGCCAACAGCTATGGAGAGCTGCTGAAGGCGCGCCGCGCCGAGCTCACGCCCACCGTGATCTGGAATATCGAGGCGGGCGCAAAGCTCTCCGCGGAGGACTATCTCAACGCCGAGCGGCGCCGCACCGGCATCTACCGCAGCTTTCGCGAGCTGTTCAGCCACACTGATTTCCTGGTCGCGCCGGCGGCGTCCGTCTTGCCCTGGCCCAATGAAATCAGCGACGTCACCGCGATCGATGGCGCTGCGCTGGAGACGCCGATCGATTATCTCGCCGTCACCTTCATCGTGTCGCTGGTCGGTTTCCCGGTCCTGACCCTGCCGGCACCGCGAGCGGAGAACGAGCTGCCGTTCGGCATCCAGATCACCGCACCACCGGGATGCGAATCCCGCCTGTTCGCCTTCGGCCGTGTCATCGAGAACGAACTCGGTTTTTCCCATCGCTGGCCGAAGCTCCCCTAGCTGTCGCGATGCTCGAGCCGGGCGGCGAGCGCATCGGCAAGGCCAATGGTGGGTTTGGCGGCGGGGCGGCGGTACGTGCCTTCGGTTGCCTTGCGCAGGCGCAGCGCCACCAGCGCCTCGGCCTGCTTCACCGAGGCTATGACTTGATCGACCACGGGGACGGGGATCCGGTCGGCGACTCGCTCAGCGAGGCCCGAGAGCGGCGCACCTGCAAAAATCAACACGTCCGCATCGTCTTCCACGATCGCGCGCCGGGCGAGATCGACCAGCACATCTTCCTTCTCGGTGCCGACCTCCGAGATCGCCTGGAACGGCGTATCGAGCATGCGGATACCGGCGCAGCGCTCCCACAGCCCGTGGGCGCGAACGCATTCCTCGTACCAGG
The DNA here is from genome assembly GCF_055807615.1 of Bradyrhizobium sp. MV1.5. NCBI lineage: Bacteria > Pseudomonadati > Pseudomonadota > Alphaproteobacteria > Hyphomicrobiales > Nitrobacteraceae > Bradyrhizobium > Bradyrhizobium sp. MV1.5. The sequence goes on along the minus strand of NZ_JBVVPL010000007.1, from coordinate 191,676 downwards.
GGCCAAGCGCCTGGGCGAAGGTGACGATGGCGAAACGCCTTCCGGCCATGCAGGCAGTCAGCATTGCCGCTTCCGCCATGCCGACCACGGGAATGTCGAAGGTCTCGCGCGCGGCGAACAGGCCGGGGTCGCCGAAGGCCGCGATGATCGCTGCGTCGACCTTGCGATGCTGCCCGGCCAGCATCTCCAGCGCAATGGCACCGCCGATCTGTGCCTCGGTGCGTGTCGAGATATAGGGCACGCCGCGGGTGGCGGTGCAGGGGATCAGCTCGGTCCCGGGCCCTGCCGCGCGCTGCCCGACATCCGTCATCAACTGGGTGACTGCGGTGCTGGTGTTCGGGTTGAGCAGCAGCAGCTTCATGATTACGCCGCCGTCTGCTTGGCTTGAGAGGCCGCGATGACTTCGAGCAGCGCCGTGCCGGTGCGGCGGACATGGGCGCCGAGCAGGCGTCCTGCGGTTTGGCTGTCGCGCGCCTCGAGCGCGGCAAGGATGCCGGCGTGCTCGTCGACCGAATTGCTCCAGCGCCGGTCGGCGCCGAGCGCGAGGTAACGCGCGCGCTCGGCGCGGGAGATCAGCGTCTCGTGCGCTTCCCGCAACGGCGTGTTGCGCGCCATGCGGACGATGGTGTTGTGAATCTCGCCGTTGATGGCGAAGTACTCGTCGAGCTTGCCGTTGCGATGATGGCCTTCCATGCGGGTCTGAAGCGTGCGAAGCCGGGCGAGATCACGCTCGGTGGCGCGCTCCGCGGCAAGCTCGGCGGCCAGCCGCTCGATCCCGGCCAGCGCCTCGAACAATTCGGAGATGCCGTCGACAGCGATATCGGCGATGCGCGGGCTGCGGTTGGGGCGCAGCTCGATCAATCCCTCCGCGGCCAGCACCTTGATCGCCTCGCGCAGCGGCGTGCGCGATACCCCGAGCTCCTTCGACAGTTTTGTTTCCTGGGTCTGCGATCCCGGCGGCAGCTCGCCACGAATGATCATCGTCCGCATCCGCGCGGCCGCGCGCTCATGCAGGCCCATCCGCTTGAGCTTGGGCGACTTTCGGCCCGGAATCGGTTCGGATTTCTGCTGCACGCCGACCTTCCTGCTGACGTGCGATCGTAGCCAATTTCCTTCATGTGGGGTGCCCAAATAGAAGACGTATGTGGCTCAAAACACGTGCATATCGAATAAATTGTATGCAGCATGCAGATTGCGGGTTGCGTGGACGGATGCGGACGCGGATGATCTTTTGAGGAAGCGGAGGAGCGCTTTCGCCGCAACGGAGCGACTGCGATCGATGTCAATTTTGCGCAAACGCCTCGGCATGATCACGCCGTCTTCCAATTCGGTCCTGGAGCCCGTCACCAGCGCCATGCTGGATGGCGTCGATGGCGTCAGCGCGCATTTCTCACGCTTTCGCGTCACCGAGATTGCACTCGACGTCGCCGCGCTGAACCAGTTCGACGCCTCGGTGATGCTGCCGGCGGCGGACCTGCTGGCTGATGCGAAGGTCGATGCCATCGCCTGGAACGGTACCTCCGCAAGCTGGCTCGGCATCAGCCGCGACCGGAGCCTTTGCGAGGCGATCACGGCGCGCACGGGCGTGCCTGCGACAACGTCGACGCTTGCTTGCATCGATGCCGCCCGTGCGCTCGGCGCCAAACGTGTCGGCTTGGTCTCGCCCTATACCGACGACGTGCAGCGGCGGATCGGTGACGTCTGGGCCGAGGAGGGGGTCGCCCCGCACGCGGAGCGGCACCTCGGACTGCGCGACAATTTCTCATTCGGCGAGGTCGCGCCTGCGACGATTGCTGGCATGATCCGCGCTGTGGCGGCTGACGGCGCCGATGCTGTCGTCATCCTCTGCACCAACCTCGACGGCGCCGCCCTGGCGGCCTCGCTCGAACGAGAATTGAATGTCGCGGTGCTCGATTCGGTAGCGGTCACGCTGTGGCGAATCCTGGAGCTCGCCGGCGGCGACGCCGGGGCTCTTGCCGACTGGGGACGGATCTTCCAGACATCGGCGGTCATCAAGTGACGGAGACTCCTGTGACGCAGCTCGACCTCGCCATTCGCGGCGGCACGATCGTGACGGCTAGCGACGAGTTTCGCGCCGATATCGGCATTCGCGACGGCCGCATCGTCAGCATTGCCGATCATATCGAGAGTGCTGCCCGCGAGATCGACGCGACCGGGCTGCTGGCGCTGCCGGGCGGGATCGACAGCCATGTCCACATCTCGCAGGCCTCCGGCCCCGACGTGGTGATGGCCGACGACTTCGCCTCGGCGACGCGTTCGGCAGCCGCCGGCGGCAACACCATGGTCCTCCCGTTTGCGCTTCAGGAGAAAGGCACGTCGCTGCGGGCCTGCGTCGAGAACTACCGTAAGCTCGCCGAAGGCGAGTGCTATATCGACACGGCGTTCCATCTCATCATCTCCGATCCGACCGCGGTCGTGCTCGGGCAGGAACTACCGGCGCTGGTCAAGGACGGCTACACCTCGTTCAAGGTGTTCATGACCTATGACGACCTCGTGCTCAGCGACAAGCAGCTGCTGGAGGTTTTCGAGGTCGCGCGCCGCGAGGAAGCGCTGGTGATGGTCCATTGCGAGGGTTACGACGCCATCCGTTTCCTGACCTCCAAGCTGGAACGCGAGGGCCATATCGCGCCCTATTATCACGGCGTCTCGCGGCCACAGGCGGTCGAACGCGAGGCCACGCATCGCGCCATCAGTCATGCCGAGGTGATCGGCGTTCCCATCATGATCGTGCATGTCTCCGGGCGCGAGGCGATGGAGCAGGTGCGCTGGGCCCAGCAGCGCGGATTGCCTGTCCATGCCGAGACCTGCCCGCAATACATCACGCTGACGGCCGACGACATGAAGGGCCTGAACATGGACATGTCAGGCGCGAAATATGTTTGCTCGCCGCCGCCGCGTGACGTGGAAAGCCAGCAGGCGATCTGGGAAGGCATCACCACGGGAGTGTTCCAGACCTTCTCGTCCGATCATTGCCCGTTCCGCTACGACGATCCCAAGGGCAAGCTGACGCCGAACGGCCGCACCTCGTTCCGCTGGGTGCCGAACGGCATTCCGGGTGTCGAGACCCGGCTGCCGATTCTGTTCTCCGAAGGCGTGTCGAAGGGACGGATCAGCCTGCAAAAATTCGTCGAGCTGACCGCAACTAACCATGCACGCATCTACGGCCTCTATCCGCGCAAGGGCTCGATCGGCGTCGGCTTCGATGCGGATATCGTGCTGTGGGACCCCAAATTGAAGAAACCTATTCGGCAGGCCGATCTGCATCATGGCTCGGACTACACGCCATGGGAAGGGTTCGACGTCACGGGATGGCCGGTAACCACGATCGCCCGTGGCCGGGTGGTGTACGAACACGGCAGGATCGTCGGCGCCAAAGGCGGAGGCGACATTCTCAGCCGCGGCAGGTCGAGCCTGATCTGATCGGGCTCAACCGCGTTGTGGCGACCAGTGGTCGTTATTTCGTCGGCGACTTCATCCGCGAGTTCGAGCCGGGCAATCTCGTGCTGACCGGCCCCAACCTGCCGCACAACTGGGTGAGCGATCTGCCGCCGGGGAGCACCATCCCGCTGCGCGGACGTATGCTGCAGTTCAGCGAAGAATTCATCGGCGACCTGATGAAGGTCATGCCCGAGCTCTCGGGCCTTGCTGCTATGCTGGAATTCTCGCGGCGCGGCGCGCTCTTCACCCGCAGCAGCAGCGACAAGATCGCTCCGCTGATGGAAGAGATCGCGACGGCGAACGGTGTGCGTCGGATCGAGCTATTCCTGATGATCCTGGGAACGCTCTCCCGCGCCCGAAGCGCGCGTCCGCTCTCGAGCCCGAACTATTTGGCCGCCCCCCTCGGGATACATGTCCGCGGGGATGAACAAGGCGCTCGCCCTGGGCCGCGGGGCGGCGCAGCAAGAGTTCGGTCGAAGTCATCGTCAGGCGGCCATGATGGCGACGGGGCGGCCAGTGCGGGCGGATTCGGTGGCTGCGTCGGCGAGCATCTGGGCGCGCAGCCCGTCGAGACCGGTCGGAGAGGGCGCAGCCTTGCCAGCACACGCATCGATGAAGGCAGCGAGTTCGGCGCGATAAGCGGCGGCATAGCGTTCGAGGAAGAAGTTCTGCACCGGATCGGCACGGAAGCCCTCGTTGGTAGCGATCTCGACGGTCGTCTCGTGGATGTTGCCAGCCCTCAGCATTCCCTTCGAGCCATGCACCTCGATGCGCTGGTCGTAGCCGTAAGTGGCACGGCGCGAATTCGAGATCTGCGCGATGCGCCCGCTCGCCGTCTTGATCAGCACGGCGGCGGTATCGACATCGCCGGCTTCGCCGATGGCCTTGTCTACCAGCGCCGAGCCAAGCGCAAAGACCTCGACCGGCTCCTCCGCCAGCAGAAAGCGCGCCATGTCGAAATCATGGATCATCATGTCGCGGAAGAGACCGCCCGAGCGTTTCACATAGTCGACCGGCGGTGGTCCGGGATCGCGCGAGATGACGCTGACGATCTCGATCTCGCCGGCCTGGCCGCTGCGCAGCCGCTTCTCCAGCGCCGCGAAGTTCGGGTCGAAGCGGCGGTTGAAGCCGATCATCAGAGGCTTGCCTGTTTTCTCGACCGTGGCCAGGCAGCGGCGAATGCGGCCCGAATCAAGATCGACTGGCTTCTCGCAGAACACTGCCTTGCCGGCCGAGACGGCGGCTTCGATCAGGTCGGCATGCGTGTCGGTCGGTGTGCAGATCAGGATGGCGTCGATGCCGGAATCACTCATGATCGCTTCCGCATCGGCCACTTTCGCGCCTGCAGCCTGCGCCAGCGAGGACGCGGCCTCGCTAGAGGCGTCGGCCACCGCGACGAGCCGTGCATCGCCGCGCGCCGCGACATTGAGGCCGTGAATGCGCCCGATCCTGCCCGCGCCCAGAATTCCAAACCGCATTGTCATCATCATTGCTTGACTATTTGAATAAGCATTCCATTCTCTGCGCCGCCTAGTCAAGGTCGGACTGCGTTCTTCTCATTCGCGTCACTGAGTCGTGTCAGATCGGATCACGGCGCATTCGCGACGCGGTTGCGCCAGCACGCGCGGTGAGCGCGATGATCGAGCATTTCGTCCAGGCCGGGCGGCGCTGTTGAGGAGAGAGTGATGGCGACGATCAGGCTCACCATGGCGCAGGCGCTCGTCGCCGCGATGGCCGCGCAGAGGACGGTGATCGATGGCGAGGAGCAGCCGCTCTTCGCCGGTGTCTGGGCGCTCTTCGGGCATGGCAATGTCGCGGGCCTCGGCGAGGCGCTGTACGCCGTGCGCGATCGTCTGCCAACCTTGCGCGCGCATAACGAGCAGGCGATGGCACATGCCGCGATCGCCTTCGCCAAGGCCTCGCGCCGCCGGCGCATGATGGCGGTGACGAGCTCGATCGGCCCCGGCGCGACCAATATGGTGACGGCAGCTGCAGTCGCTCACGTCAATCGGCTGCCGGTGCTGCTGTTGCCGGGCGATGTCTTCGCCGGGCGCCGCCCGGATCCGGTGCTGCAACAGATCGAGGATTTCGGGGACGGTACTGTTTCCGCCAACGATTGCTTCCGGCCTGTCTCGCGCTATTTCGACCGCATCACCCGGCCCGAGCAGATCATGCAGGCCTTTGAGCGCGCGATGCAGGTTCTGACGGATGCGGCCGAATGCGGACCCGTGACGCTCGCGCTCTGCCAGGATGTGCAGACCGAAGCATTCGAATATCCCGACTGGTTCGTCGCCGAGCGCGTCTGGCAGCCGCGCCGGGCACGGGCTGACGAGACGCAGTTGGCTCAGGCCGCAGCGCTGCTCAAGGCGGCCAAGCGCCCGCTCGTCGTCGCCGGCGGCGGCGTCCTCTATAGCGAGGCGGAAGGCGATCTCGCAGTCTTTTGCACAGCGCACGGCGTACCGGTGGCAGAAACGCAAGCCGGCAAGAGCGCGCTGCCCCACGACCATCCGCTGAATCTCGGCGCGATCGGCGTTACCGGAACTCGCGCCGCCAACGACGCAGCGCGGCAGGCCGATCTGCTGCTCGCGATAGGCACCCGGCTGCAAGATTTCACCACAGGCTCACGCTCGCTTTTTGCCGATGCCGCCTGCCGGATCGTCGGCCTGAATACGCAGACCTTTGATGCCGGCAAGCATCGTGCGCAGCCGCTCGTGGGCGATGCCAAGGTCGTTCTGGCGGAACTCGGCGCCTCCCTTCAGGGCTGGGCGGCACCTGCCGTCTGGATCGAGCAGGCAAGGACCGGCCGCACGGCCTGGTTGGAAACGGCCGCGCACTACACCGCGGCTGACAACGAAATCTTGCCGAGCGATGCGGAGGTCATCGGCGGCGTTCAACGCCGCAGCCTGCCGAGCGATGTCGTGCTTTGCGCGGCCGGCGGCTTGCCGGGCGAGTTGCATAAGCTCTGGCAGCCGGGCGCACCCGGCGGCTACCACATAGAATACGGCTATTCGTGCATGGGCTACGAGATCGCCGGCGGGCTGGGCGTCAAGCTCGCCGATCCGGAGCGCGAAGTCGTCGTGATGGTCGGCGACGGTTCCTATCTGATGATGAATTCGGAGATTGCAACGTCGGTGATGCTTGGTGCCAAGCTCATCATCGTCGTGCTCGACAATCGCGGCTTCGGCTGCATCAACCGACTCCAGAACGCGACCGGCGGCGCCCCCTTCAACAATCTCCTGCGCGACGCCCGTCACGAGGTGCTGCCCGAGATCGACTTCGTGGCGCACGCTGCCGCGATGGGGGCGATCGCGCGCAAGGCCGCGGGCATCACTGACCTGGAAGCGGCGCTCGACGATGCGCGAGGGCACGATCGGACGAGCGTCATCGTGATCGACACCGACCCGCTGCGTTCGACCGATGCCGGCGGCCACTGGTGGGATGTGGCGGTACCGGAGGTCTCGGAGCGCGCTGAGGTCGTAGCCGCAAGGCGCAGTTATGTCGAGGCGCTCGTGCGCCGCAATTACTGATCGAGCGAGGACGACATGCCTATCCGTATCGGAGCGAACCCCATCGGCTGGTCGAACGACGATCTGCAAGAGGTTGGCGGCGAGACACCGCTCGAGACGTGCCTGTCCGAGGCGCGCGAGGCGGGCTTCGAGGGCATGGAGCTCGGCCACAAGTTTCCGCGCGAGCCGCAGACCCTGAAGGCTGCGCTCGCGCCCTTCGGTATGGCCTGCATCTCCGGCTGGTATTCGGCGGAGCTTCTGAAGCGCAATGCCGACGAGGAGATGCGGCATCTGCGCCCGCATTTGGATCTGCTGAAGGCGATGGGATCGTCCGTGCTGGTCTTCGCCGAGACCTCGAATGCGATCCACGGCGATCGCAGCAAGCCGTTATCGCGCCGGCCGGTCATGAAGGCGGGCGACTGGGCGGAGTTCGGCCACCGTATCACGGAGGTCGCGGAGCGTACGCTCGCCGAGGGCGTCAGGCTGGTCTACCATCATCACATCGGCACCATCGTGGAAAGTGCGGCGGATATCGACGCCTTCATGGCAGCGACCGGCGAGGCGGCTCATCTCCTGCTCGACACCGGCCATGCGACTTGGGGCGGCGCCGATCCCGCTGCACTGGCTCGACGTTATCGTTCCCGCATCAGCCATTTCCACGCCAAGGACGTACGCCGGGCGGTGATGGAGCAGGCGCGCCGCGAGGATTGGAGCTTCCTCGATGCGGTGTTGGGGCAGGGCAGCGAACTCGGTGTCTACACCGTGCCCGGCGACGGCATGGTCGATTATCCGGACGTCTTTCGCGAGCTTCCGGGCTATTCCGGCTGGATCGTGGTTGAGGCGGAACAGGACCCCGGGAAGGCACACCCGCTGACCTACGCCAGGAAGGGTATTGCCCATCTGAAGCAGAGCCTGCACGAGGCCGGGCTTGCCTAGCCGGAGGCTCTCTCCCACGCCGGGTTACCTGCTTGGCTTGCGCGAAATGCGCGGCGTCGTTTCGCTGCGGTTGGCACTTGCTGGCTATACGTTGTGGCAGGCGACTGCCGTGCCGGAAGACCGAAGTTCTGGAACATCGACGAGGCAGCGATCGCTGGCTAATGGACAACGAGGCGCGTAAGTGCAGCCGTGCGGCCGCGTGAACAGGCTTGGCGGTTCACCCGTTTCGATTGCGCCCCAGGATCCGCTTCGACGGATCCGGCTTCGGAATTGCTGCCACCAGCGCGCGTATAGGGATGAAGCGGGTGACCCAGGACCGTCCGCGTCCCGGACTGCTCCACGACCCGGCCCATATACATGACGGCAACACGGCAGCTGATCTGCCCGATCACACCAAGGTCGTGCGAGATGAAGAGCATCGACAGTCTGAGCCGGTCACGCAGGTCCATCATCAGATTGAGCACATGGGCCTGCACCGAAACGTCGAGGGCCGAGACCGGCTCGTCGGCGATGATGATTGCGGCCACTGCGGTGGCGCGGCCGCCGCAAGCAGCACCCACGCATGAGGATGGCGCGCGCATTGCATTGCACAGGCGGGCCGAGAGAAGGGTGCCGTTCTCGTGCGCAACGCAAATCGCAACGATTTGGGTGAAACGAGCGTGGAACAAAAGGGGATGGAGAAGGCCGCCACACCGAGAAGGATCAATAACTTAGAAGATGCTCGCTGCCTTCGGGATACCGGGTTTACAGGACGCTCCCGAGCCGCCATTCAAGTCCACAAACATAGTTTCTCACTGGCGCTGCGGCAATGGTTGCAACCGCCATGGAATTGACCGTCGGCAACTTTTACAATCAAGTCCCGGTTCGCGGCAGCTATATCCTAGACGGAACACTGGTGACCAAGACTGCCGCGAAGGATTTTTACTTCGCGGATTCGCGGTTCTGAACGAGCCAAGTTGCAGTCCAGCCGGAGCGGCGCCGGCTGGTTCACGGCTGTCACTACTAAAGACGTCGCCTTACGGTGATACTGGTTGGCATCCGAACCATCAGAGTTCGGGCGATTTTGAAGATAAGGGAGCGACGCAACATGCTCAAGGGCATCAATCCACTGCTCAATGCCGACGTGCTCCATGCCTTGCGCGCAATGGGGCACGGAGACCGCATCGTGGTGTGCGATACTAATTTCCCTGCCGACTCCATCGCGCGTCAGACCGTGTTGGGCGAGTTGCTTCGCATCGACAACGTCAGTACGGCAAAGGCGATCGAAGCCATCCTCTCGGTGCTGCCGCTCGATACGTTTGTCGACGATGCCGCGATCCGCATGGAGATTGTTGGCCAGCCCCAGGAGGTGCCACCGGTGCAGCGCGAGGTGCAGGCCGCGATCGATCGCGCCGAGGGGCGCTCCTGGCCGCTGGTCGGGGTCGAGCGCCATGCCTTCTATGAAAAGGCCAAGACGGCCTACTGCGTAATTGCCACTGGTGAGCGGCGCTTCTACGGCTGCTTCCTGTTCTCCAAAGGCGTCATCGCGCCGGACGGAGAGTGACGACCATGAGCAAGACGGACGTCGCTGTGCTCGACATCTTCGTCGTCGATCTGGCCTTCCGGGCCGGCAACATGCCTGCGATCGGCGAAACGATCGCGGGCTCGGGATTTGCCATGGGACCGGGCGGCAAGGGATCGAACCAGGCTGTGGCCGCAGCGCGCGCGGGTGCGGACGTGACCTTCATCTCCCGGATCGGCAGCGACGCCTTCGGTAACCTTGCCATCAAGACCTGGGAAGCCGAGGGCATCAGGCCGCGCGTGGCTAGGACCAAGGAAGGCGCCGACGGGTGCTGCCTTCATCTATGTCCACGAGACGCGTGGCGACAACGCCATCATCGTGGTGAGTGGAGCGGCTGGTGGTCTCAGCCCGGCTGATGTCGATGAGGCGGCGGAGGCGATCCGCGAGAGCCGCGTCGTCGTGACCCAGCTCGAGCAGCCGGTCGCGGCCGCGCAGCGCGGGCTTGAGATCGGGCGCGCTGCCGGCAGCATCACCGTGTTCAACCCGGCTCCTGCGGTCAAGCTCGACGATCGCCTGTTTGCCTTGTGCGACTACGTCGTTCCCAACGAGACCGAGGCTGAGGCGCTGACCGGGATCACGGTGAGCGATCTTGCCGGCGCCCGCCGCGCCGGAGACGCGCTGCTGGCCAAAGGAGCGGGTACCGTGCTGATCACGCTCGGCGAGCGCGGAGCGCTGTTTCACGGGCGAGACCGCTCGCTGCACGTGCCGCCGTTCGCCGCAGGCAAGGTGGTCGAAACCGCGGGCGCGGGCGATGCATTCGTCGGCGGCTTCGCAAGCGCGCTTGCGGGTGGCGCCGGTCCACTGGAAGCGGCGCACTTCGGTTCGGCGACAGCGGAGATTTCCGTGACGCGCGCGGGCGCTGCGCCTGCCATGCCGTGAAATCCACCATCAATGTGCTGTCCGTTTCGAGTCCGGTAGGGCGCGCGGAGCATCGCCGACATCGTCAAGGTCAGGCGCCTGGCCGTATCCCATGCGTTTCATCTGCTCATGTACCTGCGCCATTTCAGCGTCGCTGAGGCGCGGCGGCTCGCCGATAGCCAAGGCGTGGACATACATCTTCGCCAGCGTCTCTACTTCCACGGCGAGCCAAAGCGCCTTTTCAAAGGTCTGGGCCGTCACAATCAAGCCATGATGGCCAAGGAGGCAAGCGTTGCGATCTTCGAGGGCTTTGAGGGCGTAGTCCGATAGTGCCTGCGTGCCGAAACAAGCATAAGGCGCACAGCGAACATCGTTGCCACCCGCAACTGCGACCATGTAGTGGAAGCAGGGAATGCCACGCTCGTGCACGGCGAGAATCGTGCTGAAGGTGGAATGCGTATGGAGCACGACCCTAACGTCTTCGCGTGCTCGTAGAATATCGCGGTGAAACCGCCATTCGGATGAAGGACGATGGTTGCCTTGGTAGTTCGCGGCAAAATCCATCGCGACAACGTCCTCTGGCTGCATCCGATCATAGGGCATACTGGTAGGCGTGATCAGCATGCCACCTGGAATTCGGTGCGAAAGATTGCCAGATGTGCCCTGATTGAGACCGTTTCGATTCATCTGCCGGCAGGTATCGACAATACCTTGGCGGAGATCGGCATGATTGTGGTCTGTCATGAGGCGGGCTCCGAGAAAGCGATCCAGGACTGGTAGGCGGTGGAAAGGCCGCGCGGCTCGAACCCATCATTGCTAAGCGATGTGACAGCTTCAAGTACTACGCTCGAAACCGGCTGCGTACGCGAGAATCGCCGCCACAGCAGCGCAGCGCCAAGCGCCGTTCCGTGCGGTGATTGACTCACCCTGACGCTCTGCGAAGGTCGCAAGGTCGCAATGCAGCGGGCGAAGGGCAAATTCGCCGCAAAGCCACCATCGATGACTACGCATTTTGAGCTCTCAAGTGCATCAAGGCAGCGGTTTGCGCTGAACGCTGCGTAGAGAAGTGCCAATGCCTGCCATTCGGCAGGCGTCTCGGGAGACGGTCCGATGACCCGTCCGCGGCGAGCAGCGCCCGGAAATAATCCGTCGTCGCCAATGAAAGAGGGGAGCGCCAGGGTCCCCTTCGACAGCAGGGCCGACAATGCGGCGAGGACAGCTGCATCAGAAGCACGATGTTCCCCGCGGATCAGGTCGTATTCGCGGCCGGTCGCGATCAATGTCGAAGGTGCATTCTCGCCATCAACATCGATATTGAGCACCATCGCGCGCGTGCGATCGAGTTTGCCCAGGGAGAGGTCGCGCTGAAATGCAATCATCCAGGTGCCGGTCGATAGGATCGAGGCATCGGCCATGCCGGCAGCCTTGTAGCGAAACAGGTTGGCGTTGGAATCATGCACGCCACAGAGGATCTCGGTCGATTGCGCCAGGCCAGTGCGCCTCGCTATGGATTCCGAAACCGTCCCTAGCACCGCGCCGGCTGCGACGCGTTCGGGCAGCAGATGGCTCCAACCGCGCTTGCGCATAAGAGAGGAAGGCTGATGGTGGACGAGGTCCCAGATATGGCTCTGAGCCGCGAGCTGCGAGATTTCACTGGCCGCACGTCCGCCAAGCCACAAGGCGAGAAACTGCGCAGTGGTCAGATAGGTTCTTGCGCGGGCGAATTCGACGGGATATGCGCTTTCCTGCCACAGCAGCTGCTTTCCGAGCCGCATCGCGCCTCCAATTCCGCAAAACACCTCATCGTAACCCGGCGCGATCCGGGCATAGGCTTCATCGATTTCGGGCGGACAGACGGCATCATAGTCCATCATCGGCAGCACTGGCGCATCGCCATCGACGAGAACCGCGCCGCATCCATGCGCAGCCACTATCACGGCGCCGATGGCATGGCGTTGAGACACGTTGGCAAGGGTATCGAGAAACCATTCCTCCAGCCCGGCAAGATCATAGGCGAGGTATAGGCCCTGAGTCATCGGCACGTTCGGAATCGCATGTGTTTCGAGGGGCCACCCGTCGTCACTCGCCACCAACAGCTTGAGACTGGTCTTGCCAATGTCGAGAACCGCGATAGTGGTCGAGACGATCGAACTCATCATCGCTGGCTACCGCGGCGCTTTGCCGGCGAAATGAGGAACCGCCGCAACGGCAATCAAGATTCCACCCCAGATCGCCAACGTGAGGAATTGGCTAAGGTTCAGAAGGTTGAATGCCGAGGAGATAACCTGAAGGATGATCAGTGCAAGCAATAGCCCGCCAACCTTGCCGAAGCCACCAAACGGATCGATGCCGCCGAGGACGGCCGCAAGAATGGTGACGAGCAGGTAGCTCTCGCCGTATGCCGCGTTGGCCGAATTGAAACGTGCCAACATGACCACCGCTGCCACGCCCGCGAGCAAGCTGGAAAATACATAGAGTTTGAGAAGGACGGCGCGGGTATTGACGCCGGAGTAGCGGGTCGCCTTCTCGTTCGAGCCGATCATGTAAACCTTCGCACCGAACGGCGTCGCGTTCAGCATGAGCGCGACGGGCAAGGCGCAGAACGCGAGTACGATCAGAGCAAAGGGTACCCCGAAAACCGTTCCGTTGCCGATAAACACAATCGACTCCGGGAATCCGGAGATGACGTTACCGCGCGACAAGCCGATCGCGAGACCCTTGCAGAGCGTCATCGTGCCGAGCGTGGCTAGGATCGGCGAAACGCCGAGATAGGCGATGACAAAACCATTGAGGAGGCCGACCAATGCGGCCACTGCAAATCCTGCAGCGATCGCAAACACCTGAATGCCGACCCAGGCGAGGCCCTGACTCCCCGGGATGTAGCGCGTCAGCAGGAACGCGATGGTCAGTCCGGACAGATTGGCGGTCGCGATGATGGAAAGGTTGAGTCCACCAGATAGCAACGCCAGCATCATCGCGAGCGAGAGGATGCCAAGTTCGGGCATCTGGAAAGCCATGGATTGCAGCGTGTTGACCGAGAAGAACCGGTCGCCGATCGTGATCGCGAACACGACCCAGAGCGCGAACAACAGCAGGACGAGGGTGGCGACCGTGCCGCTGCCGGCGAGGCCGACCATGCGCCGACGAAGTGAGAGGGCGGGTACATTGCTCATCGGGATGCGCTCTGGCTTCGCCGCTCGCGCTGCGACCAAGCGGTCGCAGAGACCGAAATGAGAATAACCAAGCCGACGAAGAAGGGCGACCAGTAAGACGAAACGCCCAGCAAAATGATTCCATTTTGGAGTACCGCGAGCAGCGTCAAGCCCAGAAACGTGCCGAAGACCGTGCCGACGCCGCCCATCAGGCTGGCGCCGCCGAGCACGACGGCAGCGACCACATCGAGTTCCTTGCCCACCAGCACCGTCGGGGCGACGGACTGCGCGAGTTGTGCCTGAATCAGGGAGGCGATTCCGGCCATGACACCCATGTAGCAATAGACCAGCATGTTGAGGCCGAAAATGTGGAAGCCGAGCCGCTGTGCAGCATCGGCATTGCCTCCCATGGCATAGATCTGCCGGCCAATATTAGTTCGATTAAGCAGAAGCCAGGTGACGAGAAATGCCAGCGCGAGCGCGAGGATTTGCAGGTTGATACCGTACGAGCTATCCTTGCCCCATTCGAACTCGAACCAGAATATTCCGGTCGCAAACCAGTCAGGCAACGAATAGATGTATTTGCCGCCGGTGAAGAAGATCAGAAGCCCATAGAAGATGTTCAGCGTCGCGACCGAAACGATGATCGATGGTATTCGAAGTTTCTGGATGAAGAACGCGTTGAGGGCACCGAGCGCACCGCCAATTCCAATCGCGATGGCGAAGACGCCGACCCAGTTCGCCCCGTAAGAATTGGCAAGCGAAAGTGTGACATACTGCGCTACCGATGCGGTCGCGGTGAATGAGATGTCGATTCCGCCGGCGATCAGCACGACCAGCAGCCCGAGCGCCAGGATGCCGACAAATGCATAAGAGGTCAGCAGATCAAACAGATTCTGCATAGTCAGGAATTGGGCGTTCGCGAAGCCCAAGCTGGCGCAGAGCCCGAGGATGACTATCAGCAGCCAGAACTCATGGCTGCGACGAAATCTGCTGAATGATGCGATGTGCGATTCAGGCATTGACGGCCTGCCGAAGCGCATCTTCGGAAGTGCCTGCGGCAGGCACGTCGGTTGTCAAACGACCTTCCCGCATCACCAGCACGCGATGACTATGATAAAGGACCTCGGGTATTTCGTCTGATATCATCAGCACCGCAACGCCGTCGCGGGCCAGCCGCCGGATGATTTCATAAATGCCGTCCTTGGCGCTGATGTCGACGCCCACCGTGGGGCTATCGAGGATAAGCACCCGCGGATTCGTCGCCATCCATTTGGCGAGCACGACCCGCTGCTGATTGCCCCCGGAGAGCGTCTTCACCGGGTTGGCCGGATTGGCGACCTTGATCCCGAGTTCAGCAACCCACCGAGCGACATGGGTCTGTCGCGCGCGTGCGGTAATCAAGCCGAACGCGCCAGCCAGACGATCCAGCACCGTAAGCGTGACGTTCGCCGTGACGGACTGATTCAGGATGAGACCAAGCGTAAGCCTATCCTCGGATACGTAGGCGATCCCTCGATCGATCGCCTCTGCATTTGTACGGAGGGCGATGGGCCGCCCGTCAAGTGCGATGGTGCCGCGATCGGGCGGCTTCATGCCGAACAGGGATAGCGCCAATTCGGTTCGCCCTGAGCCGAGCAGACCGGTGAGACCCACTACTTCGCCCGCGCGCAACTGCAAGCTTACATCCTCATACTCGCCCTCGCGGCCCAGGCCCTTAACTTCCAGCACAACCGGGCCAGCGGCACGCTCAGGCGCCTGTATTTGATACTCGAAGGACTTGCCGGTCATCAGCTGGCTGAGTTTCCGCCCATCGATTGTGTCTGCAGCAAAAGTACCGACTTTGGCGCCGTCGCGCAGCACCGTCACGCGTTGGGCGATTTCAAGCACCTCATCGAGACGGTGGCTGACGAAAACGACGCAGATGCCAGCACGCTTCAGCTCGCTTACGAGCGCGATCAGGGCGTTCACCTCGTGGCGGGTCAACGATGCCGTCGGCTCATCCATAATCAGGAGTTTGGCATCCGCAGCCAAGGCGCGGCAGATCGCGACCAGCTGGCGTCCGGCAATGCTGAGCTCTGACACTTTCGCGTCCGGGTCAAACTCGACGCCGATCTTTGCCATTATGGCCTTCGCGGTGGCGCGCATTGAGGCCCAGTTCACCGAATGGAGGCCGCAAAGATGGTGCGCCATCGCGATATTCTCGGCGACGGTGAGGTTGGGGAATAGCGAAAGATCCTGATAGATGACCTGAATTCCGCAATGCGTGGAGTAGACCGGGTTTAGTTTGGGATATTCCTTGCCGGAAATTGCGATACGGCCGCCAGGCTCTGCTGCCTCGACGCCCGAAATGATCTTGATCAGGGTGGACTTGCCGGAGCCGTTTTCACCAACCAGGCAATGCACCTCGCCGACTTCCAGAGTGAGATCGACGTCGCGGAGCGCGTGCACGCCGCCGAAGCTCTTCGATATGCCGGACATCTCCAGGAAAGTCGCCAAAGGTTCGCCTGCAATGGACCGTTCGATCGTGCGATCACCCGAGAGGTACCGCATTCCCGACCGGAAGGGCCGGGAATGCAGCGCGATGAGGCGACTAAACCGATGCCGGCCTAGAGCCCTCCGGCGATCAGACCGTCGATGGTTTCCTTGTTGATGCGCATGATCTTGTCTACCTTGATCTGCTTTCCTGCAACGTCGACGGCTGCTTTGCCGAGGCCGGGTACATCGACGCCATCCGTGATCGGCTTGCCATCGAGCACGAGTTTGGCCACCGCGACCATCGCGTAACCCGCATCGGTGGGATTCCACAGAAAACCTTCGCGGATCGTATCATCCGCGATAAGCGACTTCGCCTGGCTTGGCAGCACGGTGCCGACAATTGCGATCTTCTTTCCAAGGCGTTGTTGACGCACGGCATTTCCTGCCCCGATTGGTCCGTTCGAACCGAAGCCGAGAATACCATGCAGGTTAGGATAGGCCTTGATCACGTCAAGCGTCGTGCGCTGGCTAGTGTCGATCTCGTCGGCGCCAGGGAAGCGGTCGGCGACGAGCTTCATTTTTGGAAAATTCTTCTGCTGGTAGGCAATCGCGGCATCGGCCCATTTGTTGTGAAGTGGCGTCGTAAGAGTTCCGACGTAGACCACATAATCACCTTCGCCGCCCATGTCCTTGGCGAGACGTTCCATCTGCACCTCGCCGAAGCGAACGGAGTCGATCAATTCCACATTCCAGTCACGGCCTTCCTGTTCCGGACCCTCATGCGTGATGACCTTGATTCCCGCGGCCTGTGCGCGCTTCAGCACGGGCTCGCAGACTTTTACATCAAGTGGCACCAGGCCGATCACGTTGACCTTCTTGGCAATCAGATCCTCAAGGAGCTTTACTTGCTGTGCCGGATCGACGTTCGCCGGGCCAACCATAGTGGCATTGATGCTGAAATCCTTCGCACCCTTCTGGATTCCCTTTTCAAGTGCGTTGAACCACGGAATTCCCGCGATCTTCACGACCGTGACCATTTCCTTTTGGGCTTGCGCAAAGGCAAAGCCCGGAAAACCGGCACCGGCCAACGCGGCCGTACCACCGATCAGCTTGAGCGTCTGGCGTCTGTCCATTGTTCCCTCCCAGGAAACGATCTTGGATTCCGCACCCTTGACCTGACAGTCGCTGGGGTGGGGCAGTCGAGCCTGTTCTTGCTTGGGGACAGAAAGTGTTGCCTGTCCAACCGCAGGACCTTGAAGGACATTAGAGACCGGCGCTTCAGAACGTGTCAAGCAAGTGACATGTTCGCCAGCCACCGTCGCAGTGCGATACCTGATCTTCTCTTCGAGCTGCTGAGTGAGGAGCTGCGAGCGATCAGCGCTCCTACAGCCATCATCTCAGCGAAGGAGCGCCACGCCACCCCGCCGGACGAAAGCAAGTAGTCCCAGCTTCCGGCTTCAACCCAGCTTCAGCAAGCGGGCTTCGTTCGGCTCGCGTAGCGATTCACACTTTTCCCTGAGTGTCATTTTTTTCGTCACGCGCGTGGATGCCACGATGAAAGGCTGGCCATGGCCAGCTTCGCCGTTGCACAATCCCTTGCCGCCCACGAATATCCGACTGTCATTGTTACGCTTTCTGCTTCCACAATTGTCGTCGGTTGGCCGTGCGTTCAGATCGTGCCTCGCGCCGGAGCGTCCGCCCTTGGCTTGTCAGCATCGCAAGTTGCGTGCCATCCTAGCGCGATACACGCACGGGAAGGTCAATTCCCGGCATGGCTACGCGCCGCGTTAGGGTGGAACACAAACGCTCAGGGAGACACGACATGGTGTGGACGCTTCGTCTGGCGGGGCTGGCTTGCGCCGGCTTGCTGCTGTCATCGGTGAGTGCTCTGGCAGGTCCCAAGGTCGTCTCCGGCCCCGGCGCCGACCCCGCCTGCTTCAAGCCATGGTCGTCCGAGACCAAATTCTTCCAGTGGCCCAAGAAGGCGGGCCCCTACAGGATCGCCCTGGTCAACGGTTTTGTCGGCAACACCTGGCGCATCCAGATGGTGAAGACTGCCAAGGCTTTCGCCGATCAGCCGGGTATCAAGGAGAACATCAAGGAGTTCAAGGTCGTTTCCACCGGGACCGATGTGGCGGCGCAACTTGGCGCGATGGAGGACTTCATCAACCAAGGCTTCGACGCAATCGTCACCATTGCGGTCGCGCCCGACGGTTTTGATCGCATCATCCGTCTTGCCGACAAGAACAACGTCGTGGTGGTGCCGTTCGACAACGTCCTCGACACCGACAAGGTGATGATGGTCAACGAGGACCAGAAGGAAATGGGCCGCATGTCGGCCAAATGGCTGATCGACGAGAGCGGCAAGAAATCCGGTGACATCCTCGAAGTCCGCGGCCTGCCCGGAAACTCGGTCGACCGCGATCGTCATCTCGGTTTCCGCGAGGTCATGGAAGCGCCCGGCAACAGCTTCAAAATCACCGAGGTGGTTGGCAATTGGGACACCGGCACCTCGCAGAAGGTGACTGCGGATGCGCTGGCTGTGCACGGCCATTTCGACGGAGTATTCACCCAAGGCGGATCCGACGGCACCGTGCAGGCGCTGATGGCCGCCAAGCATCCCTTTGTGCCGATGTCGGGCGAGGGCGAAAATGAGTACCGCAAGCAGATCGCCGATCACGCCAAGGACGGACTGAAGGGCATGTCCTACGGCCAGTCGCCGGCGCTGGTGGCGATCGCGACCAAGGCGGCGATCTCGGCGCTGCAGGGCAACGTCATGCCGCAGTTGATCTCGATCCCGATTCCGGTGGCGACCTACAAGGATCTCAAGCCGGGCACGAACTACTGGCCTGAGCTCAAGGCCAACTTCTTTGCACCGAACCAGTTCACACCGTGTGGCGTGAACTTCACTGCGCCGGAAATCATGTCGCAGAGCGAGAAGAACACCCAGTGACGTCTCGAGTGATATCTCTGTCACGGCCCGGCATCCGCCGGGCCGTCGTTGCGTGAAGGCCGGGTGATGCCGGCTGCCGACCCGACGCCATCCGCCTTCCTGGAGCTCGCCGGCATCTCCAAGCGCTATGCCGGCGTTCGTGCTCTGGAGGGGGTCGATTTCGCCTGCGAGCGCGGCAAGATCCACGCCGTGCTGGGCGAGAACGGTGCCGGCAAGTCGACCTTGATCAAGATCATCGCCGGGGTGGTGCAGCCCGACAGCGGCCGCATGCGCCTCGCAGGGAGCGCCGTCAGCTTTGCTACGCCGTCGGCGGCGAATGCGGCCGGTGTCGTCTGCATCTTCCAGGAGCTATCGCTGATGCCCGACCTCTCGGTCGCGGACAACATCTCCATTGCGTCCCCGCCGCGGCGGTTCGGCTTGATCGATGCGAAGGCCCAGCGCCGCCGCGCCGAGGAGCTTCTGGCCGAGATCGGCTGTGAGGACGTCAATCCCCTGAGGCACGTGCGCGATCTGCCCCTATCGCGGCGCCAGGTGGTCGAGATCGCGAAGGCGCTCGGCAAGCGGCCGCAGTTGCTGATCCTCGATGAGGCGACATCGGCACTGACGAGCGCCGATGTGGAGAAGGTCTACGCGATGCTGGCACGGCTCAAGGCCGAAGGTGTCGCAATCCTGTACATCTCGCACCGCATGCACGAGGTCGAGGCGCTCGCCGACCGCGCCTCGGTATTTCGCAACGGCCGCCATATCGAGACCTTCGACAAGGGCGTGCGTTCGACCGCCGATATCGTCCAGCTCATGATCGGGCGTGACATCGCGGCCCAGTACCCGCCCAAGCCGGCGCGCAATGCTGCGAGGCCGGTGCTGGCGCTCGAGAACCTGTCGTGGGAGAGGCAGCTCGATCGCATCTCACTGAGCGTCGGCGCCGGCGAGATCGTCGGGCTTGGTGGCCTCGACGGTCAGGGTCAGAAATCCCTGTTGCTTGCTCTGTTCGGCGTTTTGCGCGGCGTCACTGGTCGCATCATGGTGGCAAACCGCGAGGTGCATCCCGGCTCCCCGGCGGCGGCAAAATCGGTCGGCATCGCGCTCGTGCCTGAGGACCGCAAGACCGAAGGACTGATGCTGCCGATGTCGATCGCGGACAATCTTGCGATCGCATCGCTTGACGCCCTTTCCACTGGCCCATTCATCGATGCCGGCAAGGAACGCACCGCGATCCAGCGGGCCATCGCACGGCTGCAGATCAAGTTGGGTGCAGCGAGTGACGCGGTCTCGACGCTGTCGGGTGGAAACCAGCAGAAGGTCGTGCTCGCCAAATGGCTGATGACCGATCCGCGCATCATCCTGCTCAACGATCCCACGCGCGGAATCGACGTAGGCACCAAGCAGGAGCTCTACCGGCTGATGCGCGAACTCGCCGACCAGGGCGCCGCAATCCTGTTCTACTCGACCGACTATGACGAGCTGATCGGCTGCTGCGACCGCGTCGTCATCATGTATGACGGCCGCATCGTGCGCGAGCTCGAGGGCGACGACCTCACCGAGACCAACATTGTCGCAAGCTCCCTGAATGTCGACACCGATATCGCAGCGGGGGCGGCGCATGCTTGACGATCTCGCGATCAGGATCCGCCAAAACATCGGTCTGGTCACCGCCATCCTGTTGTTCTGTGCCCTCTACATTTTCTACAACGCCGCGCATCCCCGCGGTTTCTCCTCCGCCGTGCTGGTGCAGAATGGCGACGAAATCTTTGCGCTCGCCATGCTGGCGATGGCGCAGACCGTGCCGGTCTTGATGTCGGGCCTTGATCTCTCCGTCGGAGCGGTCATGACCATGGTCGGCTGCTTTGCGAGCTACCTCCTGACCGGCGCGGCAGGTGGTGCGCCGCTGCATCTCGACATGTTCGGCGTGCATCTCGGCCTCGGCACCTTTCCGGGCGGCGTGAGCGGCATTCTGCTCGGGATCGCCGTGTGCCTTGCGATCGGCGCGGCTGCCGGCTTTATCAATGGTTGCGTTGTCGTCTATGGGCGCATCCAGCCGATCATCGCGACGCTTGCGACCGGCGCGGTCTACATCGGCATCGCGCTTTTCCTGCGTCCGACCCCGGGCGGCAAGATCGATGTTGATCTGAACTGGGCGCTGACTAACTCGCTCGGCGATTTCGCCTCGACCGTGCACATCTTCGACGAAGGCGCGGCTGCCTGGTTTGTGCCGTTCGCCTGGATCCCGGTGCCCTTTGTGCTTCTCGTTCTCATTCCGCTGCTGGTATGGGTGCCGTTCCGCCGCTCCGTTCTCGGCCGCGCCGTCTATGCGATCGGCTCGGCCGAGGGCGCGGCTTATATGTCCGGCCTTCCGATCGAGCGCGCCAAGATCGCCGCCTTCACGCTCGCGGGCTTCTTCGCCGGCTGCGGCGGTCTCTTCCTTGCTATCCAGACTTCGTCTGGGAATGCCGACATTCCGCAGGCCGGCGCCTATACGCTCAACTCGATCGCCTCCGTGGTGATCGGCGGCACTTCGCTGCTGGGCGGAACCGGCAGTGCGATCGGGTCGATCTTCGGCGCCATGGTCTTGCGCGTGATTTCCTTCTTCTTCCGCATCTTCGACATTGCCCCTCTTCTGCAGCCGCTGTTCGAGGGCGTGATCCTGCTCGCTGCCGTCAGCATCGGCGCCTTGGGTATGCTGCGCGTCAAGAACACTTTGGAGCTGTTTCGATGACGGCGGCCTCATTCAGCCTCTCGCGCGACGATCGCCCGATCCTGATTGCGGCGCTGTTCATCGTCGTCATTCTCGTCGCGGGTACGGTTTACACGTTCGCCCGTTTCGGCAGCGCTCCCCTGTTGTCTCCGGCCTATCTTCTGCAGCAATTGCAGATCGGTGCGTTCCTCGGGATCGTCTCGGCCGGCATGATGATCGTGATCCTGATCGCGCAGATCGATCTGTCGGTGCCCTGGACGCTCGCCGCCGCGGCTATGATGGCGACCTCGGTCGGCGGTCCTCTCGCAATTCCGGTCGGGCTCGGGGTCGGCGTTCTGGTCGGGCTCGTCAACGGCGTCGGGGTCGCGTATCTGCGGGTCCCCTCGATGATCTTTACGCTGGGCGTGAATGCCGTGATGCGCGGCTTGATGGTCGCGCATACTGGCGGCTACGCACCGCAGACCGGGGCGACCGACCTGATGCGTATGCTGGCGGGCGATCGCACGCTCGGCATTCCCAACGCGCTGTTCGTCTGGGCCGCGGTGTCCGTGCTGGTGGTCGTCATCCTGCAGCGCATGTCGCTCGGCCGCTACATCTACGCCATCGGCAACAAGGAGGCGGCGGCCTATCTCGCCGGCGTCAACACGCGCCGCGTCACGGTGGTCTGCTTCGTCCTCTGCGGCCTTGCTGCCGCGCTCGCGGGCGTGCTGCTCGCCGGCTATTCCACCAAGGCCTACCAAGGCATGGGAGACGCCTATCTGCTGCCCTCGATCGCCGCCGTCGTGATTGGAGGCACCAACATCCTCGGCGGCCGCGGCCGCTATCTCGGCACGCTGATCGGCGTCGTCCTGATCGTGCTCCTGAACAGCGTATTGTCGATCATGGAGATGCCGGAGGCGGGCCGGCAGGTGATCTATGGTCTCGTTATCATCTTCATGCTGCTCGTCTACGGGCGGGGCGAACGCGTCATGAGCTAGACGGCCGGCCCAAGTAGCCCGTCGTCTTTGCGAATTGGAAACACCCTCGCAAATGATCCGAAAAGCTTAGCGCTCGGCGTCGTATCGGCAGAGACCACGCATCATGAGCGACATCGAGGTCAGAGACCAGCAAGTCCGGATCGCGCGCTATCGCTCTGTGGAGCGCGACGTAGCCGATCCTCTAGCCATACGCCAGCTTCACACCATCATCGAGGAGCTCGAATCTGATCTGCGTGGCGGCGGGGGACCTGATGGTCCGCCAAAGCACCGGCAGAACAGTTAAGGATAGCGCCGCACGCCACCCCGCAACGCGTTTTCCCTTACACGGCCGCGCGCGTATTGAGGAAGATCGAATACAGCGATGTCTGTCCGCAAATATAGAGGCGGTTGCGCTGCGGACCGCCGAAACAGACATTCGCCACGATCTCGCCGATCGGAATCGTCCCGATATGTGTCCCGTCGGCTGCATAGCAGAACACGCTCTGTCCCGCTGACGTCCAGATGTTGCCGTGGATGTCGCAGCGAAACCCGTCATAGAGGCCGTCGGGGCAGGTGGAAAACAGCGAGGGCTCAGCGACCTTGTTTCCCTGGACCTTGTAGGACCAGATCGTCGCGGGCAGCCCGTCGACGTGGGTCGCGCCGGTATCGGCGACATAAAGCAGCTTCTCGTCTGGCGAGAACGCCAGCCCGTTCGGCTGCACGCGGTCAGAGACGACGAGGCTCATCTCGCCGCCCGCTGGATCGATCCGGTACACGTTGGAGGCGCCAATCTCGGATTTGGCCTGCTGGCCTTCGTAATCGCTGTCGATGCCGTATGTCGGATCCGAAAACCAGATCGAGCCGTCCGATTTCACCACGACATCGTTGGGCGAGTTCAGCCGACGCCCTTCGAACTGCTCGGCAAGCACCGTGATGGAGCCGTTATGCTCGGTCCGGGTGACGCGGCGCATGAAGTGCTCGCAAGTGACCAGCCGCCCCTCGCGATCGGTCGTGTTGCCGTTCGAGTTGAAGCTCGGCGAGCGGAACACCGACACCGATGAATCGGTCTCGTCGAAGCGCATCATCCGGTTGTTCGGAATGTCGGACCAGATCAAATAGCGGCCGGCCGGAAAGTAAGCGGGTCCTTCGGCCCAGCGGCAGCCGCTGGTGAGTTTTTCGAGATTGGCGTGACCGAAGACCAGGCGGGCAAAGCGTGCCTCGTGCGTGACATAGGGGAGCATTGTTCCTCCTCGTTGCCGCAGGTCGTGAAGTGCCCGCGTGCCGGTTCCGCTTTTCTTAGCAACCCGACTGTAAGAGTGGAATAGTCTTGTACGAGATCCGTAATCTCCGCGTTGACACCTGACGGCAAATACATACGCTGCGCGTCGCTGCAATGAGACCAGCGCGCGATCGAGGCGCGGAGAAGGAAGAGCAATTCACCATGGTTTCGCAATCAGCTTTGCCGCGCCGCACAGTTGGCCGGACCGGTCTCGAAGTCTCTATCCTCGGGTTCGGAACCGCACCGCTTGGCGATCTTTTTCTCGAGCTCGACGACCAGACTGCGATTGCCGCTGCGAGCCGCGCCTTCGAACTCGGCATCAATTTGCTCGATACATCGCCGCACTATGGCAATGGCCTGTCGGAGCATCGCTGCGGAACGGCGCTTCGGCGCGTGCCGCGCAAGGACGTGGTGCTTTGCACCAAGACCGGCCGCTGGATGGATCCGTTTCACCAGCCGGAGACTCGGTCCGGATTTGTTGGCGGACAGCCGCACCGGGCCGTAGTCGACTATTCCTATGACGGCACCATGCGTTCGGTCGAGCAGTCGCTGTTGCGGCTTGGCGCCGACCGTATCGATCTGCTGCTGATCCATGATGTCGATGTGTGGACCCACGGCAAGGACGCGATCGAGGATCGGTTTCGCGAAGCGATGTCCGGGGCCTATGTAGCGCTCGACAAACTTCGTTCTGAAGGTGTGGTCGCGGGCATCGGAATCGGCGTCAACGAGGCCGAGATGTGCGTGCGCTTTGCGCAGGCCGGATCCTTCGAGGTAATGCTGCTCGCCGGGCGCTATTCGCTGCTTGAGCAGCCAGCACTCGAGGAGTTCATGCCGCTGGCGCTGAAGCAGGGCATCGCGGTGCTGCTCGGCGGCGTGTTCAATTCGGGGATTCTGGCGACGGGCGCCATTAAGGGCGCCAAGTACAATTATCAGGATGCGCCGCCGCAGATCCTTTCGAAGGTTGCCGAAATCCAGCGCATCTGCGCAGCTCATGACGTAGCACTGCCGACGGCAGCTCTACATTTCGCGCTCGGCCATCCCGCGGTCGCGAGCGTGGTCCTCGGGGCGCATAATGCGCAGGAGGTCGAGCGCAACGTGGCAGCGCTGACCGCCTCAGTGCCAGCCGCGCTCTGGAGCGATCTCAAGGCCGCGTCCCTGCTGGAATCGGAAGCGCCCGTTCCGAGGTAGACCGGATGAACACGCTTGAATCGGTCCAAGCCGAGGACTCGGATCACCTCTCTCCGCGCGGGAGAGGTGAACCGCACGGCTCCGGCGGAGCTGACGGACCCCTGACTATTTCATCACGGCCTATCAGTTTTCGACGCACGCAGAGACTCGCTTCTACGTGAATGCAGGGCGATGGCGCGCCGAGATACCGGGAGAAGTCACCAAGACGGCGGCGCTAACCAACCCACGGGCGGCCAATCCTGATTTCGTACTGCAAAATCAACGGCGCAACATCGACACGGTTCGGCTTGCCAACGAGACGACCTTGCGATTCGATGCCACGTACAAGGAGCCGGCGCTGCTGTGCACTCACACGTCGCAGGGCGACGCCGTTGACGTCGGGCGGCTCGCCGCCACCCAGTCCTGTCGTGCGATGCCCGGTGCTCGTCGGCACGCCAGTTCTGCCCGCAGCGCAGATCCGAAGTGGGCTTGTTGGGCGTCGATCTCGCTCTTCAGAGTTGCCTACTAGACCCAAGTGCTTCATTGCAAAGCGCGCCCAGCGAACTTCTTCGGCCGAGACTTCAATGCCGTGTACCGCTGCAGCATGCGTAGCGACGGTTCGAATGAAGGAGAAGTCGATCGCCAATGTTGCCGGCCCGGCACTTGCTTCGCTCGCTTCCGACCAAACTCAATCAGTCGCTCACGGTTGAGTTGGGACAGTGTCACCGAACGTTCGAGCCTGCACAGCAGCCTCGGTTCTGGTGATCCCTTGCGATCGATGTTGCGCTCCATGTCGAGCGCCCAATCTTCACCGTCCTTGCGACGGCGAAAGGTCTCTGACACATAGCGGTTCTTGCGCGGACCTGGACGCGCCAGTTCCCGGAGGGCAACTGAGTGAAGCTGGCCAGGGCCGTGTGCACTCCCCAGTCGTGTGCGCTACGTGTGCACCGAAAGGTCAAAACAGGGTACAAACGTGTGCAATTTCGGCTAGTTTGGAGTGCACACGCTCATGCTTCATGCAATTGAGCATATAGGTTAAGTCGTTGAAATATAACAACTATATCTTTTCTGTCGCTCCGATGATGGATTGGACCGACCGGCATTGCCGGGTGTTCCATCGTCACCTGACGCGGCGGGCGCTGCTGTATACGGAGATGCTGACCACTGGTGCCATCATTCATGGTGACCGGGAGCGGCTGCTTGGCTTCGACCTGGTCGAGCACCCGGTCGCGCTTCAGCTCGGCGGGTCGGATCCGCGCGAGCTGGCGCTGGCGGCACGGATCGGCGAGGAGTTCGGTTATGACGAGATCAACCTCAACGTCGGCTGCCCCTCCGACCGCGTGAAGGACGGCCGTTTCGGCGCTTGCCTCATGGCAGAGCCTGATCTCGTGGCGAGGTGCGTCGAGGCGATGAAGGGTGCGGTTGCCGTGCCCGTCACGGTGAAGTGCCGCATCGGTATCGACGACCAGGATCCGGAAGTCGCGCTCGACAACCTTGCGCACGCGGTCGTTGACTCCGGCTGCGATGCGTTGATCGTGCATGCCCGGAAAGCATGGCTCAGCGGTTTGTCACCGAAGGAGAATCGCGACATCCCGCCGCTCGACTATGATCGCGTCTATCGCCTCAAGCGCGCGATGCCGGATGTGCCTGTCATCATCAACGGCGGCATCCCCGGCATCGACGAGGCAAGGGCACATCTCGATCACGTTGACGGCGCGATGCTTGGACGAGCCGCCTATCAGGAGCCGTGGCGGCTGCTCTCGGTCGATACCGACATTTTCGGCGAGGCGGCGCCGCATGCCTCGATGCAGGATGCGCTCGAAGCAATGATGCCCTACATCGAGCAGCAGCTCGCGCGCGGCACGCGGCTGCACTCCATGACGAGGCATTTCGTCGGCGCATTCCACGCCGTACCCGGCGCGCGCGCCTTCCGCCGGCATCTTGCCGAGCAGGGGGTAAAGCCGGGCGCCGGCCTCGAGGTGCTACGCGATGCGATTGCGCGTGTCGGTGCGCGCGCGCCGGCGGAGGCGGCGGCCTAGCCGCGCCACATGGCGAGCCGGATTGCAAGAGTCTAGTCGACTGCCAGGCGCGAGCGGCGGCGACTGGTCTGGAGCTCCGGATAACCGGTGAGCATCAGCCTGTCGGCGCGCACGCCCCAGCTCTCCAGGCGATCGAGGAAGCTCATGCCGAGCAGGTTGGTCTTCATCTGCCCGCGCTGCACGACGAGGGCCGGCACCGATTTTTCGACGAGGTGGCCGACGGAGAGGCGGTCGATCGTGAGGCGGGCCGCCTTGGTGTGACCGCCCGCGGTTTCGAGATCGACGTCGTACTCGAGCATCTCGAGTGGCAGCCCGATCGCTTTTGCGGTTTCCCAGGTTAGCACCACCGAGGTCGCTCCGGTGTCGATGACCATCGGTGCGGCCACGCCGTTGATCTTCGCGCGCAGCGCGAATTCGCCGCCCTGGCCGCGCTGAATCTGCACGGCGGGGGCGGGCGCTGCGGTCTGCGTGCGAAAGATATGCGAGACCTTGCTGCTCGCGCGCGCGATCTGGTCGGAATCGCCATAGGCGACGACGGCACCTGCGGTGCAGGCGAGCATAATGAGAACGAGCAGGAACCGGATCATTGCGCATCTCCAGATGCGCGCCGACCGGTCAGGTTCGTTTCGGCGATTCCGCGATGGGCGCAAGTCCAGCCTGATTCATGCGTGCCGGCAACAGCGCCATGAGCGCGAGCCGTTCCGCGCTCTCCATGGCGTGCCAGCGCGCGATCTCCGGCAATGTGCGTCCGCAGCCGAAGCACAGCCTGGTCTTGGGATCGATCATGCAGACGGCGACGCACGGCGTTTCTTTGCTCATTCGGACATAGTGGCGGATGGTCGGGCATGTCTGCAAGCATCTCGTTACGAGCCCGTACCTGCGCTCATGATCGGCTTGCGACGGGGCCGTCGCTTCTCGTCCGCCACCGCGGAACTCTCGGGTTGGAGCGGCGGAGAATCATCCGACATCGGCGCCAGCGCGCTCATCACGCGCTCGGGCGGGAAGGTGACGATCACTTCGGTGCCGATGCGCAGCTTCGATTTCAGCGTGAACGTACCGCCATGCAGGTCGACCAGATTCTTGGCGATCGGCAGGCCGAGACCGGCGCCCTGTTCGGCCGACTTGATCGAATTGGAGCCTTGGCCGAACGAGGCCAGCACGACCGGGATCTCGTCCTCGGGGATTCCGGAGCCGGTATCCTTCACCGAGAGATATTGTCCGCCTGAGGCCGTCCAGCCGGCCTTGAGCCAGATCTCGCCGCCCTGCGGAGTGAACTTGATCGAGTTGGAGAGCAGATTGAGCACGACCTGGCGGATCGCGCGCTCGTCGGCCCAGAGCCGCGGCATTGCCTGCTCGAACACTTCGTGGATGGTGATGCCACGGCTCGAGGCGCGCAGCTTCATCAGATGATGGCAATCGGCGACGATGCCGACCAGCGAGACCGCTTCCTCGTTGAGCTCGTAACGGCCGGCCTCGATCCGCGACAGATCGAGGATCTCGTTGATGAGATTGAGCAGGTGGACGCCGGAATTGTGGATGTCGGCCGAGTACTCCTTGTAGACCGGCACGGCATGCGCGCCGAAAATCTCGCTCTTCATCACCTCGGAGAAGCCGAGTATCGCGTTGAGCGGCGTCCGCAGTTCGTGGCTCATCTGCGCCAGAAAGCGCGACTTGGCGACATTGGCGGATTCGGCGCGGTGGCGCGCTTCGTCCGAGATCGCCTTGGCTTGTTCGAGCTCGCCGATCAGCGCGTCCTTCTCGGCGCGCGCCTCGAGCGTGGCGAAGGTCGAAGAGTGCAGGCGGTGAGCCAGCAGCACGAAATAGCCTTCGGCGGCGAGGGCGAGCGCGGCCAGGATGTAATTATCCAGCGAGCCGGTCATCACGAAGCTCAGCGCCATCGCGACCGCGACCGGTGCAGTGGCGGCGAGGGCGGCGATCGGCAGATTGGCGGCCAGCATGCTCGATACTGCGATCACGAGCAGCATCAGGAACATCATCAGCGATTCCGTGATCGTGTCGAGCACGGGATGGATCAGGATCGCCATCCAGCAAAGGCCATAGAGCAGGTCGAGCACGACGAAGCGCGTCTGCCATGCGCGCGTTGCCGCGGGCGAGGCGGGCTCGGCCAGGAAGCGGTGGCAGCTGCGGATCATCGCGGCATGGATGCACAGCATGCCGGCGGTCCAGGCCGCGGCCGGGATCGGCTGCATCCACAGCCCAAACAGCACGCCTGTCGCGACCACAAGCAGCATCACGACATAGGAGGCCGACAGCCGGGTCTGGGCGTAATGGCGCAGCATTTCGGCGTCGAAAGCCGGCCGGGTTCCACTGGTCGACGTTAACTTGTCGCGCGCCTCGCGCACCCGCTGTGCCGCAGCCCGGCGATGGCTCGCCGACGGCACGCTCACCGGCTCGGCCGGAAGCTGCACAACCTCGGGCTTTTCAGCGGGTTTACTCATCGCACAACAACAATTCCTGCCCGCGCGGGGCGGGCCTTCTGCATTGTCTATCTCTGGCAAGAAATCCTTAAGAGGTGACTTAAGGAGCTAAAGAATTACGTTAACCCGGCGTTAATTTTGGATCCGGCGTGAGCCGCTCAATGCAGCGCCGCGTGCTGCGCGATGTACACCACTGCTCCGGCAAGATAGCCGGCGAGCGCCGGGACGGCGATGCGGCGGGCGTACCAGAGGAACTCGATGCGCTCGAGCCCCATGGCGGCGACGCCTGCGGCCGAGCCGATGATCAAGATCGAGCCGCCGGTTCCGGCGCAATAGGCGATGAACTCCCAGAGGAAGCTGTCGGGTGGATAATGCGCCAGGTCGTACATACCCATCGTCGCGGCGACCAGCGGCACGTTGTCGATGACGGCGCTGAGCAGCCCGAGCACGATCACGATGATGTCCTGTCGGCCGATCGCGGTGTCCAGCCATTTGGCCACCATAGAGAGCAGGCTGGCATGTTCGAGGCAGGCGACCGCGAGCAAGATGCCGAGGAAGAACACGATCGAGCCCATGTCGATCCGCGTCAGGGCATTCGCAAGCGTGAGCGGACCGCGGACATGCTCATCCTTGTCGCGATGAACGATCTCGCCGACCAACCACACGATGCCGAGCCCAAGCAGGACGCCCATGAAGGGCGGCAGGTGCGTGACCGTCTTGAAGGCGGGCACCGCGATCAGTACGCCGAGTCCGAGATAGAACATCACGTTCCGCTCAAACGGATCGACGCTTTGCAATCCGTCCTCTTTCGGCGGCGGTGCGATGGTCTTGCCCTTGAGTGAAAAGCTGATGAATGCGAGCGGCACCAGAAGGTTGAGCAGGGAGGGCAGGAACACCGCGCCCATGATTTTCAGGGGCGAAATCTGTCCGCCGATCCACAGCATCGTCGTGGTGACGTCGCCGATCACGGTCCATGCACCACCGGCATTTGCGGCGATGACGATGAGGGAGGCGAACAGCAGCCGGTCGTCGCGCTTGGCGATCAACCGCTGGATCAGCGAGACCATGACGATGGTGGTGGTCAGATTGTCGAGAATGGCACTGAGGAAGAAGGTCACGAAGCCAATCAGCCATATCAGACGGACCTGGCTGGTCGTGCTGATGCGGGAGGTGATGACCTCGAAACCGTCATGGGCGTCGATCACTTCGACGATGGTCATCGCGCCAACCAGAAAGAAGACGATCTGCGCGGTGGCGGCGACGGATTCATCAAGCTGACGGCCGACCAGCGTGTGGTCGCCGGTCGCGAGCGCATAGATTGTCCAGAGCACGCCTGCGCCGAGTAGCGCAGACGCGCTCTTGTTCACCCCGATCGGATGCTCGAGCGCGATCGCCGCATAGGCGAGGACGAAGATTGCGGCGAGTGCGATCAGCAAGGCAGGATCACTTCGTCAGGCGTCAGCGATTAAGGCGCGCGAGCAGGCTCGACGTATCCCAGCGCTTGCCGCCCATCTTCTCGACCTCGGAGTAGAACTGGTCGACCAGCGCGGTCACCGGCAAATTGGCGCCATTGCGGCGGGCTTCGGCCAGCGAGATCGAGAGATCCTTGCGCATCCATTCGACCGCGAAGCCGAAATCGTATTTGTCGTCGTTCATGGTCTTGTAGCGGTTCTCCATCTGCCAGGACTGCGCGGCGCCCTTTGCGATGGTTTCGATCACGGCCGCGACGTCAAGGCCACTTTTCTTGGCGAAGTGAATGCCCTCGGAGAGGCCCTGGACGAGGCCGGCGATGCAGATCTGGTTGACCATTTTGGTCAGCTGGCCGGAGCCGGCGGGCCCCAGCAATTTGCACATCCGCGCATAGGCGCTTGTGATGATCGGCTCGGCGCCGGCATAGGCGTCCTGCGCGCCGCCGCACATCACCGTCAGCACGCCGTTCTCGGCGCCGGCCTGGCCGCCGGACACGGGTGCGTCGATGAACTTGAAGCCGGCCTTGGTCGCGGCAGCATCAAGCTCTCGCGCGACCTCGGCGGAAGCGGTGGTGTGGTCGACGAAGGTCGCACCCTTCTTCATGCCGGCAAACGCGCCGTCGGCACCGATCGTGACCGCGCGCAGATCGTTGTCGTTGCCGACGCAGCACATCACGAAGTCCTGGCCCTCGGCCGCGGCCTTCGGGGTCGCCGCGGTCTTGCCGCCGAACTTGTCCGCCCACTCCTTCGCCTTGGCCGCGGTGCGGTTATAGACGGTGACCTCATGGCCCCCTTTTTTCACGAGGTGTCCGGCCATGGGGAAGCCCATCACGCCGAGACCGAGGAAAGCGACTTTAGCCATCTGTGGTACCTTGTCCGTAGTTTGGGTTTTACGGTTCTTGCCGGGCGAGGGGCGCCCGGTTCCGCCATTGCGGCAGATCGGCCGCACCATAAACCCTTGAGGCCGGAGGGCAACGGCTTCGTTTGGTCCCCGTCTGTGCTAGGATGGCGGACCTAAGGACTTCAAGAAAAGGGAGCGAAGGCATGGGCGGCGTAAGCGTGGGCGTGCTCGATCATTTCAACATCCGGACCCGGAATCTGGCCGAGACCGTCCGCTTCTACGAGGACGTGCTGGGCCTGGAAAAAGGCCCCCGGCCGAATTTCGCCTTCCCCGGCGCCTGGATGTACAGCGAGGGTAAGCCGGTGGTGCACCTCGTCGATATTTCTCCGACTGCCGAGCCACAAAAGCCGGATTCCGGCGTTGTCCACCACGTCGCCTTCGCCAGCCGCGGGTTTGACGGCATGAAACAACGGCTGGCCTCGAAGGGGATGAAGTTCGACTCCCGCCAGGTGCCCGGCGGCGAGCTCTGGCAGATCTTCGTCCACGACCCCAACGGGGTCATGATCGAGCTCAACTACGAGGCGGCCCTGGAGCAGGGCGCGGCGCCCGCCGAGATGGCTGACGATATCGGCAGGCAGTAGCCTTTTGGGCGTTTCCGCTCTAATGGGGCATCTTGAATTCTAGGAGATGCGCTTTGAGCGTGACGCAGCAACAGGTTCTCGACAGCCTCGCCAGGATCAAGTCGCCCCGCGGGGTCGCGCTCACCAATGCCAATGTGCTGAGCGCGATCAGCGCGGCCGATGGCAAGGTGTTCTTCTCGATCAATGTCGATGCCGCCGAGGCGCGCGCCTGGGAATCCGTCCGGGCCGAGGCCGAGGCCGCGGTGCGCGCCATTCCCGGCGTCACCACCGTCATGGTGGCATTGACCGCCGAGCGCAAGGCCGGCGCGGCGCCGCCACCGCCGCCAACTCCCAGCCGCGGTACGCCGGGCGTGCAGCCGGTCCATGCCCACAAGCCGCCGCCGCAGGGCGGCGCCCAATCGCCGATGGCACGGCAGTCCGAGATTCCGGGCGTCGCGGCCGTGATCGCGGTCGCCTCGGGCAAGGGCGGCGTCGGCAAGTCCACCACCGCTCTCAATCTTGCGCTGGGCCTGCGCGATCTCGGCCTCAAGGTCGGGCTGCTCGATGCCGACATCTACGGTCCCTCGGTGCCGCGGCTGACGGGCCTTCACGAGAAGCCGGAGCTGGATGGCGAGCGCAAGATGATTCCGCTCAGGCGCTTTGGCCTGGCCATCATGTCGATCGGCTTCCTGGTGGAGGAAGAGACGGCGATGATCTGGCGCGGGCCGATGGTGATGTCGGCGGTGACGCAGATGCTGCGCGACGTCGCATGGGGCCAGCTCGACGTCCTCGTCGTCGACATGCCGCCAGGCACCGGTGATGCCCAGCTCACGCTGGCGCAGAACGTCCCTTTGAAGGGCGCCGTGATCGTCTCGACCCCGCAGGACCTCTCCCTGATCGACGCAAGGCGGGGGCTCGCGATGTTCAAGAAGGTCAACGTGCCCGTGCTCGGCATCGTCGAGAACATGAGCTATTTCCAATGTCCGCAATGCGGCACGAAATCCGACATTTTCGGCCATGGGGGCGCGCGCCACGAGGCCGAGAAGCTTGGTGTACCGTTCCTCGGCGAGATCCCCCTGCACATGGCGATTCGCGCCACCTCGGACGCCGGCACGCCCGTGGTGGACAGCGAGCCGGACGGCCCCCATGCGGCGATCTACCGCGCCATTGCGGGACAGGTGCGAGACCAGCTCAAGGGCGTCATCGCCGCGGCCTGAGTGGATCCAAGCAATCCCTTCAAACCAATAGGCTGGGGACATGCGACTTTCGTAGAGCCCTGTCATGCCAATGTCGCGTTTCGAAAGCGGGGCTTCCGTGTTAAAGGCCCACGGCAGTCAAGCCCCTTCGGTTCGACGCGGCCCAAGAACGCGTCGCCGGAATGAGCGGCAGCAAAGAGGAAGTTAGGGGAAACGCCCCAACAAGGAGAGACTGAAGATGAAGCGTCGTGATTTTCTGAAAGTGTCGGCAGCAGGCGCGGCGGCGACCGCCGCGGTGGCCTCGCCGGCGATCGCGCAGTCCTCGCCCGAGATCAAGTGGCGCCTGACGTCGAGCTTCCCGAAGTCGCTTGACACCATCTATGGCGGTGCCGAGCAGATGGCGAAGTACGTCGCCGAGATGACCGACAACAAGTTTCAGATCCAGGTCTTCCAGGCGGGTGAAATCGTCCCGGGCCTGCAGGCGCTGGATGCGACGCAGAAGGGCACCGTCGAGATGTGCCACACGGTGTCGTATTACTACGTCGGCAAGGACCCGACCTTCGCGATCTTCGCGTCGGTGCCTTTCGGCCTGAACGCACGCCAGCAGAATTCCTGGCTGTACCAGGGCGGCGGCAACGAGCTCGCCAACGAGTTCTTCAAGAAGTCGAACGTGGTGGGCTTCCCCTGCGGCAACACCGGCACCCAGATGGGCGGCTGGTTCCGCAAGGAGATCAAGACCGTTGCCGACCTCTCGGGCCTCAAGATGCGCATCGGAGGCATTGCCGGCCAGGTGCTCCAGAAGGTCGGCGTGGTGCCGCAGCAGCTCGCCGGCGGCGACATCTATCCGTCGCTCGAGAAGGGCACCATCGACGCGGCCGAATGGGTCGGTCCCTACGACGACGAGAAGCTCGGCTTCGCCAAGGTCGCGAAGTACTACTACTACCCCGGTTTCTGGGAAGGCGGTCCGACCGTTCACGCCTTCGCCAACATCGACAAGTGGAACGAGCTGCCGAAGAACTACCAGGCGATCCTCACCAACGCGACCGTCAACACCAACACCTGGATGGCCGCGCGCTACGACATGGTGAACCCCGGCGCCCTGAAGCGTCTGGTCGCCGGCGGAACGCAGCTTCGCCCGTTCACCAATGAGGTTCTGGAAGCCTGTCTCAAGGCGACCAACGAATTGTGGGGCGAGATCTCAGCCAAGAATCCCGACTTCAAGAAGTCGATCGACGCCATGCAGGCCTACCGCTCCGACGAATATCTGTGGTGGCAGGTTGCCGAGTACACCTACGACAGCTTCATGATCCGCTCGCGCACCCGCGGCTGATCTTCGAACAAGTCGCAAGACGACACGCCCGGTCTCGTTCGCGAGGCCGGGCTTTTTCTATGGGACGACGCGATCGGAATAGGCGAGGCGGAAGCCGCCGAGCGGCGTCGTCGCCGGGGTACGGGTGGGGCGCCCAACAAAAAATCTGAAAAACAACCCCATGCACAGTAGACGAGGGGTGAGCGGACAAGGCGCCGCGAGTGCAGCCAACAGCTTGATGCGATGGAGCTAATTGGCAGGCACGCCCGAGCATCGCGCGGTCGAGGGCAACTTCGCATTTTTGGGCGTCAAAGCGGGCAGGCGCGCGTGCTTCAGCGAGATCGTTTGACTCGTCGGGCAAAACAGTGGCATAAAGGCATTATCGCAAAATCCGAAATGTTGACTTGGGCGGCTCCTCGCGCTCGTCAGGCGCCGGAAGTCTCTCGAGGCTGCTGCACGCCCGGGCCTTCCCTTCCATGAGTCAACACGGCCTCGGCAGCAGCTTCGTCGATAGCCGCCATCACGTCAGCGGTTGCGGTTTGATGAATCATGTGTCCCGCGCCGTCGATCCGGCGCAATTTGCTCTGCTTGAGCTCGCCATGCAGCCTGACCGACTGCTTGATGTCGATCAGACGATCGTTCTGGCCCGCGATAATGATCGTCGGCATCTTGAGTTCTGCATAAGTCTTCGAACCTGAGAATGCGGCGGGGACCAACATCGTCGCTTCGGCCGCTGCGGCCCGCATCTGTGATGGGCGGAGCGCCATTTCTTTCGGAAAGCCCGCGAACTTGTTCGGGACCGGCCGCGGGCCAAACAGCTTGCGCAACATTGCGGGCCACATCATCCGACCGGCCAACGGCGAAATCGTGGAGCTGATGACGTCGCCGACCACCGGTAGGGCGGACAGCACGGACGTAGCGCTGTCCGAGCGGGGCGTCGGGAAATAATAACCCGAGGCCAGCACGAGAGCCTGCACGAACGGAGGATGTCTTGTCGCCAGCGCAACCGCAACCGACGCTCCCCACGAATGGCCAAGGACAATCGCTTGAGAGACGCCCAACTGGTCGAGCGCCTTCTTGAACAGGTCCGCTTGGGCCTCCGGGGTCCAGACGACGTGCCTCGGCCGCGAGCTATGCCCAAAACCGGGACGATCGAACACCATGACCCTGTAGTTCTCGGCTGCGAGATCGATCAATCCACTCGAGTCGAAATCCTGGATCATGCTGCCATTGCCGTGAAACAAAACCAGCGGCTTGCCGCTGCCGCGTTCCAAATAGTGCAGGCGAACCCCCTCGACGTCGATGAACCGACCCTGCGGAGGATTATCGCGTTGCGCTTTGTTCGCGAGCCGCCGATTTATGATTGCGGTAGCCGCGATGAGAGTACCTGCAGCAGCAAACGCGGCGGCGCCCGGA
Source organism: Bradyrhizobium sp. MV1.5 (assembly GCF_055807615.1). NCBI lineage: Bacteria > Pseudomonadati > Pseudomonadota > Alphaproteobacteria > Hyphomicrobiales > Nitrobacteraceae > Bradyrhizobium > Bradyrhizobium sp. MV1.5. The sequence continues at coordinate 155,351 of NZ_JBVVPL010000007.1, read as the reverse complement.
TGTCGCGTGATGGCGGTCAGGTAATCGGATAGAACGGAGCTGGAACGTGTTCGTCGTGCAAGCCGCATGTGCATTACCTTAGGTGGTCTGCACGACGCCCCATCAAATGAGAAATGTTGCAGCTGAGTTCAACGGTTCGCGGGGGTGTTCGTTCCTTGGAAGGGTCGATGCGACGCCGGCGGCGGGCCCAAGAGGCAAACGTCTGCCACCCGCGACCTCATCCGCACGTGCCCTGACTGGCTTACAGGAACCTGACGGAAGGGAGCGGCCGGCCCGCCGGTGCTTTTTCGCTGGCCGAGACGCCCCGGATGATGGAAGACAGCGAAGATGCGGCGGAAGCCGTGCGGTGACACCGGAACATCCCGCGGGACAATGCGATGCGCCTTTTGATCGTCGAGGACAATGCCGAGCTGTCGCGGCTCGTTGCCGGCGGGCTATCGGCGGCCGGCTATGAGAGCGACATCGTCGGCAGTGCCGCCGAAGCGCGCGAGGCGGTCAGCAGCGTCAGCTATGCCGCGATGATCCTCGACCTCGGCCTGCCCGACGGCGATGGCTTGTCGGTGCTGCGCGAGCTGCGCCGGCAGATGGAGCCATTGCCGGTGCTGGTGCTGACCGCGCGCGGCGGCTTGCAGGATCGCGTTAGCGGCCTGCGCAGCGGCGCCGACGACTATCTCGCAAAACCGTTCGCGATGGAGGAACTGGTGGCGCGGCTGGAGGCGATCCTGCGCCGTCCTGGCCAGTTGCTCGGCCGCTCGCTGCGCCTTGCCAACCTCGTCTATGACACCGAAAGCCGCCAGATCTTCGTCGACGACCAGCCGCGCATCATCTCCGCGCGCGAGACCTCGGTGCTCGAGATCCTGCTGCGCCGGCAGGGGCGGGTGGTGCCGAAGAAGAACGTCGAGGACCACATCTTCGGGCTCGACGGCGAGGTCGCCTCCAACGCGGTCGAGGTCTACGTCTCGCGGCTGCGCAAGCAGCTCGCCGAGCATGGCGCCAAGGTCGTGATCCACACCATCCGCGGCGTCGGCTATCTCATGGCCGAGGAGAAATAGCGTGGCGCGGATCGGACCTCACGCCGGATTCCGCGCCGGGATCCGTGCGAGGTCGCCGACGTTCAAATCGCTGATCTGGCGCATCGTGTTCCTGCACATCGTGGCGGTCGCGGTGGTCGCAATCTTCCTGCCGCTGGTGCTGTTCTGGCTGCTCAATTCTGAAATCGACCAGCTGCATCGCGATGCCATGCGCGCGCAGGCCGAGGTGTTGGCCGAGCGCATCGTCGCCCAGCACGACGGGTTGTTGACGTTCAACCTGCCGGACAGTCTCAAGGGCCTTTATTCGGAAGCCTATGGTCGCTACCAATACGACATTCGCGATGCCGAGGGGAATCTGCTGTTTTCGTCGCGGCGCAAGACCGGTACTGCCCCGGCCGCGCCGCCGCCGCTCTCCGAGACAATTTCAGGTGCCGGCGTCACCCGCACCATCGACGGCAAGGTGATGCGCATTCGCGTCGCGGAGGATCTGGCGCACCGCGACGTCATCATCGACGACATCGTGTCGAACTTCTTCCGGCGGGTCGGGTGGATCACCATTCCGATCCTGCTGGTCCTGCTCGCGATTGACATCATCATCTTTCGCCGCGCTGTCGCGCCGCTGTGGAAGGCCTCCGAGGAGGCGAGCAACATCGGCCCGGCGCGCACCGACATTCGCCTGCCGACGGAGCAGATCCCGCGCGAGATCATGCCGCTCGTCACCGCCGTCAACCAGGCGCTCGACCGCCTCGAAGACGGCTTTCGGGTGCAGCGGCAGTTCACCGCCGACGCCGCGCATCAATTGCGCACGCCGCTCGCGATCCTGCGCACACGGATCGAGACGCTCGGCGATGGCGCCGCACGGCAGGCGCTGCATGCCGACATCGAGGGCATGAGCCGCATCGTCGCGCAGCTGCTGGAGATCGCCGAACTCGATACGCTGGTCCTCGATCCCGGCGAGACTGCAGATTTGCGCGCGGTCTGCGCCGAGGTGGTCGGTTCGATCGCGCCGCTCGCGATCGCGCAGCACAAGGATATCGCGCTGAGGGGCACCGAGGCGCCGGTGCTGATCCACGGCAATGCCGTGATGCTCCAGCGCGCGATCTTCAACCTCGCCGAAAACGCCATCAAGTTCACGGCAAAGGACACGTCGGTCGATGTCGATGTGAGCGAGGACGGTGCGGTGCGCGTGCGCGATTGCGGACCGGGAATTGCGGAAGCCGAGCGCGAATTGATCTTCCACCGCTTCTGGCGCGCCGACCGTCAGCGCAGCGACGGCGCCGGCCTCGGGCTCTCGATCGTGCGCGCCGTCGCGGATGATCACGCCGCGACGGTTGCGGTGGAGAACCTTCCGGGAGGCGGCGCGCAGTTCACGCTGCGTTTCAGGCTGGCGGAGAAGTCGGGCGACGTTGAATTGAACGTGGTGCGGCACTGACGCGCCACCGTCTCCCACATCCGCCTTCGCCAAGGCTTCGGCGGACATGAGGGAAGAAGGAAGAGAGCGCTTATTTCAGCTTGCCGGTGGACAGGTCCATGATCATGCGCGTGGTTAAATAGAGACGCGGCACGATGCTGTCGAGTTTGACATATTCGGCATCATTGGAATGCGCGCCGAAACCCGACAGGCCCATGCCTTCGACCACGGCTCCGCTGGTCTTGAGCGCGGCAAACGCGGCATCGGTGCCGCCGCCGGTCGCTTTTTCGTCGACCTTCAGGGGTAATCCGAGTTCCTGATAGATGGTCTTGCCGTGGGCTGCGACGCGGCGTGAGGCGTCGTTGGCCTCCAGCGGCGGGCGACGCACCTCGAATTTGAGCGCGACCTTGGAGTCGGGCAGCAGGTGATTCTTGATCTTCTCCTGCAGCGCCTTCTCCAGCTCGTCGAAATCGGCGACCTTGAGCGCACGGGCGTCGGCCTGGGCCGTGGCCTCCGCGGGGATGACGTTGCGGTTGGTGCCGGCCTTGGAGACCGTCCAGTTCAGTTTCAGCCCCTGCTCTGGTTTGGACAGGTCCTTCATTTGCAGCAGCTGATGGGAGAGTTCGTACAGGGCATTGACGCCGCCCTCGGGCCGCGAGCCTGCATGCGACGACTTGCCCTGCACCGTGAGATAGGCCGAGCCGATGCCGCTGGTGGCCAGCCGCAGCGTGCCGTCGGTGCCGCCGCCTTCAAACGAGAACACCACGTCCTGATCCGCGGCGAACCTGGTGATGGTGCTGCGCCAGCCCGGTGAGGAGATCTCCTCGTCGCCATTGGTGAGCACCGTGAGCGTGCCGTAATCCCGGAAGCTCAGCTTCTGCAACAGCGCCACGGTATGGAGAATGAGCGCGACGCCCTGCTTGTCGTCGGCAATGCCGAGGCCGTAGGCCTTGTCGCCGTCGATGCGGAACGGTTGATCCTTCAGCATGCCCTTCAGGTACACCGTGTCCATGTGGGCGATCAGCATGATCTTCTTGCTGCCTGTGCCCTTGAATACGGCGTGTACGGCGGGACCGATCTTCTCGGGTGTGTCGTCGAGGCGATAGACGTCGGTGGATTGGAGGATCTCCACCGTGCCGCCGAACTGCTTGAGCTGGCCGGCAACGCGCTCGGCGATCTGGTTCAGGCCTTCGACATCCTTGCTGCCGGATTCGATGCTGACGAGATCGCGCAGCGTATCGAGCAGCGGCTGCTGCTCCTTTTGCGCCAGCGCATGGACGTCGGCCATGACATTCGCACGGGAATCCGCATGCGCCGGCAATGCCGCACACGCCAGCCAGAGCGACGCGATCAACGGACCAACGAGCGATGGAGCAGGGTGCGATCGAGACATGCGTGGCGGCCTAGGTTGGGGGAATGGCGCGGTATGCCCGTGTTTCCGGCGCTTGTCACGCGCCCGGCGCACTGGTCAGGACCGCCCAGGCGGAGATCATATGGAGCGCCAGGGCGGCTGGCCCTCTAAGCCTAAAGTCGTAGAACCGGAGGGCGCGGGAGCTGAGCATTTTCGTCCTTCACATCGTGAGGGATGGAAATCGGACGACACATGTTCCATGCTGGCGTCCAAGCCTCGGCAAGAAGGCTCACCGTCACAATCCATCAGGGTAGGAAATCATGAAAAGAAGAGATTTTATCAAGGTCACCGGGCTTGGTGCGGCGGGTGTCGCCACGCTCGCCGCTCCAGCGATCGCGCAGACGACGCCCGAGATCAAATGGCGCATGCCGACGAGCTGGCCGAAATCACTCGATACGCTCTATGGCGGCGCCGAGATGATGGCCAAGATGGTCGCGGAAGCGACCGACAACAAATTCCAGATTCAGACATTTGCCGGCGGCGAGATCGTGCCGGGGCTTCAGGTGCTCGATGCCGTGCAGAACGGCACCTGCGAAATCGGCCACACTGCGTCCTACTATTATTTCGGCAAGGACCCGACCTTCACCTTCGGCTCGGCCGTGCCGTTCGGACCGAACATGCGCATCAACCAGGCCTGGTACACGCTCGGCGGTGGCAGGGACATCCTCAACGAGTTCTACAAGAAGTACAACGTCGTCTCGCTGCTTGCCGGCAACACCGGCTGTCAGATGGGTGGCTGGTTCCGCAAGGAGGTCAAGACGCCCCAGGACTTCAACGGGTTGAAGTTCCGCATCGGCGGCTTCGCCGGAAAGGTGATGGCCAAGCTCGGCGCGGTGCCGCAGCAGATCGCGGGTGGCGACATTTATCCGGCGCTGGAGAAGGGCACCATCGACGCCGCCGAATGGGTCGGACCGTATGACGACGAGAAGCTCGGCTTCGTCAAGGTCGCGCCGCATTATTACTTCCCGGGCTGGTGGGAAGGCGGGCCCATGCTTCTCGCCTTCGTCAACCAGGACAAGTGGAATGCGCTGCCGAAGCACTATCAGAGCATCCTCGAGCAAGCGGGGCACTACGCCAACAACTGGATGATGGCGAAGTATGACCAGTCTAATCCGCCAGCGTTGCGGCGTCTGCTCGCGGCCGGAGCCAAGCTGAATCCGTTCTCGCCAGAGGTCATGCAAGCCTGCTTCAAGGCGGCAAAGGAGCTGCACACCGAAGTCTCGGCCAGCAACGCGGACTTCAAGAAGGTCTACGAATCGCTGACCGCGTTCTCGAACAACGGATATCAGTGGTTCCAGGTCGCCGAAGTCGGCTATGACAACTTCATGGCGCGCAACTCGCAGAGCTGATCGCAGAACGCACGATCCGCCCAAACGAAAAAACCCGGAGCGAAAGCTCCGGGTTCTTTTTTTCAGGCGGGCCGGGCTATTGCTTCGGCTGGCCGAAGTCGAGCGGCGGCAGATCGATCTGGGGAATCTCGATCTTGATGCTGTTGGGATCGACGGTGGACTGCACGCCCTTGTAGTGCATCACCATCGACGGGAACATGATTACGAGCAGCACCATGATCATCTGGATCACGACGAACGGCACCGCGCCCCAATAGATCTGTCCCGTCGTGACCGGCTCCATCCGCTTGCCGGTGACACGATCGGTATAGCGCTCCTTCGGCGCGACCGAGCGCAAATAGAACAGCGCAAATCCGAATGGTGGGTGCATGAACGACGTCTGCATGTTGACGCCGAGGATGACGCCGAACCAGATCAGGTCGATGCCGAGATGCTCGGCAGCCGGCCCGAGCAATGGGATCACGATGAAAGCGAGTTCGAAGAAGTCGAGGAAGAACGCCAGCACGAAGACGAAGGCGTTGACGAAGATCAGGAAGCCGACCTGGCCGCCGGGCAGGGAGGTCAGCAGGTGCTCGACCCAGACGTGGCCGCTGACGCCGTAGAAGGTGAGCGAGAACACGCGCGCGCCGACCAGGATGAAGACGACGAAGGCGGACAGCTTTGCCGTCGATTCGGTGGCCTGACGAACGAGGTCCCAGGTCAGGCGCCGCTTCGCGGCTCCGAGAATGAGGGCGCCGGCTGCACCCATCGCGCCGCCTTCGGTTGGCGTCGCGACACCGATGAAGATCGTGCCCAGCACCAGGAAGATCAGGAACAGCGGCGGCACCATGACGAAGGTGGTCTGTTGCGCCATCTTCGAGAGGAAACGGAAGCCCGTCAGCTTGTCGAGGACCCAGTTCGCGATGGCGACGAAGAACGCGAAGAGGATGCCGAAGAACATGCTGAGCACGACGAAGTCGGCGCCGTGTGTCTCCGAATTCCGCATCATGAACCAGCCGAACACGCAGCTCGCCAGGAACAGCACGCCGAGCGATCTGAGGCCGCGGTCGCCGCTCTCCTCGCGGAAACCAATGGCTTCCTTCGGCAGGCCCGGGGCGGCCTTCGGGAAAATCATGGTCACGAGGAACGCGTAACTTGCATAGAGGCCGGCGAGCACCAGGCCCGGAATGAACGCGCCCTCGTACATGTCGCCGACCGACTTGCCGAGCTGGTCGGCCATCACGATCAGGACGAGCGACGGCGGAATGATCTGCGCCAGCGTGCCGGAGGCCGCGATGATGCCGGTCGCCACGCGGCGGTCGTAGCCGTAGCGCAGCATGATCGGCAGCGAGATCAGGCCCATCGAGATCACCGACGCCGCCACGACGCCAGTCGTCGCCGCAAGCAGGGCGCCGACGAACACTACCGCGTAGGCAAGGCCGCCGCGGATGGTGCCGAACAACTGGCCGATGGTGTCGAGCAGATCCTCGGCCATGCCGGAGCGTTCGAGCACCAGTCCCATGAAGGTGAAGAAGGGAATGGCGAGCAGCGTGTCGTTGTTCATCACGCCATAGACGCGCTCGGGCAGGGCCTGGAGAAAGTCCGGATGGAATTGCCCGAGCTCGACGCCGATGATGGCGAAGAACAGGCCGACGGCGCCGAGCGAAAATGCAGCCGGGTAGCCGAGCAGCAGCACGATCACCAGCGTCGCGAACATGATTGGCGCCATATTGGCGACGATAAACGCGGTCATTGAATCCCCCTACGATGCCGCTTGGCGATCACTTCTGTTCGATCGCTTCAACGAGATGCTCGACTTCGGCCTCCAGCGCCGAAATCTGCGACTCGTGGGGATCCGGAATCATGCCACGCATGACGGCGATCCGTTTGATCAGTTCGGAGACGCCTTGAACAAGCAGGAACGCGAAGCCGATCATGATGAGCGACTTGGCCGGCCATTGCGGCAGGCCGCCCGCATTACCGGATTGCTCGTTGATCTGAAGCGAGCGCAGGAAGAACGGTACCCCGGTCACGATCATGACAACGGTCAGCGGGATCAGGAAGAAGATGTGCCCGATGATGTCGATGATGTTGCGAGCCCGCTTCGGCATCATGCTGTTGAAGATGTCGATCCGGATGTGCTCGTTGTCGAGCAGCGTCCAGGACGAGCACAGCAGGAACACGATGCTGAAAAGCACCCATTGCAGCTCGAGCCACGAGTTGGACGACGTGTCCAACGTCTTCCGAATGATCGCATTCAGCGCCGAGATGACGACGGCGACCAGGATCAGCCAAGCCAGACGCTTGCCCGTCCAACGTGTGAACGCGTCAATTCCATTGCTCAGCTTCAGGAGCGCTTGCAAGATTGGTCCTCCCCGATTTGCCCCGGCCGTCTTGACTGCGCCGAGTGGCGCGTTGGCTTGTCTCGCCGCGCAGGCATGAGGCAGCCGCACCAAACCAGCGAGTTTGCCGCCAGTCAATCGGAAGTTTGTTGATAGTTAAGGGGAATAAGCCGCGGCCGGGCAGCCGATGTTAGCCGCCGGTGACGCTCATGTGCCTGCTGACGCTGGGGCGGTCGTGGCGGCGGTCGATGATGAAATCGTGGCCCTTGGGCTTCAGCCCAATGGCGCGGTCGATCGCATCCGCAAGCAGCGAATCGTCGTCCGATGCACGCAGAGGTTTGCGCAAGTCGGAGGCATCCTCGTGGCCGAGGCAGGTGTGCAGCGTTCCCGTGCAGGTGACGCGCACGCGGTTGCAGGATTCGCAGAAATTATGAGTCATCGGGGTGATGAAGCCGAGCTTGCCGCCGGTCTCGGCGACGCTGACATAGCGCGCCGGCCCGCCGGTGCTCTCGGCCAGATCCGTCAGCGTGAATTGCTGGGCGAGGCGCGCGCGCACCAGCGACAGCGGCAAATATTGGTCGATTCGTCCCGATCCGATCTCGCCCATCGGCATGACCTCGATCAGCGTCAGCCCCATGCTCTTGCCGTGGGCCCAGCGCATCAGGTCGGGAAGTTCGTCCTCGTTGAGGTTCTTCAGCGCCACGGCGTTGATCTTGACCGCGAGGCCTGCAGCGCGTGCCGCCTCGATGCCCTCCAGCACCTTGTCGATCTCGCCCCACCGGGTGATCTCGCGAAACTTCTGCGGGTCGAGCGTATCGAGGGAGACGTTGATGCGGCGGACGCCGCAATCGGCGAGCTCGGTTGCGTGTTTCGCAAGCTGGGTGCCGTTGGTGGTCAGCGTCAGCTCGCTCAGCGCGCCGCTCTTGAGATGCCGCGACAGCGAGCGCACCAGCGTCATCACGTTGCGGCGGACCAGCGGCTCGCCGCCGGTGAGCCGCAGCTTCTTCACGCCCTTGGCAATGAAGGCCGAGCAGAGCCGATCGAGTTCCTCCAGCGTCAGCAGGTCCGCCTTGGGCAGGAACGTCATGTCTTCCGACATGCAGTAGAAGCAGCGCAGGTCGCAGCGGTCGGTGACGGACACGCGCAAATACGAGATGGTCCGTCCGAACGGATCGGTCATCGCGCTCGACAGCGCAGCGCGGGGGCTCGCGGAAAGTCCGTTCATACCAAATGCCTTGTCACTTGCGGCGACGGGAGCAGCTTTGCTTCAGCTGTGCTTCAGAAGCAATCTAAGCATCGGACGCGTCAGAGACAATTGGGCCTTTAGCGGAGGTCAGCGCTTGCCCGTGTTCGGATCGGGGAACGGCGAGCCCGCGGCCGGTGCGGCAGCAGCCGCCGGGGCAGCGGCGGGCGCCGCCGGCTTCGGCTTCTTCGGCCGGTGCGGCTTGCGGACCGGTTTCGGTGGAATGGCCGGCTGGAGCTCCGCGAATACCGGGTTGGGGTCGGTGGTTACCGAGGCGGGCGTCGTGAAGTCGCCGGGATTCCTGACGACGTTCACCGGCACGCTCACCAGCTGGTGTTTTGGCAGCGCGAAAGCCACCGTAAAGGGGGCTTCGGGGGCGGGAACCGACAAGGAGCAGGGGGTCTTGCAGCCTGCACCCAGTGAGGTCGTGGCGTCAGCACCCGGGGGATTGGATTCGAGCCGGACCTGGACGGTCGGCGGGGCCGATTTGAACATGTCCCAGGAAACCGAAGACATCGAGGAGCAGCCGGCAAGGCTCGTTGCCCCAAGGAGGCTTGCCCCAGCTAACGCAATCGCGATGACACGACGCATGACATCCACCCTAGTGCGACGAACCGCCACATCCCCGAGCGAACTTAGGAGCGTCGTTCCAAGCAAGCAACCGGCGGTCCGCGCATAGTTAATAGATGGTTAACGCGGGATTCCGTGGAATAACCAAGCTATCTCAGCTACTTGAGGGTTGCCTGCGCAGTCATCAGGCTGCTGGCGGCGGCCGGCAGGTCGCGCATATGATGGATCAGCCGGTCCGGCTTCAGCTCGGCGATCGGCACGTCAGTATAGCCGAAGCTCACCCCGATCACGGGAACTCCGGCGCGCCGGGCCACGCCAACATCGGGTCCGGCGTCGCCGACCATGATGCTGGCTTTGACCTCGCCGCCGGCCCGCGCCACCGTTTCGCGGAAAATGGTCGGATCGGGCTTCTGGACGCCAAAAGTGTCGGCGCCGCAGATCGCGGCGAAGCGCCGGCTCAGGTCGAGCTGGTCCAGCAGGCGCTTCGACAGCCATTCCAGCTTGTTGGTGCAGACCGCGAGGCGATGGCCCTGAGCCGCAAAATGGTCGAGCGCGGCCTCCAGCCCCTCGAAGGGCCGGGATTCGACGGCGATATTGTCGGCGTAATAGGCGATGAAATCGGCCGTCATCCGGTCCATGTCGGTAACCGTGACGCTGCGGCCCTCGGCCTCCAGCCCCCGTTCGATCAGCTTGCGGGCGCCGGCGCCGATCATGTTGCGGGCCGAGGCCATCGGCACCGGCGGCAGCCCTTCGCGGTCGAGCACGTAATTGAGCGCGGTGATCAGGTCGGGCGCCGTATCCACAAGCGTGCCGTCGAGATCGAAGACGATGGTGTGGGAGGGGGTCATGGCCCAGCGCTACCGGCCCGGCCCCGCCCGCGCAAGGGCCGAAGCCATAAGATCACCTTATAAGCTGGGCCCGGAAGCCTGTTCCCCCAGACCCTGTTCTCCGAGGGAAAACGAGGCTACACAGGCCGCCGCAAGCCTAACACTCGTAATTCAGGGACGGCGTAAACGTGAACATGGACCAGTTGAAGCGGCAGGCTGCGGCGCGCGCCCTCGAGGAGGTCCGCGACGGCATGCAGCTCGGGCTCGGCACCGGCTCGACCGCAAAACATTTCGTCGAGCTGCTCGGCGAGCGGGTCCGCGCCGGACTGAAAGTGATCGGCGTGCCGACCTCCGAGGCGACGCGCCTCGATGCAATCCGCTGCGGCGTGCCGCTGACCACGCTGGACGAGATCGACCATCTCGACATCACCGTCGACGGCGCCGACGAGATCGACCCCGAACTCAATCTGATCAAGGGGGGCGGCGGCGCGCTGTTGCGCGAGAAAATCGTGGCGGCCGCTTCGGATCGCATGATCGTGATTGCCGACGACACCAAATGGGTGCCGACACTCGGCCGCTTTCCTCTGCCGGTCGAAGTCATCCCGTTCGGGCTCGGCGCAACGCGTCGCGCTGTCGAGAAGGCGTTCGCGGAATGCGGCGTTTCCGGGCAGCTGGCGGTCCGCAACGGCAAGGACGGCCACGTTTTCGTCACCGATGGCGGCCACTGGATCGTCGATGCCCAGCTCGAAAAGATTGAGGATCCCGCCCGCCTCGCCACGGCGTTGAGTGCGATCCCCGGCGTCGTCGAGCATGGTTTGTTCATCGGCTTGGCCAGCTCGGCTGTTTTGGCGGGTGGCGATGGAATCCGCGTGATTGAACGGCGAAAGCCGAAAGGAGACTAAGAATGAAGAGCGTTTTGAGATTCTTGCCGGCCGCGACCCTCGCTGTGGGATTGGCCCTTTCGGTCGTCCCGGCCGGCGCCCAGCAGGCAGCGGCGCCGAAATCGTCGCCGGCGGCCCTCGCGGCGGCCAAGGAGATCCTGGCGATCAAGAACGCCAGTGCGATGTACGCCACCGCCGTGCCCGCCCTGGTCGACAAGACCAAGAACGCGCTGATCCAGCAGAACCTCAACTATCAGAAGGACCTCACCGAGGTCGCCCACCTCGTCGCCCAGCAGCTCAAGGGCCGCGAGAGCGAAATAGGCGATGGCATGGCGCAGATCTATGCCAGCGAGTTCACCGAGCAGGAGCTGAAGGATCTCGTCACCTTCTACAAGTCGCCGCTGGGCAAGAAGCTGATCGAAGCCGAGCCGCGCGCCATCGGGCAGAGCATGGCCTTCATGAACTCCTGGGCCCAGAGCTTCTCCGAGACCGTGATGGGCAACTTCCGCGCCGAGATGCGCAAGCGTGGCAAGGAGATCTGACAGTTCCTATCTGATCGGAATCCGGATCATGTTCTGAAAGAGGTCGGAGTGGACAATGGCTGAATTCGACGTCGACCTCTTTGTCATCGGTGGCGGTTCGGGCGGCGTGCGTGCCGCCCGCATCGCGGCCGGCTACGGCGCCCGCGTCATGATCGCGGAAGAGTACCGCATGGGCGGGACCTGCGTGATCCGCGGCTGCGTGCCGAAGAAGCTGTTCGTCATCGGCTCGCATTTCCGCCATGAGATCGAGGACGCCGCCGGCTTTGGCTGGACCGTTCCGCCTGCGACCTTCGATTGGCCGACGCTGATCGCCAACAAGGACAAGGAGATCGCGCGTCTGGAGGCGGCTTACACCGCCAATGTCGAGAAGTCCGGCGCGCAGATCGTCAAGAGCCGCGCGGTGATCGAGGACAAAAACACGGTCCGCCTGCTCGAGAACGACAGGAAGATCACCGCAAAATACATTTTGATCGCCACCGGCGGCGCGCCCAATCACGGCGCTCCAATTCCCGGCATCGAGCACGTGATTTCCTCGAACGAGGCGTTTCACCTGACCAAGCTGCCGAAGCGGATCGTGATCCAGGGCGGCGGCTACATCGCGCTGGAGTTCGCCGGCATCTTCGCCGGCTTCGGCTCCGACGTCACAGTGATCTATCGCGGCGACAACATTCTTCGAGGGTTCGACGAGGATGTTCGCGCCCACGTCCGCGCCGAGATGGAGAAGCAGGGCATCACCATCCTCACCGGCTGCACGGTGGCGAAGGTCGATCGGCACGGCGAGGAATTCACCACACATTTGTCAAACGGATCGAGCCTTGCCTCCGACCAGGTGATGTTCGCGATCGGCCGCCATCCCGCGGTGGCCAATCTCGGCCTGGAGAAGGCCGGCGTCGCCATCAACCCGCGGAACGGCGGCATCGCCGTCGACCATTTCTCCAAGAGCTCGGTCGACAGCATCTACGCGATCGGCGACGTCACCCATCGCTTCAACCTGACGCCGGTCGCGATCCGCGAAGGCCATGCGTTCGCCGACACCGTGTTCGGCAAGCGCGAGGTGCAGGTGGATCACGCCAACATCCCGACCGCCGTGTTCTCGCAGCCGGAGGTCGGCACCGTCGGCCTCACCGAGACGGAGGCGCGCGCGCAATTCAGCCATGTCGACATTTACAAGACCACGTTCCGGCCCATCAAGGCGACGATGTCGGGCCGCGATACCCGCGTGCTGATGAAGCTCGTCGTCGACGGCGCCTCCGATCGCGTGCTCGGCTGTCACATCGTCGGCGATGCCGCGGCCGAGATCACGCAGGCGGTCGCGATTGCGGTGAAGATGAAGGCAACCAAAGCCGATTTCGATGCGACGATCGCGCTGCATCCGACCGCGGCCGAAGAGCTCGTCACCATGCGCACCCCGACCGCGCGCCACGTGCGTCAGGCGGCGGAGTAACTCCGCTCAGCCGTAGAGGTACCCGACCGGCTTGCCCTCGGTCCGCAGCGGACGGATGTCCTTCTGCGTGATGATCTGACCGGCGAGACCATCGATCTCGTCGCGTTGCGTCGGCGTCCAGCTGCGGAGGTCGTTCATGCCCCTGAGAAGGCCGAGCCGAAGGACCTGCGTGTTCTCACCGACACCGACGAGGGCCGTGGCGTTCTTGCCTGCCGTCACCACATCACCCGCCGTGAGCTCAAAGGTCTCGCCAGTCTTGTTCCTGAATTCGGCCGTGCCGCGGATGACGCGGTAGATCACGACCTCCCCCTTGGCGAAACAGGTGGTGTCCGCTGCTGCCGACGTGCTCTTGGGCAACAGCGATTGGCCGCGCGGGTCGGTTGCGATGATGTGGCCGGTGACGAGATGGCCGCTCGGCACTTCGATGCCGATGTCGCGCACATAGACCGGCATGGATGATTTGACCGGGCTGTCGGGGAGCGGCTTGAACAGCGCATCCAGCGCCAGCGGGTCCTGGAGCCAAAAGCCTGCGTCCGCAGGGCGATCATGCAGAGAGTGGCTCCATGCCACCCTTGGCGTCTCGTCTTCGTTGATCTGATCCGGGCCGACAATGGTCGGGTTTGGAAAGGTCGTCGGATCGGTGATGAAGGCTTCGAGGAATTTGCCGGAGTAACCCATGGAAATTGGATCCGGCGCCACCGTTTGCGGCGTCTTCAAATTCGCTTCGGTCGACAGTCCCGACCAGGTGTAGAACAGCTGTCGGTGCACGATCGCGCTTTGCAGCATCACCGCGCCGGGACCGACATTATAGAAGCGCCCGTCATAGTCGAAGGTGAACGCCCCCGAGGTGACCAGCACGAGCTGAAAGCCGCCCGGTGGCAGATGAAGATGGAAATCTGTCGGACCGGTGTCGGGCAGATAGATCGGCAGATTGGTCGCGACCTCGTGCAGCAGGAAAGTTTCATTGTTGGCGTGAAAGCCCTCGTTGGCGCGATTGTAGAGGGCCTGCGGCCGGTACGTCGCCTCGAACTTCGCATTCCGGTCGCGGTCGATTGCCACGAAATCCTGGGTGTTGAGGCGAAGGGGCGCGCCGTCCGGACGAGTGAGGCCGGTGATTTTGAGATCGCCGGCTGCATGCACGTTCATGGCATTCTCCGATTCTAGGCCCGCTCACCCGGTCTCTCGGTGCACGCATCTTGCTGCTCCAATCGCGAGAGCAGGGGATCAGGCCTGATGCTGCCTTGCGAAATCTGGGCCAGTCGAGGCGCCGTGCGGCACAGTGGCTTGGCGACTCGCCGCCACGCGAAGAAAAATCGAGGCTGCACCTGAGGTTAGATGACACGCTTCGCCAGCCTGCCTGGCCAGGTTCGCCCAGTCTGCAAACCTGGCGACGAGAGGTGTCTTGTCTAATTTGTCGGCATTCTGGTGCGGACGTGCAGCCGCGCCGATCAGGGGAAGTCGGCGGCCGGATGCCTGAAGCCGTTCAGTCGAAAGATCGACGGACGGTCCGCTCGGGCTTGCCGTACGGGCTGTCAGCCCACTTCGCCATGTCCACCGCACGAGCCTCGATGAGTTCGCACCACAAGCAGCTGAGCTCCGCGCGCCCTTTGGCCGAGAGCATCGGAATGAGGCCATGGCCGCAGCCAGGGCAACATTTGATGCGATTCATGGTTCTCTCCGCGACCTTCAGAATTCAGGAGCGACATTGTCGCTTCCGAAGCTTGCGCGGGCGCTATGAGGGCGCAGCGACGCCTGCGGCCGGGGCGCTCGTCCCCGAGATCGTCGCGTCTGCGATCCAGCGCGACACCGCGGCGATGTCCTCCGCATTGTCGCGGAAGGCACGAAGCTGGAATTCCGCCGAGCTGCCACGCTCGACGATGGTGCGGCAGTGTTCGACCTCGGCGGCGCAGTTCAGCGCGGCCGCGTCCCCGGCGATGTCCTCGGTTACGCGGGAGAGCAGCTCGGAGATCTCGACCGGCCCGTCCTTGGAGGCAAAGATGCAATCGGTGCCGTAGCGCTGGGCGCGCCATTTGTTCTCCACCGCGATTGCGCGTTCGACCGCGGTGACCTCTTTCGACAGATGAGGCCGCAGGTAGAGATAGCGGGTCAGGCAGCGATAGAGCGAGGCGATGGCAACGGCGTCGTCGACGAAGGTGCAGGTATCGGGCGCACGCAGCTCGAGGGTCGGGTGCTTCATGGAGGGGCGCATGGCCCACCAGATGTGGCTTTCATCGGGGATCACGCCGGAGCGCTGCAACGCGCCGACATATTCGTCGTAGTCCTGCCTGCTCTCGAACAATTCGGGCAGGCCGGTGCGCGGCAGCTCGGAATAGGCGGCGAGCCGATAGCCCTTCAGTCCGGTCTTGTGTGAATTCCAGAACGGGGAGGAGGCCGACAGGGCGATAAACAGCGGCAGATGCGGCAGCATCGCTCGCATCACCGCCATGCGCTTCTCGGGATCGGGCAGCTGGACATGCACGTGCATGCCGCACATCAGGTTGCGGTGGCCGATGCTGCGCAGATCCTCGATCATTTCCTCGTAGCGCGGCTTGGGGCTCGGCTGCGACATGCGCCAGACCGCCGTCGGATGCGTGCCGCAGGCCATGATCACGAAACCGTATTGTGCCGCGACGTTTGCGACTTCGCGGCGCAGGAAGCGAAGCTCTTCGCGTGCGTCGGCGACGTCGACATGAACGTTGGTGGCGACCTCGAGCTGCGATTGCAACATCTCCCGCATCGCCTGGCCGCCTGTCGACCAGTTCGCAGATTCGAAAAGCTCATTGGGGGTCTGGATCGCGACCTCCAGGCTGCGGCGATCGGCGAGGAAGTATTCCTCCTCGATACCGAACGAATATTCCGCGGCCTTGCCGCGTCCGCCGGCCGAGCGAATGACGAGGTGCTGCTTGTCTTCCGAGGAATCGAGCCGCAGCAGTTTTAAAACTTCTGAAGTAAATGTCATCGTGCCACCCGGCCAAGTATTATCTGCGGGCGATAATCCTTCTGGCAGGGGCCGGTTCCGCGCCGGCCATACTGGAAATTGCAAGGTCGAACGGAACAATCTTCGCGCTTTCGGACGCACGTGCGACCAGCGCGTGATTCGCTGGCACTTCGGTCCAGTCCTTTTCCTTATCGAACGGCTCGGACACGACGATGACCTGGCCGCCAGCCTCGCGGAAATACAGCGTGTTGGCGGCATCGTTGATCGCAACCCGGAAGGCATAGAGATCCCGGCCGTTGGCGAGGGCGCTCGTGAAGCGTAGCCGCTCACGAAGCTCGCCTTCGTTGACGAGGCCGACGAGGGCTCGCAGCACGCGATGTGTCGCGCCCAGGGGATCGGCATCGAGTCCCGCGCCCATCATGGCGAGAAACACGGCTTCCGAATCGGTCGTGCCTGTCCGCGAAGGATAGTAGGCATCGGGGATCAGCGCCTCGACCTTGCGGCGCAGACGATTCCAGCTGCCGACGAAGCCGTTGTGCATGAACATCCACTGACCGCAGGCAAAGGGATGACAGTTCTGCCGTGTCACCGCCGTGCCGGTGGCGGCGCGCACATGGGCGAAGAACAGATGCGAGCGCAGATGACGGCAGAGGTAGCGGAGATTCTCGTCCGACCAGGCCGGGCGTGTTTCACGATAAAGACCAGGCTCCGGATGCTCGCCGTACCAGCCGAGACCAAACCCGTCGCCATTCGAGCCAGCGGTCGACTGGAGCGAGCGGATGCTTTGCGCGATCAGCGAATGCTCGGGCTCGGTGACGTAGGGCTCGAAAGACGTGGTCTCGCCACGGTATGCGATCCAGCGGCACATGGGTATCCTGTCAAGAGATGCTTGCTGAAATGTATCAACGAACCTGACAGGACGATGGTTCCCGACAGCGAGTGTCGGGAACCAAGTGGTCACTACACCGGCACCGGAATCAATGGCGCAACCTCGCGATCCAGCGCGTTCTCGCTCGCCGCGAGACCTTGCGCGACGCCGACACGGTCGGCCTCGGGACGGTTCTGGCTCATCTTGCGCTTGCCTTCGAACCGCACGACGGGAATGCGTACGCCGACGATTCCACGCAGCTGCGCAGCGATGAAATCCGCAGGGGCATCGGTAACGGCCCAGGGCTTGGCGCGCGATCCCTCGTGCCTGTTCGTGAGCCGCGTCACGGCCTCGAGCAGGCGCTCAGGGTCCTGGAAGAATTCGACCGGGCCGTAGGCATGCACCGCGACGTAATTCCAGGTCGGCACGACCTTTTCGGTCTCCTGCTTGGTCGCGTACCAGGACGGCCTCACATAGGCGTCGGGACCGCTGAAGATCGCCAGCGCGTCTCCGACCGGCGGCAGTTTCCATTGCGGGTTGGCCTTCGCAACATGTCCGTACAGCACGCCATGCTCGCCTTCGCCCTCGTCGAGAAGAAGCGGCAGCGGCGTGGCGACCGGGCCTTCGCTGGTGGCCGTGACCAGACTGGCGAGCCGGGCGCCGCGAATGGTCGCCCGAATGCTCTCGATGTCGTCCTTGAAGGCGGGAGGGATGTACATGGTCTATCTCCGGTGTTGGTCTGGAGATAGCCCGAATCTGGCCTGTAAGAAACTGCCAGTTATAGTCTATTTGATCAGTCCAGTTCGGCGACGGCCTGGGCGAGAAGCCTGCAGCCGCGCTCGATCTGTGGCACCTCCAGTGCCGAATAGCCCATGACGAGGCCGACTGTCTTCCGCGATCGGCGAGGTCCGACGAACAGTGCCGAGACGGGATAGATGCCGACGCCCTTGGCATGGGCCGCCTTGATCAACGCGTCCTCACGCTTTTGCGGCAGATCATCGAACCATGCCACGACGTGCAGGCCGGCGGCCGTGCCCTCGATCCGGACGCGATCCCCGAACCGGCGGCGAAGCGCGTCGAGCAGTGCCCGCTGGCGTTCGGCGTTGCGCCGGCGCACACGCCTGATGTGGCCGTCATAGGCGCCGCTTTCGAGCATCGAAGCGAGAGCGTCCTGTTCGATCAGCGGCGTGTGCCGGTCCATCATCTGCTTGGCGGCGGCGAACAGGGATCGCAGGGCGGCGGGCACCACCAGATAGCCGATCCGCAAGGTCGGCGAGAGCGTCTTGGAGACGGTGCCGAGATAGATCACGTTGCCGCCGCCTTGCAGCGCGTGCAGCGGCGGGATCGGCTTGGTATCGTAGCGATACTCGCTGTCGTAATCGTCCTCGATCACGTAGGCGTCGTTTGTCCTGGCCCAAGCGAGCAATTGGTGTCGGCGTCCGATCGGCATGACGCCGCCGAGCGGATATTGGTGCGACGGCGTGACATAGGCGAGGCGGGCTTCGACGCCATCGAGCCGCGCTGTCTCCAATCCATCCGCATCGACCGGCATCGGGATCGTCTCGGCGCCCGTCGCCGCAAAAGTGTGCCGCGCCATCTGGTAGCCGGGATCCTCCATCACGAAGCGGTCGCCGGCATCGAGCAGCAGGCGCGCGCAGATGTCGAGGCCTTGCTGCGAGCCGTTCACGACGACGATCTGATCGACCTCGCAGCGGACGCTACGCGACCGCCACAGATAGCCTTGAAGCGCGGTCCGAAGCCGCAGCGCGCCGCAGGGATCGTCATAGGTCAGCCGCTCGGGCTTGCGCGCCATCGCGGCAGTCACGGCCTTCTTCCATGCCAATACCGGGAAATCCGACGGCGCGAGCTCGCCGTAGCGGAAGTTCGCGACCAGCCCGCGCGGCGGCTCGGTCCAGCGCGGCGGGTCCTGAAGCAATCGCTCACCGAACGCAGACAGCCGCACCTTCCGCGCCGATGGCCGCGACGCTACGCGCGTGTGTCCCCGTTCGACGACGGCGCGAGCCACCCGCGGCCGCGCGCCATGGCGCGTTTCGATGAAACCTTCGGCGGCGAGCTGCTCGTAGGCAACTGTGACGGTCGAGCGTGCCACGCCCATATCGCCGGCCAACGCGCGAGAGGACGGCAGCAACCCATCGATCCCGTACACCCGCGCCATGATCTGATCCCGCAGCGCTTCGTAGATCTGGCGCGCGCCCATGCGGTCGGCACGGGGAGCGGGTTTGGTCTTCATCTGGATCATCCACATTCCAAGCCGGCATTCGCCCGAGCGGACGATGTCGGAATGTGGTTCTAATCCCGTTCGCCGAGAGTTTCGACGTAAGCCTTGCCGTTGGGATGAAAATGCTCCTTGCGGCCTTGGTCCCACAACGCAAGGAGGCCGGGGCGCCACCTCGCATAACGGGTCTCCACTCTATAGATCAATCACGACGTCGTTGCGGGGCCGCGCGCAGCAGATCAGGACATTGCCGTCCGCCGGCGGATCGAGCGGATCCGGCGCATAGTCGACCGTCCCCGCGATCAATCCGCTCTCGCAATTATGGCAGACGCCGGTCCGGCACGACCACCGCACGGGGACATCGCAGGCTTCGGCCAGCTCCAGCAGGCTGGCATAGGATGGTCCCCAGCGGACATTGAGGCCACTGCGGGCGAATGACACCATCGGACCGGGGCCGGTCGCTCCGGCCGGCATGTGTGCTCTCGGCTTCGGTGCTGCCGCGATGCCCGGTGTCAGCGATGGCTTGCTGCCGAACAGCTCGGTGTGGATGCGATCGGGCGGGACGCCCAATGCAGCGAGGCCGGCGGTGAGATCGCTCATGAAAGCGGCGGGGCCGCAGAGATAGAAATCACCGTCACGTGGTACCTCGAGCTGTTCGAGCAGGCGCCGGTCCAGATGTCCGGCGGTGTCGAAATCGAGGCCAGGACGATCGGCCGGATCAGGCACGCTGTAGCAGACATGGCTGTGATGGTGAGCGAGCCGGGCCAACAGCCCGCGTGCCTCGGCGGCGAACGAATGCTCGCGGCCGTTGCGGGTGCCGTGCAGCCACCAGACGTCCTGCATTGCGCCTTGCGCAGCGAGCGCGTGGAGCATGGCGAGCACCGGCGTCACGCCGATGCCGGCACTCAGCAGGACGACGGGCCGCGCATCCGGCCGGAGCGTGAAACTGCCGCGTGGCGCGCCGAGCGCGATGACGTCGCCGGTCTTGAGCTCGTCGGCGACATAGAGGCTGGCGGCGCCGTGCGGTTCGCGCTTGATGCTGATGCGATAGGACGCGGCATCGGCGCCGCTCGACAGTGAATAGCTGCGCGTCATCGCCTGCGCAGCGGAAGGCTCGAGCCTGATGACGACGAATTGACCGGGCAGGGCGTCCGCCACGGGACGTCCGTCGACCGGTTCGAGGATCAGCGACGTCACGTTGCCGCTCTCCGCGATCTTGCGCGCCACGCGAAAGGAGCGGAATCCGCGCCAGGCGGGAGCTGGGCTCGCCGACGGTCCAAGCCCGGCGTTTCCCGCGGTCTTGTTGTCCTTCTGTTGCTCGAGCAGCGCCTCGAAGGAACGCTGCCAGCCGCGGCTCAACGCGGGAATCCGCAGCGCGCGCTCCAGGCGTTCGGGCGGATGCGGCGGCATGTAGAGCAGCGCATTGATCTCGAACACGCTCATGCGCTCGGGTCCCACAGCGATCTGTGTGATCTCGTCACCGGTTTCGACGTCGCCTTCCTCGATCACACGAAAATAGAACCCGGGCCGGCCGTGCCTGACGAGCAGCGCGGCCATGTCCGGCTCTTCCATGCGAATGCCGAGCCGGTAGCAGGTGACGCGCGGCTGCGTCACTTCGAACAGCGCGGAGCCGATCCTGTAGCGGTCTCCGATGCACACGTTAGTGTCGGCGAGGCCCTCGACCGTAAAGTTCTCACCGAACTGGCCATGAACGAGGTTCGATCGACCCAGATGCTCCTGCCAGTACCGATAGGATTCGTCCTGATAGACGAATACGGCACGATGCTCGCCGCCATGACCGGCCGTATCGCCCTGGCCGTCGCCATCGATGTTGAGCTGGCGCACCCTGCGCGGGCCTTTGACCTGCGCCTTCCAGATGCCGGTGTGGACGGTCCGACCCTGCCAGGCGACGTCGCGCGGCAGGCCGACATTGACCGAAAGCAGACGTGCCATCACAGTTTTCCTGACCATGAGCGCACCTCAGAATGCAACGGGGCGCCTCCAGACTAATCTGCGCCCAAATCGGACTGCTGGCTCGTTAGCCGTTGTTAGACGTTGCGAGAGGCCTTGGCGCCAGCGACGCTTTCGTGCCCCGGACGCAGCGCAGCGCCCCTTGGCGGTGCGCTGCAGAGCCGGGGCCCACAGCGACGTGACGCGCAGCTTTTTGGGTCCCGGCTCAGCGCAGCAGCGTTGCACGCTGCAGCGCGTCCGGGACACGTGGACAGCTGCGTGAGCCAATCTTGCAACACGGAACCCGATGCGGCCGCTGGTCGCAGTCGCGTCGTCTTGATTCCGACGGCCCCACCTTTATGTGTGAAAGGAACAAGAATCCGGGCCCCTCTGGCGAGGAAGTCGACGTTGTCGGCAAAACCTCGCGATGTCGGATGACCTGTCCCGCGCGAATGCGATGGATCGGCCGATCGTCGGGCCTTCTTGAGAGTCTCTCCGACCCAATCGTCCCCATCGCAGCCCCGTGCGGTCATTTCGCAAGATACGGGAGCAACGATGTCCGACGCCAAGCATTCAAATCCGATCGCAATCGAGATCACCGAGCCGTCCAGCCTGAACGAGCAGGCTGCGGTGGCGCTTGTGATCGTCGGCGCGCTGGTTGCCGTCGCCGACCGGCAAGTTTCGCCGGTCGAACGCGACGAGGTCGTCCGTTTCATCAAGGATCGCAAGCTGGCGCCGCACATATCGGACGACCGGCTCTACGCGATGTTCGACGAGCTTGCCGAACGACTTGAGGAGCCGGATTTCGCCAATGTGGTGATCGACCATTTGCGCCCGGTTTCGGACCTGCCGCTGTCGTCTCACCTCATGGAATTGTCGGAGCGCGTCGCGGCCGCGGACGAGGACGTGCATCCCCACGAAGTGCAGGCGATCAAGCTGTTGCGCCTGCTGACGCTGGTGCTGCCGCGCGCAAAGCAGGTGACGATCGGTGCCGTGCGGGCCGAACAGCGCATCGCCGCCGAGGAGTAAGCATGAGCGTAGTTTCGGACGAGGATAAGACAGGGACTGCGGGCGCTGCCGGCCAGATGGCCGGCGGCGACCCGCGCCTCGACAAGCTTGTCCGTCGCCTGCCGCCGCGCATGGGTGACACCGTCACCTATCTGCTCAAGCCGTCCAGCCGCTGGGTGAGGATCCCTTCGGGCGCGCTGCTCATTGTCGGCGGCGTGCTCTCCTTTCTGCCGGTGCTCGGCGTCTGGATGCTCCCGCTCGGCCTCGCTTTGCTCGCGGAAGACGTGCGCGCGTTGCGCTCCTCGCGCGGCAAGGTTCTGGATTGGGTCGAGCGGAAGAAGCCGCAATGGCTCGATCCGTCCGCACCGAAAAATGACCAATCATGACTGAATTCATCACCACCGAAGCGCTGACCGCGCTGCTTCAGGTCGTCCTGATCGACCTCGTGCTCGCAGGCGACAATGCCGTCGTCATCGGCCTTGCCGCAGCCGGCCTGCCGGCCGAGCAGCGGCGGCGCGCGATCGTCGTCGGCATCATCGCCGCCACCGCCCTGCGCATCGTCTTTGCCGGCGTCGCGACCCAGCTTCTGCAAGTGATCGGGCTATTGCTCGCCGGTGGCGTGCTGCTGCTCTGGGTGTGCTGGAAGATGTGGCGGGAGCTGCGCGAGCAGTCCGCGCATGCGAACGAGTTCGCGTTCAGCCATGGCGGCAGCAGCGCTGCTCCTGCCTCCCGAAAGACCTTCAGACAGGCGGCCGTTCAGATCGTCGCCGCCGACGTCTCGATGTCGCTCGACAACGTGCTCGCGGTCGCGGGCGCTGCGCGCGAGCATCCCTACATCCTCGCCTTCGGCCTGCTGTTGTCGGTCGCGCTGATGGGCGTCGCCGCCGATTTGCTCGGCCGCGTGCTCCAGAAGCAGCGCTGGATCGGCTATGTCGGCCTCGCCATCATCGTTTACGTCGCCTTCGAGATGATCTATCGCGGGTCGCTCGAGCTTGCGCCTGTGATCGCGAGTCTCTGAGGCAGCGCGTCTGTCTATCATCCGGAGTGATCAATGACGTCCGAACCCAAAGCACCTTCGGCGGTTTCCGTGCCGGCGCCGCAAATCGGCGCGTTCGCCCAACTCATCTTTGGCTCGCGCTGGCTGCAGGTCCCGCTTTATGTCGGCCTGATCGTTGCGCAGGCCGTCTATGTGCTCTTGTTCCTGAAGGAGCTCTGGCACCTGGTCGTGCACTCCTTCGACGCCAGCGAGCAGCAGATCATGCTGGTCGTGCTCGGGCTGATCGACGTCGTGATGATCTCGAACCTGCTGGTGATGGTGATCGTCGGCGGTTACGAGACCTTCGTCTCGCGCCTGAACCTCAGCGGTCATCCGGACGAGCCGGAATGGCTCAGCCACGTCAACGCCAGCGTGCTCAAGATCAAGCTTGCGATGGCGATCATCGGCATCTCCTCGATCTCGCTGCTCAGGACCTTCATCGAGGCCGGCAATCTCGGCACAACGCGGAGCAATTTCACCGAGAGCGGCGTGATGTGGCAGGTGCTGATCCATCTGACCTTCATCATCTCCGCGATCGGCATCGCCTGGGTCGACCGCCTCAGCGAGAGCGGCCAGCGCAAGGGAGCCGGCCACGGCTGAGCCCTCGACCGGCGGCGCTTGATCAGGCGATCTGCGGGTAGGCCGAGTTTTCGCGCCGCTCGCGCTCGCCCAGTTCGCGCACCAGCTCCTGGAGGAAGGATTCCGTGTGGGCGGGCAGGGTGCGCTCGGCGCGAACGTAGATGCCGAGATCTGACCACACCGGACTGCCGGCATTGTCGAGCGGCAGGAAGACGAGCCGGCTGTCGCGTGACAGCCTGCCGATGCCGAGCTGGGTCTGGAAGGCGACGCCGACGCCGCGCGCCGCCAACTCGCGCATCAGGTCGATCGAGTTGGCCTGGATGGCCGGCTCCGGCGTTTCGGAGAGCTGCGCGATAAGCGGTTGGAGCAGATGGTAGATCGACAGCTCCGGCAGCGCGTGGATGACGGGAAAGGCGAGACATTGGGTCAGCGTGACCGTCTTGCCGCGCGCCAGTGGATGATCGCCCGCCACGACCGCGCCGAGGTGAAACCGTTTCAAGGCGACCTGGCGCAGATCCGGCGGATGGCGAAGCGCCATGGCGATGCCGATGTCGGCCTCGCCGCGGCTCAGGGCCTCCAGCACATCCGAAGATCCCTTCACCTCGGTGGTGAAGCTGACGCGCCGGGCCCGGCCGCGATGTGAGGCGATCAGGTCCGGCAGCACCGACTCCGTGAGCGATTCGATGCAGGCAATGCTGATAGTGCCGTGCCAGGTCCCCGACAGGGACGCGACGTCCGAGCGGAAGCGGTCGAGGTCCTGGAGCACGTTCATGACATGCCGGGCCAACATCTCGCCGACCGTCGTCAGCGTCAGGCCGCGCGCATTGCGCTCGAACAACGGCGACCCAACCTCTTGTTCAAGCTTGAGAATCTGGCGGCTTACGGCCGACGAGGCAACGTTCAGCAGGCGCGCCGCGGCCCGGATCGAACCGGTGCGGCGGACGGCGTGGAAGTACTGGATCGCCGGTGAGTGAAATCGCATGGGACCCCCGGGCTGGACTATAGCTGTTGCCGAAACGGCATCAACATGTACGAAATTCGGTGCTTTTCGAGCGCGCTCCTCCCACCTAGGTTCGCCGCCGGCCTGGCCCGTCCTGCCGGGCCGTCATGCCATGCGCAACGAGGCGCCAGGGGATCCGGGGTGGACGAGAACATTGTTTGCGAGGTCGCGCCGGACACGCGTCTGGTCGATCGCCGTCGCGCGGCCGCCTATGTCGGCGTGACCGCCGGACGCTTCGAGCAGCTGGTGCGCGATAACGTCGTGCCGGCGCCTGTCATGGTCGACAACAAGCGGCGCTGGCCGCTCGCGTTGCTCGACGTCGCGAAGGACGTTGTCAGCAGCAGCATGCCCTGCTTGCCGCCAGTGACGGTCGAGATTGCGCAGGACGCGCGTCCCTGCGAGCGGGCGCCGGCACCGGCCTCGCACGAACTGCCGGACCAGGCTTGGTTCGAGCAGCGCGCACGGTTCGTTCAGCGCGTGCGCCGGTCGCTGCTGTCGGGTAACGAGATCCGTCTCTTGCGCGAGTTCAAGCTGCTCAGGCAGAACCAGATCAGCATGTTCGGCTATTACGGCAGCTTCGAAGCCCTGATGGTGCGCGGCTACATCGTCGAGCTCGCGCGAAAGCCGCCTTCGAGCCGTCCGCTGGTGACGTACCGGCTGACCGCGCAGGGCGAGCAGGTCATCTCTGCGCTGAAGGACGAGCCGGCGAACTGACCGGCGCGGACAAGGCGACCGCATCCTTCGGCATCATCGCACGGCATGCATCTCCAGAAACGCCTTCACGCCGGTGACGGTGCCGGTGTCGGACGGCACATAGCCGGGTAGCGTCGCGACGGCCGCGCGAAAATCGGCGCTGCGGATGATCTCCAGGATGCGCTGCATCGGCCCGGTGTCCAGGAACGCGCGCTTGCAGACGAAGAAATAATCCTCGGTCAGGAGCCGGATGAAATCGAGGCCGAAATGCCGGGCGGCGGCTTCGACGCCGAAACTCGCATCGGCCATGCCGCTCGCGACATAGGCTGCGACCGCGGCGTGGGTGAATTCGATCTGCTGCGCGCCGTTGATGCGGCTCTCGTCAATTCCGCTTGCCGCGAGCAGTTGGTCGAACAGAAGCCGCGTGCCGGAATCGTGGTCGCGGTTGACGAAACGGACTTTTGGTCCGGTGAGATCATCAAGCGAAGCGATGCGCAGCGGATTGCCGCGCGCGACCATCAATCCCATTTCGCGTGTGACGAAGCTGATGATGCGATCCTCGCGCGGATCGAGCCATTCGCGCGCAGCCTTGATGCCCTGGGCGCGCAGGGCGCCGTGCGGCAGATGCAGGCCGGAGAGATCGCAGGCGCCTTGCGCCAGCGAGACCAGCGAGTGCTGGTTGCTGACATAGCGCAGATCGACGCCGATGCCGGGCTCGCGGTCGAGGAATTCGCGCAGTTTTGCGACCGCAAAACCGTGGCTGGCATGAACGCGGATCACCGAAGGGCGCTGCTCGAGGAACGGCTTGATCTCGCTCGCCAGCTCCTGCGCCAGATTCTCAAGTTGAGGTCCGAGCCGGGCCTGCATGCGCTCGCCCGCCCAGACCAGCCGCTCGCCGAACGGTGTGAGCTTCGAGCCCTTGCCGCGCTGGGTCTCGACCAGCGGCGTGCCGAAGAACTCCGACCATTGCTCGATAAGATTCCAGACATGGCGATAGGAGAGGTGCGCGTCCTTGGCCGCGCTGGTGATCTTCCCGGTTCTCCTGATCTCGTTGAGGACGCCGAGCATGACGATGGCGGTCCGCGGATTGCCCTCGCGGCGAAACCGCCATACGGCCTCGATCTCAATCTGAAGCATTCGTCTGCCTTATGAACTGTACTTCATATGCTGCCCGTCCATTGGCAATTCATATCATATTTACTCCGAGGTAGGGGTGCCTAGTCTGGTATACCAGAACTGGAGGAAATATGATGTCTGTTGCATATGACTTTGTACACTCGCCGGCCACCGAGTTCATGTCTCGGCCACAGCATCTGCTGATTGACGGCCGCCGCGTCCCCGCGAGCTCCGGGCGCACCTTCAAGTCGCTCAATCCTGCCACCGGGCAGGTCATCGCCGTCGTCGCCGAAGGCAACGAGGCCGATGTCGACCATGCGGTCGCCGCCGCGCGCCGGGCCTTCGAAGGCCCCTGGCGCACGATGCGGGCGTCCGAGCGCGGCCAGATCCTGCTGCGCTGGGCAGACCTGCTCAAGGCTCACGCCGAGGAGATCATCGAACTCGAGTCGATCGATGCAGGTAAGCCGATCGCCGCGACATCGCGGCAGGATTTTCCGGCGGCCGTCGACACGTTGATCTACTACGCCGGTTGGGCCGACAAGATCAGTGGCGACGTCGTGCCCGTGCGCGATGATGCCCTGACCTACACTGTGCGCGAGCCGGTCGGTGTGGTCGCGGCGATCGTGCCCTGGAATTTCCCGCTGATGATCGGGATGTGGAAGCTCGCGCCGGCGCTGGCCTGCGGCTGCACCATCGTGATGAAGCCGGCCGAGCTGACCTCGCTGTCGGCGCTGCGCATCGCCGAGCTCGCGCTCGAAGCCGGCCTGCCGGCGGGCGTCTTCAACGTCGTCACTGGCCCGGGCCGCGTCGTCGGCGACGCGCTGGTCAATCACCCTGACGTCGACAAGGTCACCTTCACCGGCTCTCCGGGTGTCGGGCGGGGAATCATGAAGGGCGCCGCAAGCAACTTCAAGCGCGTCTCGCTCGAGCTGGGCGGCAAATCTGCCAACGTCATTTTCGACGATGCCGATCTCGAAGCCGCATCGAAAGCTGCGGCTTCCGGCATCTTCTTCAATGCCGGCCAGGTCTGCTCGGCCGGCTCTCGCGTGCTGGTGCAGGAGAAGGCTTATGACGAGGTCGTCGAACGACTGGCGGCACGCGCAAAGTCGCTCAGGATCGGCGACCCGCTCGACCGTAAGACGACGCTCGGCCCCGTCATATCCGAGAAGCAGATGAAGTCGGTCCTCGATTATGTCGACATTGGCCGGAAGGAGGGCGCGACCCTCGTCACCGGTGGCGAGAAGGTCGGCGATCGCGGCTACTTCATCAGCCCCGCGGTGTTCGCGAATGTCGCGCACGAGATGCGGATCTCACAGGAGGAGATCTTTGGCCCCGTCGTCAGCGTTATCAAGTTCAAGGATGAAGCCGACGCTTTGCGGATTGCCAACGGCACGGCTTACAGCCTCGCCGCCGGCGTCTGGAGCCGCGACATCGGCAAGCTGCAGCGCTTCGCCAAGCGGGCGCGCGCGGGCACGGTCTGGATGAACACCTATGGCTATACCGACGTGCGGCTGCCCTGGGGCGGCGAGCGCGACTCCGGGCTCGGCCGCGAGCACGGCACCGCCGCGCTCGACAATTTCACCGAGCCCAAGGCTGTCTGGATGAATCTGGCCGTTTGATACCTCCCGAGCGGCCAAGCCTGGAGCCCGCCTGACCACCCGTGCAGGCGGGCTCTTTTTTCGAGATCGATAAAATTGTCTGCATTCCGCTCAGCGGCGGCAAACCCTGCGGGCAAGAACCATGCGGCCTTAAACCCCGGCTTTGGAACCGGCGTGCATCCTGCCTGCAACAGGGTGGGGCATCAGCATGTCAGTTCTCAGGGAGATCGTCGTCGCGGTCGCGGGAGTCTGCGCACTTCTGTTCGCGTGCGACACAATGTTCGGGATCGGCGAGGCACGCTTCGACGACGCCTATTACAGCGCCAGCTTCTACGCGCCGAGGCCGAAGGAGTTTCGTTTCGCCGGCGATACGCCGCCGGCCGTCCGCGTCAGCGAGGCGTTTGCGCAATTCGCGCCGGGCGAAGCCAAGCCGAACAAGCGTTACTCGTCGCTGACGACGATCCTCCGCTAGGGCGCACACTCATCGTTCCGACTGCAATCGCGGTTCGCGCCCAGGCCGCGATGGCCCGCGTGCGCCGGACTCTGCGGCACATCACCGACGCGAGGGGCCGTGAATAGCAATCGTTCAACTGCTTCCTCAATCTTCCCAACCCGCTTTCCGAAGGCCGTCCAGCATCAGGGCGTGATCTTCTGGCCGAAACCACGGTGGCCGTTGACGGACCTGAAACTCGAACGATGCTGAGGAAATTGCGATTGCTTTCTGCAGCGCATCGTCGGCTTCAGCAGTTTGACCGAGCTGGCCGAGAGCTGCGGCAAGCCAGCGATAGGGGGAGGGGAAGTCGGGAAATGTTCGGATCGCGCGCTCCGCCGCCTCCACTGTGGCCGTGTAGTCCCGGCAAAAATAGTGAGCCAATGCGACCTGGTTCAAGCGATTGACCAGCGATGGGTCACGAGGGTCCAGCCGAATGCACGTCTCGAGGGCGACGAGCCCCTCTTTCGGACAGCCGGAATACGCGAGAATGACGCCCAGCGCTCCGTGAGCTGGTGCCAGATTCGGGCAGAGTGCCAGCGCACGCTCGGCCTGCGCACGTGCTCCGCCGTGATCGCCCCGAGCGTTGAGCGCCAGCGCCAGGCGTGAATGGGCGTCCGCGTTGCCACGATCGAGAGCGACCGCGCGTCGCGCCAATTCTTCCTCCTCGACTTGCGTTCCTTTCGACCGACTGAGCACGGTGGAGAGCCCGATGTATCCGGGCGCGAACATTGGATCGAGATCAATGGCGCGCTGAAAGAATTCTCCGGCAACTGAATCATCCTCGGTGCTCGCCTTGCCCAGATGCCACATTCCACGCTGGTAGGCACCCCAGGCATCAAGACTTGCGGGTGGCTTGCGCATGGCCCGCTGTTGCTCGGCGCCGGCAATGACCGGCGCGATGGCGATGGTCGTGGACTGCGCGATGTCATCCTGTACGGAGAAGATGTCGGCCATATCGCGGTCGTAGCGTTCCGCCCAAACATGATTGCCCGTCTCTGCTTCGACAAGCTGTGCGGTGACTCGGACGCGGTTGCCGGATTTTCGCAGGCCGCCCTCAAGCACATAGCGAACGCCCAGTTCGCGCCCGACGTGCTTCACGTCTACCGCGCGTCCCTTGAAGGAAAACGACGAATTGCGAGCGATGACGAACAGCGAGGAATATCGTGACAACGCCGTGATGACGTCCTCCGCTATTCCGTCGGCGAAGAACTCTTGGTCCGGATCGGGACTCATGTTCTGGAACGGCAGCACCGCGATGGATGGCTTGTCCGGAAGCGCCAGCGGTCGCGCAATTTCGGGCGCTTGTCCTGGCTTTGATGCTGCAGAGGAATTCGCGTCGACAAGGAGGCGCCATGCGTGCATCGGCTCGGCGATATTCTTGAGCGCTTGCAAACCCATATCGTCGTAGGCGACGTCTATCTTGCCGCGAATCTGCCGACGAGCATCGTCGGAGATACAGATGCCGCCGGGGTCGGCTATGCTTTCAAGGCGCGCGGCGATGTTGACGCCATCGCCGAAGATGTCGTTGTCATCAAGGATAATGTCGCCGATGTGGATGCCGATCCGGAATTCGATCCTGATTGCCGGGGAGACGTCGGCGTTCTGCGCCGCCATTCCGCGCTGGACTTCGACCGCACTGCGCGCCGCATCCACCGCACTCGCAAACTCGACCAGCATGCCGTCGCCGGTGGTCTTGACGATGCGCCCGCGATGCGCAGCGATCGTGGGATCGACAACGATCTTTCGAGCTGCCTTCAGGCGCGCCAGCGTGCCTTCCTCGTCAGCACCCATCAGACGGCTGTAGCCGGCGACATCGGCAGCCAATACCGCTACAAGTCGTCGTTCCACGCGCTCGCCGCTCAAATTGGCCTCAACAAAATGGCCTCAAAATATGATATTTGGACCAGCGCATCAAAGCACGCAGAGCTGCTTCCGGCCAGCACCGACATTCGTCCGGGCTCTATTCTCACTCTCCCTGGATCCATTCCGCGAGGCCGCGCCACAATGTGTCGCGGTGCTCGGGGCGGAAGAAGCCGAAATGGCCGATCGCCTTGGCGCCGACGTCGGACGGCTTCACGTCGAGCACCTCCGGCTTGATCGCGGTAAATCCGCTCGCAAGCAGCTCGACCGCGGGCCGCGTCGCCCAGGGATCGTCGGAGAAGCAGAGTGTGCGCAACTCGCCCTTGAACTTCGCGAAGTTCTCCAGGGCCGCCAGCTTTGAATCGAAGAGATAACGGGGGCTCGAGACCCACTCCGCCCATTGCAGGAAGACGCCCTTGGGCAAATCCTCACCGATGCCGGCCCAGCCCGGCGCGTAACCGAGCGCGTGGACGAGCGGCACGCCGACAAAATTCATGAAGGCGAAGACGCGGTATTTTTCCGGGGACGTCATCAGCCGCCAGGTCGCGGCCTGCGAGGCCACGAACGCGGCGCGCGAAATGTCCGTGTTGTTCGCGATCAGCCCGAGCGCCTGGCCGCCAAAGGAGTGCCCGACATAGGCCAAGGGCAGGGTGTTGTAGCGCTCGCGCATCCAGTGCACTGCGGCGGTGACGTCGAGCGCGGCCCAGTCCGACATCGAGGCCTTGAAGCCGACCAGCGATTTCGGCCGGTTGTAGCCGACCATCGCCGGCAGCCGGGAGTCGCCGATGCCGCGGTAGTCGTAGGTCAGGACCGCGCAGCCGCGATGGGCGAGATATGAGGCAAATCCGCGATAGATTTTTCGCGGGACGGCAGTCGCCGAATTGACCAACACGGCATGACGTTTGGTGCCGCGCGGCAGGAATAGCGTGCCCGTCAGCGCATACCCGTCGGTCGCCGGGAAGCTGATCTCGTCGATGAAAACGTCGTCCAGTGCCACGCCCATGGGCCGAAGGTATCTTGCCAGTTTCCAAGCCGTTTCCCAGCAAATGCGAATTTGGCTTTCCCCGCAAGGCTTTGCGGTGCCAAACGGATTTACAACTGGCGGCCGGTGGCCAGCCTGTGTATAAGGCGACCCTCGCAACCCACAGATCAGGTTGTGCTTTTTGCTTCACGGAGAGATTGCGATGTCCGAGCGGTGGACGCCCGAATCCTGGCGCAGCAAGCCGGTGCTACAGGTGCCCGACTATCCCGACGCCAAGGCCTTGGCCGACGTCGAGGCGCAGCTTGCGAGCTTTCCGCCGCTGGTGTTCGCGGGCGAGGCGCGCAATCTGAAGAAGGCGCTGGCGCGGGTCGCGGCCGGAGAGGCGTTCCTGCTGCAGGGCGGCGACTGCGCCGAGAGCTTTGCCGAGCACGGCGCCAACAACATCCGCGACTTCTTCCGCGTGCTGCTCCAGATGGCGGTCGTGCTGACCTATGCCGGTGCCGTCCCGGTGGTGAAGGTCGGGCGCGTCGCCGGCCAGTTCGCAAAACCCCGATCCTCGCCGATGGAGAAGATCGACGGTGTCGAGCTGCCGAGCTATCGCGGCGACATCGTCAACGACATCGCCTTCACCAAGCAAGCGCGCGTCCCTGATCCGCAGCGCCAGCTGATGGCCTATCGCCAGTCGGCCGCGACGCTGAACCTGCTGCGTGCGTTCGCCACCGGCGGCTACGCCAATCTCGGCAGCGTGCATCAGTGGATGCTCGGCTTCCTCAAGGACAGCCCGCAGTCCCGCCGCTACAAGGAATTGGCCGACCGCATCTCCGATGCGCTCAATTTCATGCGCGCCTGTGGCCTCGATCTCGAGGCCCACCCCGAGCTGCGCGCCACCGATTTCTACACCAGCCACGAAGCCCTGCTGCTCGGCTACGAGCAGGCCATGACCCGGGTCGATTCCACCACCGGCGACTGGTACGCGACCTCGGGTCACATGATCTGGATCGGCGACCGCACCCGCCAGCTCGACCACGGCCACATCGAATATTTCCGCGGCATCAAGAATCCGATCGGGCTCAAATGCGGCCCGTCGCTCAAGCCCGACGAGCTTCTGAAGCTGATCGACGTGCTCAATCCCGACAACGAACCGGGCCGGCTGACCCTGATCGGCCGCTTCGGCTCCGACAAGATCGGCGAGCACCTGCCGAACATGATCCGCGCCGTGAAGCGCGAGGGCAAAGTGGTGGTCTGGTCGTGCGATCCCATGCACGGCAACACCATCACCTCGACGTCAGGTTACAAGACGCGGCCGTTCGACCGCATCCTGTCCGAGGTGAAGTCGTTCTTCGCGATCCACGCCGCGGAAGGCACCCATGCCGGCGGCGTGCATCTGGAGATGACGGGCCAGGACGTCACCGAGTGCCTCGGCGGCGCCCGCGCGATCACCGATGAGGATCTCAACGACCGCTATCACACGGTCTGCGATCCCCGGCTCAACGCCGAG
Source organism: Bradyrhizobium sp. MV1.5 (assembly GCF_055807615.1). Classification (NCBI taxonomy): domain Bacteria; kingdom Pseudomonadati; phylum Pseudomonadota; class Alphaproteobacteria; order Hyphomicrobiales; family Nitrobacteraceae; genus Bradyrhizobium; species Bradyrhizobium sp. MV1.5. The sequence goes on along the minus strand of NZ_JBVVPL010000007.1, from coordinate 122,466 downwards.
CAATCCATCGACATGGCTTTCCTGGTCGCAGAACTGCTCAAGCAGGAACGCGCCGGCAAAGTCAGGCCGATGCCCGCCGCAGCGGGGCTCTGAGACCTTGCTACGAATCTGGAAGGCCACGATCAATTCCCGTAACGGTCTGGCCTTTGCGTTCCGCTCGGAGCAGGCCGTCCGCGAGGAGATCGTTGCGCTCCTCGTGTCGCTGCCGCTTGCGTGGTTCGTCGGCGCGACCGCGATGCGCGCGGTCGAGCTGATCTGCGCGGTCGCGTTTGTGCTGGTGGTCGAGCTCCTCAATACTGCGATCGAGAAGCTTGCCGACCGGCTGACCATGGATCACGACAAGCAGATCGGGCGGGTCAAGGACATGGGCTCGGCCGCGGTCGGTGTTGCGCTCCTGATGGCCGGCACGTTCTGGATCATCGCCATCATCGAGCGTTTGGGATTCCTCTAGAGCGCACGTCGCGCTTTAGACTGTTTTTTGAGCATGATCTTTTCGGAAAACCGCTTCACACTTTTCCGGATCATGCTTTGATCGGAGCGCCATGACCGAACGTCTCAACGCATTCGCGGTCACGCTCGCCCAGCTCAATCCGACCATGGGCGACATCGAGGGCAATGCCGCGAAAGCGCGCGCGGCGCGCGTGCAGGCAGCCGCCGACGGCGCCGATCTCGTGCTGTTTCCGGAATTGTTCATCGCCGGTTACCCGCCGGAAGATCTGGTGCAGAAGCCTGCTTTTCAGGCCGCCTGCCGCGCTGCGATCGAAGTGCTGGCGCGCGAGACCGCCGATGGCGGGCCGGCCATGCTGATCGGCACGCCCTGGGTCGAGGAGGGCGGGCTCTACAATGCCTGTGCACTGCTCGACGGCGGCCGTATCGCCGGCTTGCGCTTCAAATGCAATCTGCCGAACTACGGCGTATTCGACGAGAAGCGGCTGTTTTCGCGGGGCCCTGCGGCCGGCCCCGTCACCGTGCGCGGCGTGCGCATCGGTGTGCCGATCTGCGAGGACATCTGGCTGGAGGAGTCAGAGGACTACGAGAATGTGGTCGAGACGCTGGCCGAGACCGGCGCGGAGATCATCCTTGTGCCGAACGGATCTCCGTACGCCCGCAACAAGGCGGACGTGCGGTTGTCGGTCGCGGTCGCGCGCGTCACCGAGAGCGGCCTGCCGCTGGTCTATCTCAACCAGGTTTGCGGCCAGGACGAGCTGGTGTTCGACGGAGCTTCCTTCGCGCTCAACGGCGACCTATCGCTCGCGGCGCAATTGCCGGCATTCGCGGAGAGCATCACCACACTGCGCTTCACGAGAAGCGGCGACGATTGGCGCTGTACCGGTCCGATCGCCGCGCAGCCCGAGGGCGACCACGCCGACTACGCAGCCTGCGTGCTGGGCTTGCGCGACTACGTCGCCAAGAATGGCTTTCCCGGTGTGCTGCTCGGGATTTCCGGCGGCATCGACTCTGCCCTCTGCGCAGCGATTGCGGTCGATGCACTGGGTGCCGATCAGGTGCACGGCGTGATGCTGCCTTATCGCTACACTGCGGCACACTCGATTGCTGACGCCGGCGAACTCGCCGGCCATCTCGGCATCCGCTACGAGGTTCTGCCGATCGCGGAAGCGGTGACCGGGTTCGAGACCATCCTGTCCGGCGTCTTCAAGAATCTGCCGCCCGATATCACCGAGGAGAATCTCCAGGCCCGCACCCGCGGCACGCTGCTGATGGCGATCTCCAACAAGACCGGCCTGATGGTGGTGACCACAGGCAACAAGTCGGAGATGTCGGTCGGCTACGCCACGCTCTACGGTGACATGAATGGCGGCTTCAATCCGATCAAGGACATCTACAAGACGCAGGTGTTTCGGCTGGCAAGCTTGCGCAATTCGTGGAAGCCCGAGGGGGCGCTGGGGCCGGCCGGCGAGGTGATCCCGCCCGACATCATCACGCGTCCGCCGACAGCGGAGCTGCGCGAGAACCAGACCGACCAGGATTCGTTGCCCGCTTACGACGTGCTCGATGCCATCCTGGAGCGTCTGATCGAGCGCGAAGAGCCGCTCGAGACAATCATTACCGCTGGCTTCGACCGCGAGACGGTCACCCGCATCGATCATCTCCTCAACGTCGCCGAATACAAGCGCCGCCAGGCCGCGCCCGGCGTCAAGGTCACGGCCAGGAATTTCGGCCGCGACCGCCGCTATCCCATCACCAACCGCTTTCGCGACAAAGGCGAGCAGCTCGCCGCCCCGGACGAGACGCTGGTGTCGCGTGGGAGCAAAGCCTCGATCGACGCGTTCGAAGGGTGAGCTGGCGCTTGCGCTGCCGTTTCCACAAGCGAGATCGGCGTTATTGTGCCCTCGCCCCTTGCGGGAGAGGGCAGCTTCGCTGTCGAAGCGAACTCATTCGGGTGAGGGGTCTGTCTCGGCGTACTCGTGTGCACGTGTGAGCGCGGATCGAACCCCTCATCCGGCGCTTTGCGCCACCTTCTCCCGCAGGGGGAGAAGGGAAGAGCGACCTACTTCTGCTGTTGCGGCAGGAAGCTCGGGCCGACCGAACGGATCGGCTTGTTCTCGGACGAGGTCGCAGGGGCGTCCGCCGGCGGCGTTGCTGCCGGGGCGCCAGCCGTCGTCGTCGCCGGGGCCGCGCCCTTCTTGGCATTCGCAGGCGGGCCCTTGTTGAGCTGCCGCTGCTGCATCTTCTTGGCGCTCTCCTCGGTGACGATGATGTCACCCTGCTGTTCGGCCGATGCCTTGTCGTCGGCGGATTTGAGCGCGTCGGCCCAGGTCTGGCCCGCAGCCTTGCAGGAGCAGGATGGATTGAACTCGCTGCGGAATTTGAACGCGGTCGGCAGCGCCGTGTAGGGCTGGCCGCTGGTGGACACCGCGGAGTTCATGTCCTCGCCGGGATTGCGATGGGTGTAGAGCACGGCTTCGGCGGCCGGGCACAGCGCCTTGCAGGTCTTCTCGTCGTCGGGGAAGCGCGCCGGCACGGTCGCAAACGAGACCGGGAAATAAGCGCCGTCGCAGGTGCGCACGCACACGGTGCGATAGGTGCCTGATTGCGGGCCGAGATCGGACGGCGGCACGCCTTGCGGATTGTTGGGGTTGTTGCCGCCGAACAGATTGCTCAGGAAGTTGCCGCCGCCTTGCGACTGTGCGGCGTTGGCATATTGCGGGCCGCAATTGTTCTGCGCCAGCGCTGCCAGCACCGAGCGGCGCTGGTTGTCACGCTCGGGGCTGAAGCCGCCGGGGCCGCCGCCGCGCAGGCGTTCGAGATTGCCGGTGATCTGGTCCAGATTGGCGCGCATCTGCTGGATCTGGGTGTTGACCGGACCGCATTGCGCCGACTGGCCGCTGAACAGCGAGAAGAAGCCGGAGGAATCGCAACCCATGCGCTTGGCCTGCATGGTGACGCGGTCGAGCTCGGCCTGCTGCTTGCTTTGGGACTCTTGATACCGGCGGATCTGGTCTTCGCGCGCGGGATCACCGCCGCCACGATCGAGACCGGCGAGCTGGCCTTCCAGGCGCGCGCACATCGGGTTGGGTCCGAGCCCGTTCTGGCCAGGCTGAGGTGGCGGTCCCGGCGGGCCGGCCTGTGCGAACGCGTTAGTGACGAGCGCGACCGTGCTCAAGAGCGCGGCGCAGGCAAGGATCGAGCGAGCACGGGAGAGAGACAAAAATTCAGGCATATCCGCCATTCTAGCGAGGTCACGGCCACGCGTGATGTGGGGGGCCGAAGCCCGCCCTCCCATAGCCGCTTCCTGCGGCATCGTCACGTCGTTTCAGAGGCCAGCGATTGGGCCTAAGGTACGCCAGTTCCGAGCGAATTCAGCGCTGGCAGGTGATTGCGACATATTCATCGCAATGGCCATGGGAGCAGTTTGCGCCGGATTTGGGGACAGAGCCGGTAATTTCGTCGGGATCGACCCGGCGATAGGCCGAAGCCTGGGCAAAATCGCGTGACTGGCAGTAGGTGCGGGCGACCTGCGCGCCGCATTTGTCGCTTTTGGCCAGGCACTGATCGACGCCGTAGCCATCCGCCTGGTTGGGGATGATGAAGACGCGGGTCTCGGCGAGAGCGCTGGAAACGACAAGGATGGAGGCGCAGGAAATGAGCGCGAGCAATGATCGCATGAAAACACCGGGGGCAAAAAATAGGAACTGCCAGTTCCAGAATGGGCTCAAATGGTTAAGGATCTGAACCATCTAGCCGTAGCGGCTGCGCATTGCGGAGATAAAACGGCATTTTCGCGGCTCTCTTGACGCGGGGCCGCCTCATAGCCCATATGTTCCGTCATGAACGGTCTCCTCGTCATTTGCGCCATTTGCCGCGAGATTACGAGCTAGCGATTCGCTGGCTGGAGCCGTCTTTTCTCAAAACCATTGAGAGCACTGGACGCCCGGCCAACAGCCGACGGGTATCCTTATGGAATTGCGCCTCTACGATACGCTGAGCCGGGAAAAGCGCACCTTCGTGCCGCTCGATGCCAAGGACGTCCGCATGTATGTCTGCGGACCGACGGTCTATGACTTCGCCCATATCGGCAATGCCCGGCCGGTGATCGTGTTCGACGTGCTGTTCCGGCTGCTGCGCCATCTCTACGGTGAGGCGCACGTCAAATATGTCCGCAACATCACCGACGTCGACGACAAGATCAACGACCGCGCAGCGCGTGATTTCCCCGGCCTGCCGCTAAACGAGGCGATCCGGAAAGTCACGGAGCAGACCGGCAAGCAGTTTCACGCCGACGTCGACGCACTCGGTGCGCTGCGGCCGAACGTCGAGCCGCGCGCCACCGAGCATATCGGCGAGATGCGCGAGATCATCGAGCGGTTGGTCGCCGGCGGCTTCGCCTATGTCGCGGAGGATCACGTGCTGTTCTCGCCACAGGCGATGAACGCGGCCGATGCCGGGCTGCCGCGCTATGGCGCGCTGTCCAACCGTTCGCTGGACGAGATGGTCGCCGGCGCCCGCATCGATGTCGCGCCCTACAAGAAGGGCAACACCGACTTCGTGCTGTGGAAGCCGTCCAAGGCCGGCGAGCCGTCATGGCCGTCACCGGCCGGCGTCGCCGCGCAGGGCCGCCCGGGCTGGCACGTCGAGTGCTCGGCGATGGCCTGGAAGCATCTCGGCGAGCACTTCGACATCCACGGTGGCGGCATCGATCTCGTGTTCCCGCATCACGAGAACGAGGTCGCGCAGACCTGCTGCGCCTTCCATCGGGAGCGCATGGCGAACTACTGGATGCATAACGGCTTCCTGCAGGTCGAGAGCGAGAAGATGTCGAAATCGCTCGGCAACTTCATCACCATCCATGAGCTGCTCACCGACTGGCCGGGCGAAGTGCTGCGCCTGAATATGCTCAAGACGCATTACCGCTCGCCGATCGACTGGACGATGAAGTCGCTGGAGGAGAGCGCCAGGACGCTCGACGACTGGTATCGGGTTGCGGCTGAGGTCGTACCCGGCAAGCCCGCCCCGTCAGTGATCGAGCCGCTGCTCGACGACCTCAACACGCCGCTGGCCATCGCGGCGCTGCATGGCTTGCGCGGCGGCGACGTTGGTGCTCTCGCGGGTTCGTTGCGTCTGCTCGGCTTTCTCTCCGAGAGTGCCGCGCAGTGGGAAGGACGCAAGCAGCAGGCGAGCGGCGTCGATGCCAAGGAAGTGGAGCGCCTGATCTCGGAGCGGACGGCGGCGCGTGCGCGCAAGGACTTTGCCGAGTCCGATCGTATCCGCGATCTGCTTGCCGCGATGGGCGTTGCGATCAAGGACTCCAAGGAAGGCACGACCTGGGAGGTCGCACGATGAAGCGGCCCGACACGCCTTTTCCGCGGCACTGGTTCTATTACATCGCGCTGAAAATCCTGCTGCTCGGCGCCGCCGTGGCGCTGGCGCTGAAACTCTATGGGATGTGGTGAAGACGATGGCACAAGCACTCCCAAAGCCCGGCTTGCGGCCCTTCCTGCCGGAGGACGTGCCGGTTCTCGCCGCGATCTTCACGGCCAGCATCGAAGAGCTGACCGGCGAGGACTATAGCGAAGCGCAGCAGCAGGCCTGGATGGCCGCAGCCGAGGACGAAGAATTCGGCAAGGGGCTCGCCTCCGACCTGACGCTGATCGCAACGCTGGAGGGATCACCGGTGGGCTTTGCCTCGCTGCGCGGCAAGGATCATGTCCGCATGCTCTATGTGCATCCGGCCGTGGCCGGGCAGGGCCTGGCGACCATGCTGGTCGATGCGCTGGAAAAGCTTGCGGGCGGCCGCGGCGCCGACAAGCTGACGGTCGATGCCAGCGACAACGCGCAGGGCTTTTTTGCCAAGCGCGGCTATGTCGCCATGCAGCGCAACAGCATCACCGTCAACGACGAGTGGCTGGCCAACACCACCATGCAAAAGACGCTGGGCAGCGGACCCGCGACGGGAGCGCTGCAATGAGCAAGGAGCGCCTCTATCTGTTCGACACCACGCTGCGTGACGGTGCGCAGACCAATGGCGTCGATTTCACGCTGACCGACAAGCAAATCATCGCTCAGATGCTCGATGAACTCGGCATCGACTATGTCGAGGGCGGCTATCCCGGCGCCAATCCGACCGACACCGAGTTCTTTGGCACCAAGCCGAAGTTTTCGCATGCGCGCTTCACTGCGTTCGGCATGACACGTCGGGCGGGGCGCTCGGTCTCCAACGATCCCGGCGTGGCCGGTCTACTCGAAGCGAAAGCCGACGCCATCTGCTTCGTGGCGAAGTCGTCGGCCTATCAGGTGCGCGTTGCGCTGGAGACGACGAACGAGGAGAACCTCGCCTCGATCCGCGACAGCGTCGCGGCGGCCAAGGCTGCCGGCCGCGAGGTGATGCTCGACTGCGAGCATTTCTTCGACGGTTACAAGGAGGATTCCAGTTTCGCGCTCGCCTGCGCGAAAGCCGCCTATGAAGCCGGCGCGCGCTGGGTGGTGCTGTGCGACACCAATGGCGGCACCATGCCGAATGAGATCGAGGCCATCGTTACCGAAGTGGCGAAGCACATCCCCGGCGATCATCTCGGCATCCACGCCCATAACGACACCGAGCAGGCGGTGGCGAATTCGCTCGCCGCGGTGCGCGCGGGGGCGCGGCAGATCCAGGGCACGCTGAACGGCCTCGGCGAGCGCTGCGGCAACGCCAATCTCTGCTCGCTGATCCCGACCTTGAAGCTGAAGGCTGAGTTTGCCGACGCTTTCGAGATCGGCGTCACGGCGGAAAAGCTTGCGACCCTCGTCAAGGTGTCGCGCACACTCGACGACATGCTCAACCGCGTGCCGAACCGTCATGCAGCCTATGTCGGCGAGAGCGCCTTCGTCACCAAGACCGGCATCCATGCCTCCGCCGTGCTGAAGGATCCGCAGACCTACGAGCATGTCTTGCCGGAGCTGGTCGGCAATCACCGCAAGGTGCTGGTGTCCGATCAGGCCGGCCGCTCCAATGTCATTGCCGAGCTCGACCGCGCCGGCATCGCCTATGAGAAGAGCGATCCGAAGCTGTCGCGGCTGGTCGAGGAATTGAAGGAGCGCGAGGCGCAAGGCTATGCCTATGAATCCGCCAACGCCTCGTTCGAGCTGCTGGCGCGGCGCACGCTCGGCAAGGTGCCGCATTATTTCGAGGTCGAACAGTTCGACGTCAATGTCGAGCAGCGCTACAATTCGCATGGCGAGCGCGTCACCGTGGCGCTGGCGGTGGTCAAGGTCGACGTTGCCGGCGAGCATTTGATCTCGGCGGCCGAAGGCAACGGTCCCGTCAACGCGCTTGACGTCGCGCTGCGCAAGGATCTCGGCAAGTACCAGAAATATATCGAAGGCCTGACGCTGATCGACTATCGCGTGCGTATCCTCAACGGCGGCACCGGCGCGGTCACGCGTGTCCTGATCGAGAGCGAGGACGAGAACGGCGACAGCTGGACCACGGTCGGGGTGTCCCCCAACATCATCGACGCCTCCTTCCAGGCCCTGATGGATTCGGTGATCTACAAGCTGGTGAAGTCGGGGGCGCCGGCGTAGGGACATGGCGCCAGGAACGCAATGACGAGGAGAGAGGGGAAGCGCGACCCATGATCGACCACATCTCCGTCGGCGTCAGCGATCTCGAACGCTCAGCAAAATTCTACGAAACAACGCTCGGGGCGCTCGGGCTCACGCGCGTCGTCACGCGACCGCGGACGATCGGCTTTGGCAAGGCCTATCCCGAATTCTGGATCAATCTGCGCGAGGGCATGCCGCACGTCACGCCGGAGAGCGGCGTGCATATCTGCCTGCGGGCCAGGACGACCGCCGAGGTCGATGCATTTCACGCCGCGGCGCTGTCCGCTGGCGGCGCGTCCGACGGCGCGCCGGGTATCCGCCCGCACGATCGCGTGCCTTATTACGCAGCCTTTGTCGTCGACCCCGATGGCAACCGGATCGAGGCGGTGACGTTTCCAGCGGACTAAAGCTTGCGCGCGACTTCCGGGGCAAGCTGCTTTTCTGCGTCAGCGAGCTGTGCCACGGCGGCCTTCAGCTTCGGCAAGATCTCCTCGATGCGATCGGCCTTGAGGATGTCGACCGAGAGGCCGGCGCGGATGAACTCGGTCTGGCGCATGTGCGACAGCAGCGAGAACAGCGGCTCCCAGAAATTGTCGATATTGGCGAGCAGCACCGGCTTGGCGTGACGGCCGAGCTGTTTCCAGGTCAGCTGCTCCACCAGTTCCTCCAGCGTGCCGACGCCACCCGGCAGCGCCACGAAGGCGTCGGAGCGCTCGAACATCAGCCGCTTGCGCTCGTGCATGTCGGGAGTGACGATCATCTCCTGCACGCGGGTCAGCGCGTTCTCGCGCTTCCGGAGGAATTCGGGAATGATGCCGGTGACGGTGCCGCCGTGATCGAGCACGGAGGTCGCGACCGAACCCATCAGGCCGAGCGAGCCGCCGCCATAGACGAGGCGGATGTTGTTCTCGGCGAGCGCCTTGCCGAACGCCTTGGCGCCTTCGGTGAAACGGGGATTGGTTCCTGGGCCGGAGCCGCAATAGACACAGACGGTTTTGATCGTGCTCATTGGTGCCATGATGCATTGCAGCGAAGAGGCGTCAAGCCCAATCGGTGATTCGGGACTTCCGGAAATCTACCGGTAAACGGCGGCGAACAATCGAAGATTCGCCATCTGGCGGGGTGCATGGGCATCGGTAAGGCTCTATATGACAAACGAAAATCCTTAATGGCAACACAGCCCGCATCCGACGGGCTTTTCAGGCTTCTTGATGGACCAAGTTCAATCGCCCGCCGGCCCCAACGTTCCTGATCCCGCCGGGGGGCCGCTGGAGCGGGCCACGCTGATGGGCACGCTGGCGCATCTGTGGCCCTATATCTGGCCGGGCGACCGTTTCGACCTGAAGATGCGCGTGGTCTGGTCGATGGTGCTGCTGCTCGCCGCCAAGCTGATCACGCTGACGGTTCCTTTCAGCTTCAAATGGGCGACCGACGCGCTGACCGGCGCCAACACCGCGCCGGTCCAGGCCGACAATTGGCACCTCTGGGTGATCGCCTCGCCGCTGCTGCTGACCGCCAGCTACGGCGTGATGCGCATCGTGATGGCAGTGCTGACGCAATGGCGCGACGGCATTTTCGCGCGCGTTGCCATGCATGCGGTGCGCAAGCTCGCCACCATCACCTTCATCCACATGCACGAGCTGTCGCTGCGTTTCCACCTGGAGCGCAAGACCGGCGGCCTGACGCGCGTGCTCGAGCGCGGCCGCGAGGGCATCGAGGTCATCGTACGCATGGTGATCCTGCAGCTGATCCCGACCATCGTCGAAGTCTCGCTGCTGATGGCGGTGCTGCTATGGCAGTTCGATTGGCGCTATGTGCTCGCGACCCTCGTCACTGTCGCGGTCTACATGTACTACACCTACATCGCGACCGAGTGGCGGATCGGCATCCGCCGCAAGATGAACGATGCCGACACCGAGGCGAACACCAAGGCGATCGACTCGCTGCTCAACTACGAGACCGTCAAATATTTCAGCGCCGAGACCCGCGAGTCGCAGCGCTACGACCGATCGGTCGCGCGTTACGAGGAGTCGAGCGTCCAGGCTTACACTTCGCTTGCCGTGCTCAACACCGGGCAGGCCGTGATTTTCACGCTGGGGCTGACCGCGACCATGCTGATGTGCGCGATCGGCGTGCGCAACGGCACCAATACGGTCGGCGATTTCGTGCTGGTCAACGCCATGATGATCCAGCTCTACCAGCCCTTGAACTTCATGGGCATGGTCTATCGCGAGATCAAGCAGGCGATCATCGACATCGAGAAGATGTTCAACGTGCTGGGGCGCGAGGCCGAGATCAAGGACGCGCCGGGCGCGAAGCCGCTGGTGGTCTCCGCGGGCAATGTGCGTTTCGAGGACGTGCGCTTTGCCTATGAGCCTGCGCGCCCGATCCTCAAGGGCATCAGCTTCGAGGTGCCGGCCGGCAAGACGGTCGCGATCGTCGGCCCGTCAGGTGCGGGCAAGTCGACCATCTCGCGCCTTTTGTTTCGCCTCTACGATATCTCCGGCGGCAAGATCCTGATCGACGGCCAGGACATTCGCGAGGTCACGCAGGCGAGCTTGCGCGCTTCCATCGGCATGGTGCCGCAGGACACCGTGTTGTTCAACGATACGATCCGCTACAACATTCGCTACGGCCGTTGGGACGCCAGCGATGCCGAGGTCGAGCAGGCAGCGCAGCTGGCGCAGATCGATCGTTTCATCCGCATGGCGCCGAAAGGCTACGAGACCCAGGTCGGCGAGCGTGGCCTGAAACTGTCCGGTGGCGAAAAACAACGAGTCGCGATCGCGCGCACCGTGTTGAAGGCGCCGCCGATCCTGGTGCTGGACGAGGCGACTTCCGCGCTGGACACCCACACCGAGCACGAGATCCAGGGCGCGCTCGAGCGCGTGGCGAAGAACCGCACTTCGCTGGTGATCGCCCATCGGCTCTCAACCATCGTCGGCGCCGACGAGATCATCGTGCTGGACCAGGGCCGCATCGCCGAGCGCGGCACCCACGCAAAACTGCTTGCGGAGGGGGGACTTTACGCCAGCATGTGGAACAGGCAGCGCGAGGCCGAGGCGGCGCGCGAGAAACTGGCCAGGATGGCCGATTCCGGCGAAGCGCCCAATCGGGAGCCACCGCCGGTCGCCGATGTTCTGGCGGCGCCTGCGGCGGCGGAGTGACCTTGTCTCCGGTCCCAACTCTGGCCTAAACAACATCACCGCGCGGGACGACCTGCGCCATCAACCCTGAGCGGCAGATAGCGATGTCCATTCTCGATTCGATCCAGCGTCAGATCCCGCCGATCCACAAGGAGGGTTATCCCTTCATCGGCGGCTTTGCGCTGGCAAGCCTGGTCCTGTTCTGGCTTTGGTCGCCGTTGGGTTGGATCGGCACCATCCTGACCGTGTGGTGCGCGCTGTTCTTCCGCGACCCCGTGCGCGTGACCCCGGTGCGCGAGGGGCTCGTGGTGTCGCCGGCCGACGGCCGCGTCTCGATGATCACCATGGCGCTGCCGCCGGCCGAACTCGGGCTCGGCGACCGGCCGCTGCCGCGCATCTCGGTGTTCATGAGTGTGTTCAACTGCCATGTGAACCGCAGCCCGATCGCGGGCAGGGTGGACCGTATCGCCTACCGCCCCGGCCTGTTCATCAATGCCGAGCTGGACAAGGCGAGCGAGGACAATGAGCGCAACTCGCTGGTGATCACGACGCCGACGGCGCGGATCGGCGTGATCCAGATCGCCGGGCTCGTCGCCAAGCGCATCGTCTGCTTCGTCAAGGAGGGGCAGGCGATCGGCGCCGGCGAGCGCTTCGGCCTGATCCGCTTCGGCTCGCGGCTCGACGTTTATCTGCCGCTGGGCACCAAGGCGCTGGTCTCGGAAGGGCAGACCGCGATCGCCGGTGAGACGATTCTGGCCGATCTCGCCGGAGACGACCCGAGTCGCGCTTACCGCTCCAATTAACCAATAAGTCGGCCTGAGGGGCCTTCCGCCGCAATGGCGGAGGGGAACGCGGCTTGCTATATCTCGCCCCAAGGTGAGGACGAGCCATGACGCCCTACGACTCTAGAGATCCAGACGTGCGCCGCCGGCGGTTCCGCCCCATCCCGGTGCGCATGCTGGTGCCCAACGTCATCACTCTGCTGGCGATTTGCGCCGGCCTGACCTCGATCCGGCTCTCGATCGAGGGGCGGATGTCGCTCGCGGTCTACGCCATCGTGTTCGCGGCGGCACTCGACGGCATCGACGGCCGCATTGCGCGCATGATCAAGGGGCAGTCGAAGTTCGGCGCCGAGCTCGACAGCCTCGCCGACTTCGTCAATTTCGGCGTGGCGCCCGGCCTGATGCTGTATTTCTGGCAGCTGCACGAGCTTGGCAATGCCGGATGGATTGCCGCCATGGTATTCGCGATCTCCGGTGGCCTTCGCCTGGCGCGCTTCAATGCCACTATGGACGATCCCAACAAGCCGGCCTTTGCCGCCAATTTCTTCACCGGCGTGCCGGCGCCGGCCGGCGCGATCACGGTGCTGCTGCCGATCTATGTCGCGTTCCTCGATCTCGGCCGGCTGCCTGCGGCGGTAACGGCTGCGTATACGCTGCTGATCGCCTTCTTGATGGTGTCGCGCCTGCCGGTGTTCTCCGGCAAGACCAAGCGCATGCGCGTGCCGCCCGAACTGGTGCTGCCTGCGTTCGTTGCAGTGATCGTCTTCATCGCGATCCTGATCGCCTATCCCTGGCACGTGCTGTCGATCGGCACGGTGCTGTATCTGCTCGCTTTGCCGCTCGGCTACAAATCCTATCGCGACCAGGCGCGCGCGTTGGAAACCACCGCGCCGGCGGGAGGCGAGGTCTCGTCGCCGCCGTCGGCACCGACGCTGACAAACCTGTCGGAGCCGCCGCGGGACGATGACCGGCCCGACCGGCTGCACTGAACGGCAAGGCACCAAGCAGCGAGGCACTGAGCCCAAGCCACTTAAGCAGCAAGACTTGGATATCTGCCATGAGGCGCCCTGAGTTGGGTTGAGGCCCGATCTCGGCTATATCGCCCGGTGCAGGCGGCACCGCGCCAACAGCGGCCGCCAATCTGGGAGAGAACGCCGTGACGAATAACGCGACCGGGCCGCTGCCCGCTTCCGTCCTCGAAGCGCTGGGCCGCTACGACACCCCGACGATCTGCAATGCCATGGAGATCGTGGCGCCCGAGCGCCGGCTGATCGGCTACACCACCAAGCCATTGGTCTGCCCATTCCCCGATCTGCCGCCGATCGTCGGCTACGCCCGCACGGTCGCGATCCGCTCGGTGCTGAAAAATTCGCTGCCGCCGGAAGAGCAGTCCAAGCGTCGCATCGAATATTACGAATATGTCGGGACCGGCCACGGTCCGCGCATCTCGGTGATCCAGGACATCGACGGTCCCGACGTCGGCTACGGAGCGTTCTGGGGCGAGGTGCAGAGCAACGTGCACAAGGCGCTCGGCTGCCTCGGCGTCATCACCGACGGTTCGATCCGCGACATCCCGCAATGGGCACCGGGCTTCCAGGCGCTGGCCGGCTCGATCGGCCCGTCGCATGCATGGGTGCATGCCGAGAGCTTTGGCGGTGAGGTGCGTGTTGCCGGCATGACCGTGAAGTCGGACGATTTGATCCACGCCGACCAGCACGGCGCCATCGTGATTCCGCACGATATCGCCGCAAAGCTGCCCGACGCCGCCGAGCTCTGCGGCCGCCGCGAGACGCCGATCCTCGAGATCGCCCGCAGCCCCGACTTCTCGCTGGAGAAGTTGAAGGCTGCATTGAAGCGCTCGGCGGAGATTCACTAACGGCGGGACTGGAACGATCTACGACGCCGCTCGCAGGCTGCCCTGTTCCGTCAGGAACAAGGCAGTTCGGTCCGGCTCGCCGAACATCGCGGCAGCGCAGCCGACGGTTTCGCGCGCGCGGCCTTGAGTGATGGGGTGCGCGCGATGCCGTATGGTTAGCAAAAGATTGAAATCCCTGTCGGCACTCGGCAAAAGCCGGCGCCTTTCAGCGCGCTGCGGCCGCCAGGCGCGCCGGCTCAACTTAACCTTTACGCGTCTTTAATCGCGGCTCACTAGGGTTCCGATGCGGTTCGGGGTTGGGCCGCGCCATCGGCCAGGACGGCCGTTGTTGCGTTCGCGTTGGAGTCTCCCATGGATATCATGACGAGCATCGGGCTCGTGGCGGGCATTGTCGTCATCGCGACGATGATGCTGCTGGGCGGCGATCTCCACATGTTCATTTCCGAGCATGCGATGATCATCATCTTCGGCGGCTCGACCGCTGCGACCATGATCCGCTTTCCGCTCTCGACGCTGATCCACGGCCTGCCGCTCGGCGCCAAGTTTGCCTTCACGATGAGCCGTCTGTCGGCGCACGATCTGGTCGACGAGCTCGCCCGCATCGCCGAGATCGCCCGCAAGCAGGGGCCGGTGGGGCTGGAAAAAGTAGAGACCGACGAGCCGTTCCTGGCCAAGGGCATCCGCTACGTCGCCGACGGCTACGACCTCGATTTCATTCGCGACAATCTCGAGCGCGACCGCGACAATTTCCTGATGCATCTGGACGAAGGCAGCAAGATCTACCGCGCGATCGGCGACTGCGCGCCGGCCTTCGGCATGGTCGGCACGCTGATCGGCATGGTGCAGATGTTCGCAAACATGACCGACCCGTCAAAGCTCGGCCCGTTCATGGCGACCGCGCTGCTCGCCACTCTCTACGGCGCGCTGGTCGCCAACCTGTTCTGTATCCCGATCGCCGACAAGCTGCATGGCAAGCTCCTGGACGAAGAGACCAACCGCACGCTGATCATCGACGGCATCCTGATGATCCGCGATTCCAAGAGCCCGACGCTGGTCCGGGAAATGCTGCTGGCCTATCTGCCCGAGAAGCACCGCCACGCCGAAGGCGAGCCGGTGCCGGCCTGAGGCCGCGCGTCGGGGTTTGAGATATGGCCAAGAAGAAGCGCGGCGATTCACACGGAGGCGGTCACGGCTGGTTCGTGACCTTCGCCGACCTGATGGGCCTGATGATGAGCTTCTTCGTGATGCTCGTCGCGTTTTCGACCCAGGATGCCAACAAGCTGAAGGTCGTCGCGGGCTCCATGCGCGACGCCTTCGGTGTCCAGACCGAAGCGCGCTATTCCGGCATAGTCGAGTCCGACGGGCTGCCGACCCGCCCTCGGCTGAAGAACGTCGATCACATTCAGCCTGAGGACTCCTCCAATACGCCGACGCCGGACCAGGAGGATCGTGACCGCACGTCGGGCGCGAAGATCAAGGTCGACCGCAATTTTGCACTGGCGGCGGCCTCGCTGCGCCAGGCGCTGCAGGACATGCCGGAACTGACCGAGATGTCCAAGCACATCATGTTCGAGGAGACCAAGCAGGGCCTCAACCTCGAGATCGTGGACCAGGACGGCCGCTCGATGTTCGCCGACGGCTCCAAAGTGCCCTATGACCGCACCCGGCGCCTGATCGAGAAGCTCGCTGTCCCGCTCAAGGCGACGCCGCTGCGCGTCTCCATCGCCGGCCACACCGCGGCTGGGTTCGTGCCGACCCGCAGCGACTACGGCGCCTTCGACCTGTCGGCCGACCGCGCCAATGCCGTGCGTCAGATTCTCGAACGCGAGGGCCTGCCGGGCGCCCATGTCTTTGCCGTCTCCGGCAAGGCGGACACCCAGCCGCTGTTTCCGGACGATCCCTCGCTCGCGGCCAACCGGCGGGTGACCATCACCCTGATGCGCGAAGATCCGCCGCTGCCGCCGAATCTGAAGCCGTAGGGCGCATTCGAGCGAAGTGGACCCCGTTTCGTGCGAAGAAAGCACGACAAAACAAGGATGTAGAGCCAATCCCCCTTCAGTCGGGGACGGAAAGTCTCAGGGCTCTTGTGCCACCGTCTTACCTGAGGCATGTCGTCGCGTGGGCGGCGACCGTTGCTGTGCCGTCACAGCATCCGCCCCGGCGCCTGCTATGGTGATGTGCCAATTGACAGGCGCGCCGGAACCGTCAAAAGGCGCCGGATCAATTCTCGGGCAGAAGCGTTCCAGTTTCATATGACGGCGAGCATCACATCGACCGAAGCTCCGGACGGGCCGGTCACCTCGGGTTTCTGGGGCCTGACGCTCGGGAGCATCGGCGTTGTCTTCGGCGACATCGGCACCTCGCCGCTCTACGCATTCCACGAGGCCGTCAGGGGCGCGGCCCACGGTCAGCCGGTCTCGCGGGTCATGGTGCTCGGCGTGCTCTCGCTGATCCTCTGGGCGCTGCTGATCGTCGTCACCGCCAAATACGTGCTGCTGTTGCTGCGCGCCGACAACAACGGGGAGGGCGGCACGCTTTCCCTCATGGCGCTCGGCCAGCGCGCGCTCGGGCGGCGGAGCTGGTTCCTGATGGCGCTCGGCGTCGTCGGCGCCTCCATGTTCATCGGCGATTCCATGATCACGCCGGCGATCTCGGTGCTGTCGGCGGTCGAGGGTCTGAAGCTCGCAACGCCCGCCTTCGAGCACTATGTCGTTCCCCTGACCGTTCTCATCCTGGCGCTGCTGTTCGCGGTCCAGAGCAAGGGGACGGCGCTGGTCGCCTCGGCCTTCGGGCCGGTGATGGTCGTCTGGTTCACCGTTCTTGCCGTGTTGGGCGCCATTCACATCGCCGACGATCCGTCGGTGCTGGCAGCGATCAATCCCTATTACGCGCTGCAATTCCTGCTGTCGCACGGCACGATCGGCCTGGTGACGCTGGGCGCGGTGTTCCTCGCGGTGACCGGCGGTGAGGCGCTCTACGCAGATCTGGGCCATTTCGGCCGCAAGCCGATCCAGTCGGCCTGGATGTTCTTCGTGCTGCCCTCGCTCCTGATCAACTATTTCGGGCAGGGCGCGCTGGTGCTGTCGGATCCCAGCGCGATCGAGCACTCTTTCTATCGCATGGTACCCGAGCATTTCGTGCTGCCGCTGGTCGGGCTTGCGACCGCGGCGACGGTGATCGCAAGCCAGGCGGTGATCACAGGGGCCTATTCTCTGGTCTATCAGGCTGTGCAGCTCGGTCTCCTGCCGCGCTTCGAGGTGCGCTTCACCTCGGAAACCCATGCCGGCCAGATCTATCTGCCGCGTGTAAACCGGCTGCTCCTGATCGGTGTGATGCTGCTGGTGCTGTTGTTCCACACCCCCAGCAATCTGGCTTCGGCCTACGGCATTGCGGTTTCCACCACCATGGTCGCCGACGGCATCATGGGCTTCATCGTGATCTGGAAATTGTGGAACTGGCGCGCCGCGACGGCCGCAGCCGTGATCCTGCCCTTCGTCGTGGTCGACATCAGCTTCTTCAGCGCGAACCTTCTGAAGCTGCTCGAAGGCGCCTGGGTGCCGCTGCTGTTCGGCGTGATCATGGCCGGGACAATCTGGACCTGGCGGCGAGGGTCGGGGATCCTGATCCAGAAAACGCGCCGCATCGAGGTGCCGCTGGACGATCTGATCCGGAGCCTGGAGAAGCGGCCGCCGCACATCGTCAAGGGCACCGCGGTGTTCCTGACCAGCGATCCCTCCTTCGTGCCGACTGCGCTGCTGCACAATCTCAAGCACAACAAGGTGCTGCATGAGCACAACGTGGTCCTGACCATCGAGACCGCGCATACGCCGCGGGTCGATCTGTCGGAGCGTTTCCGGATGGAGAAGATCAGCGACAAGTTCTTCAAGGTCCGCCTGCGCTTCGGCTACATGGAGCAGCCGAACGTGCCCAAGGCGCTTGCGATCGCGCGCAAGCAGGGCTGGCAGTTCGACATCATGTCGACCTCGTTCTTCGTGTCGCGGCGCTCGCTGAAGGCTTCGGCGCAGTCCGGCATGCCGCTCTGGCAGGACCATTTGTTCATCGCGCTGAGCCGGTCCGCCAACGACGCCACCGACTATTTCCAGATTCCCACCGGACGGGTGGTTGAAGTCGGAACCCAGGTCACCATCTAAACCGCGATTGGCAGAGATATGCGAAATTGCATGTCTAAGGCCCAAAATCGGGCTAGGCTATGCCGGCAGCGCAGGACTATAAGCCGCGCGCTCCCCCGCCGTTGTGCAGTGAAGCATTTTTAGAGGCCATCAGGCTCTCCCATGACAAGTGACGTAGCGATTTCCGCCCCGGAAACGGCGGCGGCCAATGGGCATGGGGATGCCCACACCACCGCCGGTTTCGGTGCGCTGACACTCGGCAGCATCGGCGTCGTCTACGGTGACATCGGCACCAGCCCGCTCTACGCGTTCCGCGAGGCGGTGATGGCGGCTTCTGGCGCGGAGGGGTTGCCGACGCCGGCGGCGGTGCTCGGCGTGCTCTCCCTGATCCTGTGGGCGCTCATCGTCGTGGTGACGCTCAAATACGTCGTGATCCTGCTCCGCGCGGACAACAACGGCGAGGGCGGCACGCTGGCGCTGATGGCGCTGGCCCAGCGCGCAGTCGGCACCCGCGGAACAACCATCGTCATGCTCGGCATCATTTCCGGCGCCCTGTTCTACGGCGACGCCGTGATCACGCCGGCGCTCTCGGTGCTGTCGGCGATCGAAGGCATGAAGGACATCACGCTGCACTTCGAGCCCTACATCGTACCGCTGACCGTGATCATCCTGGTCGGTCTGTTTGCCGTGCAGTCCCGCGGCACCGCGCGCGTCGCCGCCTTCTTCGGCCCGATCATGTGCGTCTGGTTCGCGGTGATCGCGATCGCGGCGATCCACCCGATCATCCAGCAGCCGCAGGTGCTGCTCGCACTGAACCCGCTCTATGCCGTGTCCTTCATGATCCACCACGGCATCATCGGCTTCGTGACGCTCGGCGCTGTGTTCCTGGCGGTCACCGGTGCCGAGGCGCTCTATGCCGACCTCGGCCATTTCGGCAAGCGGCCGATCCAGACCGCCTGGCTGTTCATCGTGCTGCCGTCGCTGGCATTGAACTATCTGGGGCAGGGTGCCCTCGTGCTCGGCGACCCCGGCGCGATCGTGAGCCCGTTCTTCCAGCTCTTTCCGCAAGGTTTTTTCCGCGGCTGCATGGTCGTGCTGGCGACCGCCGCAACTGTTATCGCGAGCCAGGCGGTCATCACCGGTGCCTATTCGCTGACGCGTCAGGCGATCCAGCTCGGTCTGTTGCCGCGCTTTGAAATTCGCCATACGTCCGAAGCCCATTCCGGCCAGATCTTCATCCCGCGCATCAACCAGCTCCTGCTGGTCGCGGTGGTCCTGCTGGTGCTCTTGTTCCGCTCCTCCAGCGCGCTGGCCTCGGCCTACGGCATCTCCGTTACCGGGACCATGGTGGTCACGGCGTTGATGGGCTTCGTGGTGATCTGGAAGGTCTGGCGGTGGTCGCCGTTCACGGCTGCCGCCCTGATCGCGCCGTTCCTGTTCCTCGACCTCACCTTCCTCGCCGCCAATCTGCTCAAGGTGTTCGAGGGCGGCTGGGTGCCGCTGGCGCTCGGCGCACTCATGATCATCCTGATGTACACGTGGCGGCGCGGCAGCCGGCTGCTGTTCGAGAAGTCGCGCAAGCTCGAATTCCCGCTCGCCGACCTCGTGGCCATGCTGGAGAAGCGGCCGCCGCAGCGCGTGCCCGGCACCGCCGTGTTCCTGACCAGCGATCCCCTCAGCGCCCCGACCGCCTTGATGCATAGTTTGAAGCACTACAAGGTGCTGCACGAGAAGAACGTCATTCTGACCATCGAGACCGCGCAGACCCCGCGCATCGATCCGGCCGAGCGGGTGAAGCTGGAGCAGATCTCGCCGACCTTCTCCAAGGTGACGCTGAAGTTCGGCTTCATGGAATCGCCCAACGTGCCGAAGGCGCTGGCGATCGCCCGCAAGCTCGGCTGGCAGTTCGACATCATGTCGACCTCGTTCTTCCTGTCGCGGAGGGCGCTCAAGCCGGCCGCCCATTCCGGCATGCCGCGCTGGCAGGACCGGCTGTTCATCTCGCTCAGCCGTTCCGCCAACGACGCCACCGACTATTTCCAGATCCCCTCCGGCCGCGTCGTCGAGGTCGGCACCCAGGTCACTATCTAAAGTGATGATCTGATCCTCCGTTGAAGGTCGCGCTTCAAGTCGCTGCGATTTAGCTTTAACTTGCGCAAGGCAGCTCAAGCCTTTGTAGCGCTTGATTTTCACCGGCCGAGAGGCGAGGTTGCCGGCCGCCGGGATCGCCCCGGCAGCGGCCCGCGACGTTGGAGGATGATGTGGCAAATCAAGTACAGGATCTGACCCCGGACGAGGTCTCCGAGGGTGTCGCGGAAGGGCGCTACCTCCTCGTCGACGTCCGCGAGCCGAACGAGGTCGAGGCTGAGGCCTATCCTTACGGCGTGGTCGTGCCGCTCTCGACTTTCGATCCCAAAGCGATCCCCGATCCGGAGGGTAAGGAGGTCGTGTTCGCCTGCCGCTCGGGCAAGCGTTCGGTGACGGCCTCGCTGGCGGCGCAGGCCGCGGGCCTGCCTTACGACAAGCATCTGGCCGGCGGCATGCTGGGCTGGAAGGCGGCGGGTCTTCCCAGCAAGGTCGGCGGTTGACCCCGCCGATGTCCAAGAGCTCGTCCCTCAACAAGGTCTTCGCGGACCTTCCCGTCACCATCTTCGAGGCAATGTCCCAGGCGGCGCGCGACAATGCCGCCATCAATCTTGGCCAGGGCTTTCCCGACGATCCCGGGCCTGAGGACATCCGCCGCGCCGCGGCCGAGGCCTCGCTGAACGGCTACAACCAGTATCCGTCGATGATGGGTCTGCCGGAACTGCGCCAGGCGATCGCGACCCATTACGGCCACTGGCACGGCCTCGAGCTCGATCCGATGAGCGAGGTGATGGTGACCTCCGGCGGCACCGAGGCCCTGACCTCGGCCATCCTCGCCGTGGTCCAGCCCGGTGACGAGGTGGTGTGCTTCCAGCCGGTGTACGATTCCTACCTGCCGATCATCCGCCAGGCCGGCGGCATTCCGCGCCTGGTCCGCCTCGAGCCGCCGCACTGGCGGCTGAATGAGGACATGCTGAAAAGCGTCTTCAATTCAAAGACCAAGGCGGTGCTCTTCAACAATCCTCTGAATCCGTCCGCGGTGGTGTTTCCGCGCGAGGACCTCGAGCTGTTGGCGCGCTACTGCCAGGAGTTCGACGTCATCGCGATCTGCGACGAGGTCTGGGAGCACGTCACCTTCGACGAGCACAAGCATATCCCGCTGATCACCATCCCCGGCATGCGGGACCGCACCATCAAGGTCGGCTCGGCCGGCAAGATCTTCTCGCTGACGGGTTGGAAGATCGGCTTCGTCTGCGCCGCGCCGCCGTTGCTGCGCGTTGCCGCCAAGGTGCACCAGTTCCTGACCTTCACCACCGCGCCGAACCTCCAGGCCGCCGTTGCCTACGGCCTTGGCAAGCCGGACGAGTATTTCCTGTCGATGCGCAAGGACCTGGCGCGGAGCAGGGACCGCCTCGCCAAGGGACTGGAGAGCCTCGGCTTCCCGGTGCTGAAATCACAGGGCACCTACTTCCTCACCGTCGACCTGTCCCCGCTCGGGCTGAACGAGAGCGACACAGATTTCTGCTGGCGGATCGTGAAGGACTACAAGGTCGCGGCAATCCCGGTGTCGGCGTTCTACGAGCAGGACCCCGTGACCTCGGTGGTGCGCTTCTGCTTTGCCAAGAAGGACGAGACGCTCGACACCGCGCTGGAGCGGCTGTCGGACGCGGTGCGCGGGCGCAAGAGGTAGGGGAGATGACGAACGTCAGCCGCTTTGGTTTTGGCCTCGCGATCGCCACCGCGCTGACGTTGCTCTCCGCCCCCGCAGGGGCCGAGGAGCGCGTCGTCAACTTCTACAACTGGTCGAACTACGTGGCGCCCGACGTCCTCGAGGCCTTCACCAAGGAGACCGGCATCAAGGTGGTCTACGACACTTTTGACGCCAACGAGACCCTGGAGACGCGCCTGATGGCCGGCAAGTCCGGCTATGACGTCGTGGTGCCCACCGCCTATTTCCTCCAGCGCCAGATCAAGGCCAACATCTTCCAGAAGCTCGACAAGTCGAAGCTGCCGAACCTGGCCAATGCCTGGCCGGTGGTGACCGAACGTCTCGCGATCTACGACCCCGGCAATGTCTACGCCGCCAATTACATGTGGGGCACGACGGGCATCGGCTACAACGTCGCCAAGCTGAAGCAGATTCTCGGAGCGGATGCGAAGATCGAGAGCTGGGACATCGTGTTCAAGCCGGAGAACCTCGCGAAATTCAAAGACTGCGGCGTCCACATGCTGGATTCCGCCGACGACATCTTTCCGGCGGCGTTGAATTATCTCGGGCTCGATCCGAACTCGACCAAGCAGGCCGACCTCGACAAGGCCGCCGATGTCGTCGCCAAGGTGCGGCCCTCCGTGCGCAAGTTTCATTCGTCCGAATATCTAAGCGCGCTTGCCACCGGCGAGATCTGCTTCGTGGTCGGCTGGTCCGGCGACATCATGCAGGCCCGCGCCCGCGCTGCCGAAGCCAAAAGCGGCATCGAGATCGGCTACGCCATCCCGAAGGAGGGCGCGCAGATGTTCTTCGACAATCTCGCAATCCCGGCGGATGCGAGGAACGTTAGGGAAGCCTACGAGCTGATCAACTATCTCTACCGTCCGGACGTGGCCGCCAAGAACACGGACTTCCTGTCCTACGCCAACGGCAACCTCGCCAGCCAGAAGCTGGTCGACCCGAAGATCCTGAACGACAAGAATATCTATCCGGACGAGGCGACGCTCGCAAAATTGTTCGTCATCACGGCGCGCGATCCGGCGACCCAGCGGGTTATCAACCGGCTGTGGACGAAGGTGAAGACGGGAAGGTAATCGCGCCCGTCATTGCGAGGAGCGAAGCGACGAAGTAATCCAGAATCTGTCCGCAGAGGGATTCTACGGCGGACAAGTCGCTCGCAACGACGGAACAAGATCACCGCCACCTTCGGTGCAGCCACAGCCACTGCTCGGGATGCTCGCGGACCCAGCCTTCCACTACGCTCGTGACCGCCTGCGTGGTGCCCTGGATGTCGATCTTGCCGTCGGCGTCGCGCACCGGCTGGACCTCTTCGGTGATCTCGGCGGTGAAGCGGCCGCCGGGCAGGCGGATGACGCGAACGCCGTGGATCGGGCATTCGACCTGGCGCAACAGGCGCGCCAGCATCGGATTGGCGCGGGTCTTGCGGCCGAAGAAGGTGACCTCGACGCCGCCGGTCAGATACTGGTCGATCAGCATCGCGACGTGCTTGCCGTCCTTGAGCGCCTGCGCGAGCCGCAGCGGCGCGTCGCGCCCCGCCGGGATCAGCGTACCCATGTTGACCTGGCGCATCTCCTGGATGATGCGGTCGGCGGAGGCGATATTCGGGCGGCGGTAGAGGATCGCCGCATCGAGCCCGTGTGCGACGGCGGCGAGCGCCGGCAATTCCCAATTGGCCAGATGCGCGGCGAAGATCAACGCCGGCTTGCCGTCGTCGCGGATGCCGTCGAACAGCTCGATGCTGCGCCTGGGCAATTCGATTCGACTGTTTTCCGGATGATCGCGGTCGTAATCCCAGACGTGGTCCATATGGGCGAATTCGGCGCCGACGCGACCGAGATTGTCCCAGACGCCCATCAGGATGGATTCGATTTCCTCGGGCGACTTGTCCGGAAACGCCGCGGTGAGATTGGCGCGGCCGATGCGGTGCTCGCGCAGGCGCGGGCCGATCAGTTTGGTGACGCGTGCGAAAAAGTCCGAGGTCTTGGCCGGATCGAAATATCGCGTGGTGCGCAACATGCCGACGGTGGCAGCGCCGATCAGGCCTCCACCGATCGACTTGGCCGTCTCCCGCGCGCGGGCCTTCGTCCTCGCAGGAAGCAGCGCCATGCGTCCGGTCAGGCCGGTTCGCGGGTCAGGATCAGCGAGGCGTTCTGGCCGCCGAAGCCGAACGAGTTCGACATCACTGCGGTGACGCGGGCATCGCGTGCCTTGTTGCCGACGACGTCGAACAGGATCGTGGGATCCGGATTGTCGTAGTTGATCGTCGGCGGGATGCGCTGATGCTCCAGCGTCAGCAGCGAGAAGATCGCCTCGACCGCGCCGGCGGCCGAGATGGTGTGGCCGACCATCGACTTGTTGGAGGTGACCGGGATCTTCGAGACGAGATCGCCGAATACGGCCGACGTCGTATTGTATTCCATCTTGTCGTTCTCGGGCGTCGCGGTGCCGTGCGCGTTGATGTGGTCGATCTGGTCCGGCGTCATGCCGGCATCGGCCAGCGTCTTGTTCATGCAGCCGATGATCGGCTTGCCGTCGGGCGAGGAGCGGGTGCGATGGAAGGAATCGGTGAGCTCGCCGCAGCCGGCGATCACGCCGAGGATTTTTGCGCCGCGCGCGGTGGCGGCTTCATAGCTTTCGAGCACCAGCGCACCGGCGCCTTCGGCCATGACAAAACCGTCGCGGTTCTTGGAGAAGGGACGGGAGGCCGCCTGCGGCGGGTCGTTCTGGGTCGACAGCGCCGAGAGCAGCGAGAAGCGCACCAGCGCCTCCGGGTTCACGGTGCCGTCGGTCGCCACGCACAGCGCGGCATCGGTCTCGCCGCGGCGGATCGCCTCGACGCCGAGCTGGATCGAGGTCGCGCCCGAAGCGCAGGCCGTCGACAACGAGATCGGCGAACCCTTGGTGCCGAAGGTCTCCGCGAGGTAGGCCGCGACCGAACCGAACATGAAGCGGTGGTGATAGGCGCTGTACTTGCCGCCGCCGGAGATGCGCAGCAGATCGTCGTAATTGAAGTCGGGCTTACCGACGGCGCGGCCGAGCTCGCGGCGCTGCGGCCATTCGACCTCGACAGGTGCGACCGCAAGGAAGAGAGGACCCGGGAAATCCGCCTTGGCGCCGATGCCGGCCTGGTCCAGCGCCTCCTGCGTCACCAGTTCGGCCATCCGCTCGGACAGGCCGGTGGAGGAGAACGGATCGACGCTGACGAAATCCACCGTGCCGGCCATCGTGGTTTTCAGGCCGTCGACCGGAAAGCGCGTGATGGTGCGGATGCCGGATTCGCCGGCGACGAGCTTCGCCCAATTGTCGGTCTTGCCGTTGCCGAGCGAGGTCATGATTCCCATGCCGGTGACGACGACGACGGGACGCCCGAGTTTGTCGCGTGGTGCAGTCATGTCGATCCCCGCTTGAGCTGGAGCATGATCCGAAAAAGCGTGACGCGGTTTTTCGAGAAGATCATGCCCAAACAATAACCTGCCGAAGCGCAACGCGCTTTAGCTTACTGCCTCGACCAGCGCCATGCCTTCGCCGCGCCAGTGTCCGGCCCCCACCACCACAATCTGGGTGGGCGCTCCCTGCATTTCAATCTCGGTGCCCGTGGAATCGTTCGGCGGAAACAGCGCGCCGCGCGAGATCGACAGTGCGGCGAGTGCGATGCCGAGCGGGAATTGCGTCTCCATGGTGTGGCCGAACATCGTACCGGTCGAGCGCACCGGGAACTCGGCGTGGCCCTTCAGGAAGCCGCGCTCTTCCGATGTCGCCGGCTCCGCGCCGGTCGCACCGGATATGATCGCGCCCTTGCCGTCGCGCTTCGGCAACTTCGCCCAAAGCTTCTCCAGCGTCGCGGCCATGTCGCCGGGGGTCTTGCGGCGGGCAAGGTCGGCAACGACGCTCGACAGCTTCGCGAATGGCTTTGCGCCGCGCGCTTCCGCATGCGCCTTCGATTCCAGCACCAGGAACGCGCCAGCCGAGCCGAGCGCGAAGCCGGCGTGGTCCTTGCGCGCCCACACGGGTGCGAACTTGTCCTTGAGATTGAAGTCGCCGAATTCGTACAGGACCATCAGGTCCTTGCGCTCGCCATTGTGCGAGCCGCCGATCAACGCGATGTCGCTCTCGCCGGAGGCGATGCGCGACAATGCTATGCGGGCGGCATCGGCGCCGGCAACCTCTTCACCCATGAAAGTGCGCGAGGTGCCGCCGATGCCGTGCACGATGGCGATGTTGCCGGCGAGCAGGTTGGAGAGCTGGGCCAGGAAAAGCGTCGGCCTGAGATCGCTCATCAGCCGCTCGTTGAGGAAACCGGGCGCGTTGGCGCCCTTGGCCTCGGCCGTGAGCACGCCGGTGTCGACGTTGAGATCGCGCTCGCCGCCACCGGCGGCGACCACCATGTCGATCTTCGACAGGATGTCCTTGTTGCCCTTGATCCCGGCGGAGTCGAGCGCAAGCCCGGCCGCATAGGTGCCGATGCGCTGCCAGGCTTCCATCTGGCGCTGGTCGCCCTTCTTCGGAATCTGGCTGTCGAAGGTAACAGGCATCAGGGGGTGCACGATGTAGGGCGCAAACCCCTTCTCGTCGACATTGATGCGCTTCTCCTGAAGCGCGGCCCAGTTGGCGTCCAGGCCCTCTCCGAGCGAGGTGGCCAGGCCAATGCCGGTGATCCAGACTTCCGTCTGGGCGGGCTTCGAAGCAGTCTCGGTCATGGCGATACGGCCTGTTGCGGAAAGCCGACGCGTTTGGCGACCGCGTCCATGTGGGCGCGCATATCCGCATGGGGAAAGGGAATCTGCGTGAAGGTCAGCGTCGAATTCGCGCGCAGCTTGCCGCCGACCTTGATCTTGGCTTCGGTCACGGCGTAGCCCGAGCCCTGATGGGCCAGGCTCGCCTCGATGCTCATGAGATCGCCGGGGAAGACCGAGCCGCGGACCTTGGCCTCCTTGACGGCAGCCAGGATCGGCATGCGCTCGAATTTGAGCACGCCAAGCTGAAGCCAGCCGGAGGCCTGCGCCATCGATTCGATCAGGAGCACGCCGGGCATCAGGGGATAGCCCGGGAAGTGCCCCTCGAAGATGGTGCTCTCCATCGGGACCTGAGCCTCGACGACAATCGTCTTCGCGTCGACGTTGAGGTCGACGACGCGATCTATCATGTGGAAGTATTCGAGTTGCATGACCGCGCGCTTAGGCGCTCGCGCCCTTGGCCGCAACCAGTTCGTCAATGCGGGCGCACAGGTTTTTCAGCACGAAATACTGCTCGGTGGTCGCTTTGCCGTCGTTGACCTCCTGGGTCCACTTTTCCAGCGGCAGCTTGATACCGAATTGCTTGTCGATCGCGAACGCGATGTCCAGGAAATCGAGGCTGTCGATGCCGAGGTCATCGATGGCATGGCTATCCGGCGTGATCGTGTCGCGCGGGATGTCGCAGGTTTCAGCGATGATCGTAGCGACCTGATCGAATGTGGAGGACATCACTAAGCCTTTGATAGATTGCGGATATTTTTCAGATTGTCCAGAGTGGAACGGTGGGTGGGCATCGCGCCCCGATGACGCCCTCAACCCCCCTCTGGCCGGGTCGAGAGCCCGTATATCGGAGCGTCGCCCTGAGTTCAATGGAGCCGGCGGGTGTGGGGACAGGACTAAGGACGCCCCGGCTGAGCCGTTTCCGCCGAAGGACCGTCGGCGCGCCTCGCCAGACGTCTTCCTTAGATGTGCGGCGTCGTGATCTTGACGCAGTCACGGCGGCCCATCAGCACGCAATCCTGGGTCCGGCGCAGGTCGGCGATGCTCACCGCGAGCCAGATCCCGATCGCGGTCAGTGCGATGGTGAAGGCCAGCGCCGCGATGTTGGCGAGCATGCGATGGCGGAAATCGTCCGGTTCAGTGCGGGGCTGCTCGTAGCGCGACAGGTCGAGCGGCTCGGGCGCGACGCGCAATTGCTGCACGCTAGCGTTGCCGCGGTAGCCCGTCGGGGAAGGCGAGGTGCGCGGCCTGAACTGGAGCACCCGGTGCTCGTCATCCGAGCTTATGGGCCGCCGGTTTGTCATGGTGCAGAGATCACTCCGAAGCAGCGATTTTAGATAGCATACGTGGTGAACGCGTTGCAGAAAATCTTCTCAACGCGCACGTGCATTGCGCGTTCGCACTATCCTGCAGGGCTGCGAACGTATGACCGCGGAACCGCGGTCGTGCCGGGCATGCAGAAGGGTGCGATGCAATAATCTCCGCCGGGCCGAATGCGTTTTGCCGACGCGATGCCCATGGCATAGTCGAGGGAACCTGACCACGCAGCTGCAACCATGTTAAGGGCCTTTCGACCATGACCAATACGCGCGAACCGAGAGTGCATCCGGTGTCGATCCTGTCGCTGCGGCCGACGCAGATGACGGTCGGGATGCGCGAGGTCAAGGAGAAGCGCAAGCGCTGGCGCGAGCACGACAAGAAGAAGCAGGCCGATCTGCTCGGCAAGCATATGATCCCCGTCGTGCATGGCCCCGACGAGCGCTATTACGTGATCGACCATCATCATCTCGGTCGCGCGCTGCACGACGAGGGCGTCAAGGAGGTGCTGGTCACCATCGTCGGCGACCTCAGGATGGTCGAACGCGAAGCGTTCTGGGGCGTGATGGACAACAAGCGCTGGGTCTACCCCTACGACGCCAAGGGCGAACGGCGACCGTTCCGCGATTTGCCCAAATCCGTCGTCGATCTCAAGGACGATCCTTTCCGGAGCCTTGCCGGCGAGCTGCGCCGCATGGGCGGCTTCGCCAAGGACATAACCCCCTTCTCCGAATTCCTGTGGGCCGATTATCTGCGCCGAAAGCTGTCGCGCAAGGCCGTGGATGCCAATTTCGACAAGGCGCTCGAGAAGGCGATGTCCTCAGCCAAGAGCAAGGACGCGATCTATCTGCCCGGCTGGTGCGGTCCGGCTGACGATGACTAGGCGCAACGCTCGCGTCGGTCCGGCATGCGGTCCCGAAAAGCGGGCCTGATCACAGCCTCTTGAGCGAAACCATCTTTTGTCCGCGCGAAGCCGTGCTGAAACAAAGCCGTGCCATCTGTTGGAGTCGTCGAGCTCTCATAGGAGGCCGAAATGCGCCGTCTGGTTTTCGCCGTTGCCCTGCTCGTGGTCGCTTCAGCCGGGATATCGGCATCGTTTGCCGCAGTTCACCATGCCAAGACATTGACGTTCTCCGAGCGCTTTGCCCCGGCGCTCGAGTTGATGGCGAAGCGCTAGGACAGATTCACGCCGGTTCAACCAACGGCGTCGCGATCGATTTTGCGCAGCCGCACAAAGGCGGCCCAGGCTCGCGGATAATCCTCGTCCGTGGGATCGATCGTAAGTAGCGCGCGGCATGCCTCCTTGATCTCCTCAGGCGAAGGACGCTTGGCCGGAACGCCGGATGATTTGGCTTGCTCCCAGCGAGCCTCGATATCTGTTGCGAAAGCCAGGGCCTCGGCGCTCGTCCGCTTCTGCGCCGATTTCGCCAGCGGATGGTCCGAGGGGAAATTCGGCCATGCGGCCGGAGGCTGATCGACACGCCACGTCAGTTCATCTGCTTGTCGCGCCTCCACGCCCGTACTTGAATGCTGGGCTGCTGGTGCCCATCCAGCCCCTGCTGAGGCTGCCGAACCCGACGTGCCGGCCGATCTCCGCGCGTCCGCCGAACCTGGCGCGACTGCCGCTGTCTGTCCGGCCAGCTGGCCAAGCTGTTGTTCCATCGTTCCGCCGTTGGACTTGGGGATCATTTTTTCGACGGTCTTGATCATCGACAGCGCGCCTGGCGATATCAGTGAGTTCTGGTCGGCAATTTTGTCGTCGGCCGCGCCTGGGCAGGGCTTGTAAGCAGAGCGCTGCGACGTCATCCGGCCGTCGTCGTCGATACGGGCAAAATCGATCGCGACGGTGTAAACGAAGGCGGCCTCGACATACTGCCTCTCCTTGTCCATCGCCTTTACGGAGCCGCATACGTATTTTGCCTGGTCCGCATCGATCGTTCGCAGGCCGTTGAAGTGAGCTGAATTCGGCGCAACGAGGACCCGCAAGACGGCAGCTCGCGCCTTGCCATGCTCCGATTCGAACATGCTCCATATCTCGTTCGCGTTGATGATTTCGGGCTGATAGTTCCATGCGTATCCGGCGGCGAAGAATGCCGTGCCAATACATGTCGCAATAACAAATGCCCGCACGTTCATGAGCAGCCCCTCAACAGGCACGACTCATCCACGTCTCCGGTGATGGAAACTACGCAAGTTGTGCCAAAGCGTTTGTGCTAGTTGAGGGTGAGATTCTTAATTAAACGTGTGCGATTGCGAAAACGCAGAGTTCCCGTCAAACGGGAACTCATCCGCTGCATTTGTCGGCGACCCGTTTCTTTAGCGCTCGGCGGTCGGTCATTTCTTCGGCAGCCGTCCCATCAGATAGAATTCGTCATTCGGCCGCATGCCGGTGAAATTCGCCAGCCGGTTCGACAGTGCGAAGAAGGCGGAGATTGCGGCGATGTCCCAAATGTCGTCGTCGCTGAACCCATGCGGCGCGAGCGCGGTGAAATCGTCCTCGGAAATCCGCTGCGCATCGGCCGAGACCTTCATCGCGAAGTCGAGCATCGCCTTTTGCCGCGGCGCGATGTCGGCTTTGCGGTAGTTCGTGGCGATCTGGTCGGCGATCAGCGGGTTCTTGGCGCGGATGCGCAGGATCGCGCCGTGCGCAATCACGCAATACTGGCACTGATTGGCCGCCGAGGTCGCGACCACGATCATCTCGCGCTCGGCCTTGGTGAGGCCGCCGTCCTTCTCCATCAACGCGTCGTGGTAGGCGAAGAAGGCGCGGAACTCGTCCGGGCGGTAGGCCAGCGTCAAGAACACGTTCGGCACGAAGCCGCTTTTCTCCTGCACGGCGAGGAGACGCGTGCGGATGTCGTCAGGGAGCGCATCGAGAGCGGGAGCGGGGAAGCGTTGTGCGGCGGTTTTTGTCATTGGCTTGTTTTCCGGATCGGGGGCACCGAACATTAGTCGATGCTGGCGGTCGCCTCAACGTGCCACACACCCAGTGTCATCGCCCGATTTAATCGGGCGATCCAGTATTCCAGAGACAGCGATGGGATACGGAGAAGCCGCGGCGTACTGGATGCCCGCTTTCGCGGGCATGACGGCGGAGTTTGCCGAAGCGGTATCCGCCCCTTACCGCAGCGGCTTCTTCAGCAGCGAGAAGCGGTCCGGATCCAGCCCCATCGACGGTTGCAGCATCGGGGCCTCGACGTTGGAGAGCGTCTTCGCGGGCGGCGCCGAGAATACCGGATCGTTCGGCACGTCGCGCTGCGAGGTGGCACCGCGCCAGCGCTCGAGCACGGCGCCGACGAAATGCATGTCGTGACCGGAGGTGACCGAGGGCACGCTGCTGATCGTCGCTTCGCCGCGCGGCAATTGATGCGGCGGCACCTCCTTGAAGCGCAGCCGCGTCGGCAGCGCGACACCTTCGCCGAAGGCCAGCACTTCGCGGGTGCCGAGCGAGGGCACGAACGAGAGCAGATTCGCGGCCGCATCCGACACCGCGGCGCGCAGCAGCGCCTGGTCGCGCTCGTTGGCAAGGCGCATCGTGAACAGCGTGTTGCACTGGGAGATGATGGTGGCGTCGAGCTCGGCCGGACGCTGGGTGATGAGGCCGAGATAGACGCCGTATTTGCGGCCTTCCTTGGCGATGCGCGACACCGCCTTGCGAGTCGGCCCGAAGCCGACATTGCGATCGGCGGAGGCGTAGCGGTGAGCCTCTTCGCAGACGAACAGCATCGGTGAAACGCCGTCGCTCCACAGGCCGAAGTCGAAGGCCATGCGGCAAAGCACCGAGACGACGGAATCGATGACCTCGGCCGGGAAGCCGGCGAGCTGCATCACCGTCATCGGTTTGCCGTTGGCCGGCAGGCGGAACAGGTGACTGATCACCTCGGCCATGGTGTCACCACCGACATTGGCGTTGTCGAACATGAAGGCGTAGCGCGGGTCGTTGCGGACCGCCTCGATGCGGGAGATCAGCTTGTGATAGATGATGCGCGAGGAGCGGTTCTCGAGCTTGCCCATGCGCTCGTCGATCAGCGACATCAGATCGACCAGGCGATAGGGCACCGGCGTATCGACGGTGTAGCCGATCTGCTTGGGATCGATGCGCTTCAGGCCGATGCGGTCGGTGTTCTGATATTGGGTGTAGACGCCCTTGGCGAGCGGAATCACCTCGGCGAGGACGTCGAGTTCCTCGGGCACGCCGGCGCGGCCGCCGAACAGCACGTCGACGATTTCCTCGAAATTGAACAGCCAGAACGGCAGTTTCAGATTGCGCGGGTTGAGCACCAGCGCGCGGTCGCCGAAACAGCGGCCATATTCGTTGTGCACGTCGAGCAGGAAGATGCGCAGGTTCGGGCGCGCCTTGAGGATCTCGTTGAGCAGCAGCGACACACCGGTCGATTTGCCGACGCCGGTCGATCCCAGCACCGCGAAGTGCTTGGAGAGCATTTCCTCGATGTCGACATAGGCGACGACGGAGCTGTCCTGCTGAAGGAAGCCGACATTGATCTGGTCGGAGCCGGTGGGCGCGTAGATCGTGCGCAGCTCCTGGCTCGTGATCAGGTCGACCGAATCACCGATGGTCGGATAGTTGGTGACGCCGCGCTGGAATTTGGCCTTGCCAGTCGCGTTGAGGATTTCGCCGAGCAGGTCGACCGAGGCGATGGCGATCAAATTGTCGTTGCTCGAGAGGTTCTCGCAGGACACCTCGGTGATCATCGCGACGATGACCGAGCTGGCGCAGCGAATACTGACGAAGCGGCCGACGGTTGCCCGCACTTCCGAGACCGGCATCCGGCTTTCAGCCAGCAGCCCGACCCGGGCGAGCGATCCGCGAACCGAAATCACGCGTCCAAAGGATGTCACAATGAATGAACCTGACAAGAGCAACGGGTTGCCCGGACTATGCACGGCCGTCGCTGGACAAACGGTTAAGCGGCAGGCGCCGGCGCTTCGTTAAATCCGCGACAATTCGGGTGCGAGGTTTGTTCCCAATGCATACTTGTGGGCAGAAACGGCGAGGAAATGCTGCTTTTTCCCGGCCGGTTGGTGTGCGGGTGGGTTAAGGAATAGTTTACCATATGCCAAGAGGCGGAGTGGAATCGGTGCGGCCCGAAGCGGCCGTGGAGAGAGGCGTAGCGGATGTCGGAAAAGATCGTGAAGCAGCGGGTTGGCCCGGGCATCTACCTGCTTCGCTTCAAGACACAATATGAGCTGACGTCGACCTTTCTGCGCGTGCAGGAGCACTACGAGTCGCCGGAGTTCCACGGGCGCGTTTTCTCGCTAGAGCAGTACATGGACTGGTATGCGGAACAATACGGCAATTTCACCTACTATCAGGACTGGTCCGGTTTCAACGTGCCTTCGACGGCATTCGCTCCGTTCTATACCGGCGCGTTCGATCCGCTCACGCGAAAGGAGAGGCGTCTGCTTCGCTTTTTCGAACGGCTGCGCGGACGCTTCTACGTGATCGGGATCTACCAAGGCCACGGCAGCACGCTGACGCACGAACTCGCACATGCGCTGTTCTTCACCGATGCCGGCTACCGCAAGGGAGTTCGTGAGGCGATGCGCTCATACGATACCCGTGCGCTGGAGCGGCAGATTGCAAAGGCCGGTTACGCGCAACATGTCATCGAGGACGAGGCTCAGGCCTATCTGATTGCGCCGTCGGGTGAGCTCGGTGCCGCGTCGAAACCGCTGGTGCCGCTGCGCCGGCAATTGCGTGCGCTGTTCCGCGAGCATGCGACGAAGCTGTCAGTGCCGGCAACCTAGGCCAAGCTGCGCCGGATGAAGCCGATCGTTCTGGTCTGACGAAAGTAATTGCAGTGCCAAACGTCGGGCGAGTTACCGAAATCCTCGACGCCCTGGATCGCGAGCGGGAAGCCCGTCGCTCCCAGGTCCGACATCGAGACCGTATCGACAACGAGATCGTTCTTGCTGGGAAAGATTTCGTCGGCGGCCAGGTCGCCGATCCGCAGTGCCCTGAAATTTTTCCAGAACTGCCAGCCGGGATTCTCCGTCTCGAAATTCGACTGGACGACGAAGTAGGCGGGCTGCGTCGTACAAGGACCGAGCCGCAGCAGATTGAGCTCGTAATTGTTCGCGATCATGGATTGCCCGAACAACCCCGGAACGAGCGCGACCAGCCCATCAAGGAGCGGCGTGTGTGCAAGCGTGCCGGTGACGGTCATCACCACCTCGACCAGCTTGCCGGCGACCCACAGGAACGGATTGGCGCCACCGGCGAGCTGTAACGTCTTCTCGGCGAAGGTACCGATATTGGAAAGCAGGCTCAGTGCGTGCTGGAGCTTGTCGGGCGCGGCGAGCGAGGTGCCGTGGAGTGGCGAGCCAGCAAACACGACGCGGGTCGTCGCGGCGAGCGAGCGGCCGAACGCCTCCAGCCACCACCGCACGATCAAGCCGCCGCGGCTATGGGCGATGACGTCAACTTCTCCCGTTGCATCGACGAATGCGCGTCCGAGCTCGAGCGCATTCAGAACCGGGCTGACGGCAAGGGTCGCGTGCTCGAAAACGAGAACCTGATCGTACTTGTCGGGTCCGTTCAGGGCGGCCCCGAGAAACGCCTGGCCATCGGCAGTCGCCTGGAACTCGCCGATCATGTTGACGGCGTTCGAGAAGGTCCCGTGGACCAGCAGCAGGGTCCGCCCCTTGAATGGTCCATGGGCATCGGCAGCGTCGATGACGAAGTTGGACGGACCGCCCCGCAACTGGCGTATGTGTGACCGCAGCGAAACATCGATTGCGGAGTTGAGTCGCATGTCGATGGCGCCGATGGCCGCGGCAGCCCTGTTCGGCTGGAGCCTTGGAAACTCCTTGGTCAGGATCACCGTCTGATCGGGAAGCGGCGGCGGCCCTCCGGCCCGCCGTGCGCGACGGCGGCGCTGCGGCGCTTCCGCGCGTGCCGGAACGCCGTCATACCATCGCAGCACACCGTTTTCCTCGACCAGGGAAGCCGCGAGGATGTTGTCGTCGGGTGTGTTGGAAGCGCGCCGCCTGCGTCGGCGCAGGCCGGCTACGGAGTCCATCCTCTCGTCATGATCGACATAGAGGGGCACAAACAGGTCATCGTTATCCTCGGCCGCCTTGATCTGCGACAGGAAACGTCCGGGGTCTTCCGCAACAAACTGTGACATGTTCGATGCCGTCATTCATTGATGATCGGAAGCGGGGTGACGTTCAGGCTTCGTGCGTGCTGGATGTCCAGCAGGCTGTCGAATTCCTTTTGGCTGCGCAGATTGGCCCGTCCTTCGGTTTGCGCGTCCTTGAAGCTGTAGGCACCGGTCAGGTAGGTGGCTTCCAGCATCACGAGGTCGCCCGACGTCACATAGGCCATGATCTCGGCGTAACTCATCTTGGTGAGTCTCCAGCCGTAAGGATCGACGTAGCACAAGCCCGCATTGCGGGTCGCGGCATCGCCGACGGTCGGCACCGTGGCGGGCACCTTCGCCACGCCCACGAAGTCGTCGTGCGCCTCCTCGGACCGCCAGTAGCCGACGAAGGCATGACCGGTGAGCAACACCACGACCGGGAAGATGCCGACATATTCGAGGCACGAGGCGAGCAACAGCGCCAGGTCGATGCAGGTGCCTGTGTTGGAAGCGACGATCTCGCTGGGGGTGCGCAGCCGCTGCGTCTGCTCCGAATAGGCGGGGGGAGGGTTGATGTACTGCAGACGATATTCGTTGACGAGCGCGGTCCATATGGCCTGAACCTGGCGATCGACGGCGTGCTGTTCGTCCTGCTGGTAGCCGTCGAACCCTGCGCCGGGGTCGTCCAGAATGCCGACCAGGTAACGCCGGGAGGCGTGGATGATCGCAAGGATCGCCGGATCCCTCGGCAACACGAAGGACGGCAGCCAGGGATTGTTCTTGGTGTCGTCGAGCCATTCGTCCACGGGTATCAACGTGACGCGCCTGGTGTCCTCGAACACCGTCTGTCCCCCACACGTCACCTTGACGTAGACGGCGGACTGCACTCGCTCGTGCAGCGAACGGCTCAAGCTGGCGGTGAGAGGGATGATCACGTCGGAGGACAGCGGCAGCTGCAACTCCTCCATGAGCGGGATCGTGTAACGGTAGGGGTAGTTCTCGGCGCCGACGCAGAGTTCGACCTGAATCGTGATCGCTTCGACTGGCTTCTGGGTCAGCCGCGTCAGCGTCAATTTGTCGAGCAAGGGCCTGTTGTTGTGCAGGAGGGAATAGTTGATAGCCTCCGCCACGTCCAGATCGACCTGGATCGGAATCATCTGGCTGCCCTCTTCTTCCGGGGAGACGCCTTCTTGGCGGAACGCGATCTCGCCGCCGGTTTCATGATCGACTCGCTGCCTGGCGCGAAGATGCTTCGTCCCATCCAGATCACGATTGACGTGCCGTGAACCTTGTCCGACGGCATCGCCTCCCAAGCCTTCAGGAATGCATCCGGGATCGAAAGGATCAGTCCGTCCTTTCCGTGAAACCAGTTCCAGTAGAATGCCTGGAAGAACAGCTCCGCCACCTCGTCGTCGATCTCGTCGAGAAATCCGAGCGCCACGTGGGCCTTGTTTCTGACCAGCTCGCGCGCGATGCGTGCGCCGGAATAATAGAGATTGAGTGTCACTATCCGGGGTGGCGTCGGACCCACGAGGATCTTGGCAAGGTCGCCGTAGGGAACGGGTAGCTCGCTCTCGTGACCTTCGCGAAGGATCATTCCATCTGGCAGCCGTCCGGTGGGTTCGATGAGCGTGTCGAACAGCGGCTTGTTCTTCGTCTTCATGTCCACGTAGAAATCTTCGACGATCCAGGCGGCCTGATGAGTATCTATGCCTGTGACGTGGATCGCCTCCCACTTCGAGCCGTGGATTGTCTTGGCGAGCTCACTTGTCTGGGGCGTGCGAACGATGGTCCGGTATTTGTCGTTGTCCGGTTTGTCGATCGCACCGATCGCGACGCTGATGCGCTTTTCCTCGTCCGCGAACTCGTACTTGTCCCAGAAGCGTCCGGGCGCGCTCTCGACGAAGAGCATACCTGTCGGCGGGTGTGGGGTGACCTGCGCGAGCCCGTTGTCGAACAGGCGCGAGATCAAGGTGCTGTGGTAACGGCCTTCCGCGCGCGTGCCGGCGCTGAGCAGATATTCCCAGGGAATTTCACAGGCCGCTTCATGGATCGCACAGATCCTCGCATCCGTGCGATCCCAGTCGTGCACCTCGATCTCGATACGTTCGGCTGTGGCCAGCTCGCGCAAACGCTTGGTCGACACGCCCACGCCTGCGAGGTCCTTGACGGCGCGCTCGGCGATGGATTTGCGCAACTCGACGTCGAATGCCCAGCGCGAGCGCACCCGCAGAAGGTATGTCCATTCCTGCGCGAGGCGCGCGAGTCGTTCGGGATTGGTGACGGGCGTATCGGGGACACCGGCCGCGCGAATCGTTGCGATGCCTTTACCCGGCGAACTGCCGGCCGGTTCCGTGCTCCCGGACTGCTTGGCCATCGAGCTTCCCCCAACTCCCGGCGCACCGAGCGATTGGCTGCAGCTCGGGTTCCCAACAATACACCTTGAGATAGCGTCCGCCGTCAAGATAAACCGGGGGAGGATGACAAATCGCCGCGCGCAAGTGTCTCGCGCCTTCCGCATAGCTGCGAATTGGCGGCGACCGATTGAGTAGTATCTTGGTAGGACGCGGCTGGAACGAATTTGTTGACGAGACCTAATCATTTGTACATTAGTACAAATGAACCGGCAGCCTGGTGCCGCCTACCGGCGCGTGAGCGGATTGCAGCCGGCGCGAGATCGCGGGATCCGGTCCAGCGTATCGCAAGCCACGCCTTGGAGGACACCATGCAGCCCGAACCGATCCTCGATCTCGCTCATCTCGGCCACATGGAGCTGCTGACGCCGAAGCCGGACGAGAGCCTGAAGTTCTTCGTCGACGTGATGGGCATGACCGTCAGCGGGCAAAAGGGCGAGTCGGTCTATTTGCGCGGCTGGGACGACTATGAGCGCTATTCGCTCAAACTGACGGCGTCGAAGACATCGGGCATGGAGCACATGGCGCTGCGCGCGCGCAGCCAGCAGGCGCTGGAGCGCCGCGTTGCGGCGCTGAAGGGATCCGGCTTCGATATCGGCTGGATCGACGGCGACATGGGGCAGGGGCCGACCTTCCGCTGCCGCGATCCCGATGGACACATCGTCGAGCTCTATTACGAGACCGAATGGTATCAGGCGCCGCCCGAGCTGAAGCCCGCACTGAAGAACCAGGCGCAGCGCTTTCCCGCGCGGGGCGTCAACGTCCGGCGCCTCGACCATCTCAACTGCCTCGCCGTGGACATCAAGGCCAACCGCGAGTTCTTCGAAAATTATCTCGGCTGCCGCCTCACCGAGCAGATCGTGCTCAACGACGGCCGCGAAGCGGCGATGTGGCTGACGATGTCGAACAAGAGCTACGACTTTGCCTACTCGCTTGATCACTCCGGCACGCCCGGCCGCTTCCACCACGTCACCTACGCCCTCGACAGCCGCGAGGAGATCCTGCGCGCCGCCGACATCTTCCTGGAGAACGGCATCCACATCGAGACCGGTCCGCACAAGCACGCGATCCAGCAGACCTTCTTCCTCTATGTCTACGAACCCGGCGGCAACCGCGTCGAAGTCGCCAATGCCGGCGCGCGGCTCATCCTCGCGCCCGACTGGAAGCCGATCGTGTGGACGGAAGAGGAACGCAAGAAGGGGCAGGCGTGGGGCCTGAAGACGATTGAGTCCTTCCACACGCACGGCACGCCGCCGGTGGAGCACAAGAAGTAGCGCTCAGTTCGTGGCGGCTCTCACACGCGCAATCGTCTCCTTCACGCCGGTCCATGCTGGCCTGTCCGGTGCAAACTGCTTACGCAGGAACGTGACGAGTTCCTCGACCTGTGCATCGCTCATGCTGTTCTTGAATGCCGGCATGTAGCCGAGATCGCTCGACACCGGCTCGGCGATGCCGTGCAGGATGATTTGCACGAGATTGTCCGATGCGGCGCTGTGCAGGTTGCTGTTGAGTGCCAGCGAAGGCCGGCTGCCGAACAGCGGCAGGCCGCCGACCTCATGGCAGACGGCGCAGGCGCCCTGATAGAGTCGCGCGCCGCTGGAGGAAGCGACCGTGACTTGCGTGGAAGCTTCTAACCCGGTCGCGAGTGCGTCCTGCGTCGGCGTCCCGGTCGCGCTGTCATTGAACGAGTTAAGATAGACGGCCATGGCGCGGATGTCCTGGTCGGGCAGGGCTTTGAGGTCCCGGACGATCGGCGCCATCGGCCCGGCGGCGACGCCATGATATCGCGAGTGGCCCGTGCGCAAATAGGCGAAAAGCTCGTCCTCACTCCATGGGATCGGCGCGTGCGAGAGTGAGGTCAGCGGCGGCGCCTCCCAGCCCTCGGCAAAGCCGCCGGCGAGATAGGCGCCACGCTGCTCGGCGCCGAGCGCGTTGCGCGGCGAATGGCAGGCGCTGCAATGGCCGAGACCTTCGACGAGATAAGCGCCGCGATTCCAGACTTCGGACTTGGCAGGGTCGGGCTTGAACTCCCGCGTCTGGTGGAACAGCGCATTCCAGCCGGCAAGTAGCGGGCGGAGATTGAACGGGAAGGCGAGCGTATTCGCAGGCTGCGTCGTGCGCACCGCCGGCTGTGCCATCAGGTAGGCATAAAGCGCCTGCATGTCGGCGTCGCCGCTCTTCGAAAATTGCGTGTAGGGGAAGGCGGGATAGAGTTGCCGTCCGTCGCGATGCAGCCCGTCGCGCATCGCGCGCTCGAACGCTGGATAGGACCAGGCGCCGATGCCGGTCTCGACGTCGGGCGTGATGTTGGTCGCGTAGATCGTGCCGAACGGCGTCTCCAGCGCGCGGCCACCAGCGTTGAGCGCGCCGCCGATCATGGTGTGGCACTCCGCGCAATTGCCGAGTGCGGCCAGTTGTTGCCCGCGCGCGATCGTCGCTGCGGAATAGACCGATGGGTCAGGCCGCGCGATCGGCGCGATGGCGCGGCCAGGCAAAACAGCCGCGCCGATGCAGATCGCCGCGGTGCAGATCGCCGCGATGGTCGCGAAGATGCCGACGCGTTTGGCGAATGGATTCTCCCAGATACGGGACGGTTGTGGCGCAGGCGGAGCGGGCAGCGCCTGCGGCGTGGCCGGTGCGCCGCCGTGCAGCCCCTTCAGGATGCGCTCGGGCGTGAACGGCGGCTCGCGAAATCGCACGCCAGTGGCATCGAAGATCGCGTTCGCAATCGCAGCCGCACTCGGGACCGAGGCGGATTCGCCGACGCCGAGCGGCGGCTGGTCCGGCCGCGGCAGCAACAACACGTCGATCTTGGGCACGTCAGGGAAGGGGATGATCGGGTAGGCGCCCCATTCCCGCGCCACGACTGCGCCGCGCTCGAACGAGACCTCCTCCATCAGCGCGCGGCTGGTGGACTGGATGACGTTGCCGTGGATCTGGTGGCGCACGCCGTCCGGGTTGATCATCAATCCGGAGTCCTGCCCGGCGACCACGCGCGTCACGCTGACGTCGCCGGTCGCCTTATTCACGGCAACGTCGGTGACCCAGGCCGACCACGCCGCGCCATAGCCGGGAAATTTGCTGTGGACGTAGAGCGCATAGGCAAAACCGCGCCCATGCACGATCTCGCCGTCTTTCTCTTCGCGCACCGGTCGTGGCGTCCAGCCCGCGCGCTCGGCGACCGCGTGGACGAGATCGACGGCACGCCGGTCCTTCAGGTAACGCAGGCGATATTCGATAGGGTCGACGCCGGCCTCGGTCGCGGCTTCGTCGATATAGGATTCATGCGCAAAGGTGTTCGGCAGGGCCGAGACGCCGCGAAACCAGGACGCGCGCGCGATCGGCGCCATGTCGTGGGCGACGACGCGCATGTGGTCGTAATCGTAAGGCGGGATCGCGGTGCGGTCGCCCATCTGGAGGACGTCCGGCTTCGGCGATATCCGCCCCGTCAGCAACAGCGCCAACGTCGGGGCGGCATTCGACGGATAGCGCGTGGCGAGATCGTAGGCGGCGACGTCGCCCTTCGCGTCCAGGCCGCCATTGACGTCGATGAGCTGCGCGGCGCCCTTGGGCTCCCAGGCGTGTTCCTGCTCGCGCGTCAGCTGCACGCGCACGGGTCGGCCGACAGCGCGCGAAAGCAACAACGCGTCCGCGGTGACATCGTCGGCGCAGTTGCGGCCGTAGCAGCCGGCGGCCTCCAACCTGATGACCTCGATCTCGCTCTCGGGACGCTCGATCAGCAGCGACAGATCTGCGCGCAGCACGTGCGGATTTTGCGTGCCCGACCAGACGCGGATGTTGCCGTCCTGGAAGTCGGCGACCGCGCAGGACGGGCCGATCGAGGCATGCATCTGATACGGCCAGACGTAAGTGCGCTGCATCGGCTTGGCCGCGACGGCAATGGCAGCATCGACGTTGCCCTTGTCGATCAGGGTGCGCGGCGTCGATGGATTGGCACGCAGCGCCGTCTCGACGTCGGCGAGATCCGTCAGTTCAGGCGTCGGTCGCCAGCTCACCGTAAGCTGCTCGGCCGCACGGATCGCGTTCTCCTCGCGCTCAGCGACGACGCCAACGAAATCGCCGATGCGCACGACGGCTATGATGCCGGGGATGTCGCGCACCGAGGATTCATCGACCGAAATCAGGCTGGTGCCGACGAACGGTCCGGCGTCGACGCCGGCATAGGGCGGACGCACCACGCGACCGTGCAGCATGCCTGATACACGGATGTCGTGCACGAAGGTCAGCTCGCCCGTGGCCTTGGCAGGCAGGTCGACGCGGGGCATCGATTGGCCGACAATGGCGTAATCGCCGACCGGCTTGACGGCGACGTCGTCGGCAAGCTCGAGACGAATGGTCTCTCCGCCGATCAACTCGCCATAGCTGACGCTGCGATTGTCTTGCCCGCGCACAAGGCCGTCTTCGATCCTGAGATCGGCTGCCCGCAGCTCCAGCCGCTCGGCCGCACGTGCGATGAGGAAGTGACGCGCCTGCGCGGCAGCTTTGCGCAGGGGAACGGCGGTGATCTGGATGGTCTCGCTGGCGATCGTGGCGCCCTGGTTCGGCACCGTTGCGGTGTCGCCGAGTACCACGACGACGCGGGCAACGGAGACGTCGAGCTCTTCAGCCACGATCTGGCCAAGCGCCGTGCGGATGCCGGTGCCGAGATCGACGTGTCCGTTATAGGCGGTGACCGAGCCGTCCGCGGTGATGCGGACGAAGGTCTCGGATGTGCACTCGTCCACGCTGCGGACGACGACGAGCGAGCCGGATTGCAGCTCAGCTCCGTTCGGATGCGGGGAGGCCATCAATCACCGGCCTCGGCGAGTTGGCCAGACGCACGCATCACCGCGCGCAGGATTTCGACATGCGTGCCGCAGCGACAGAGATTGTAGCGCAGCGCCGCCAGCGCCTCCTGTTCGGTGGGCTGGGGGTTGATCGCAAGCAGCGCTTTGGTGGTCATGATCATGCCGTTGAGGCAGTAGCCGCATTGTGCGGCCTGTTCGTCGATGAAGGCCTGCTGCACCACATCCGGCTTGTCGCGGGTACCTAGCCCTTCGAGCGTCATGATGTCGCGGCCGGCGCAGCCACTGATCGGAATGACGCAGGAGCGCGCCGCCGCGCCATCGATCAGGACAGTGCAGGTGCCGCATTCACCGAGGCCGCAACCGTATTTCGGACCGTTGAGCGCGAGATCGTTGCGCAGCACGTAGAGCAGCGGCGTGTCCCGCGCCGCAGTGATCTCGTGGATCCTGCCGTTCACGGTGATGCGGATCGGTGTCTGCGTCATCCTCGTTCCCAAGTCGACTCGTCGAGCGCCGCGGCCAAAGCTTCACGAAATTCCAGGTCCGCTCAAAATCTATGTCGCGACGATACCGTTTGTACACAAACGTGCAAGCCGTGCATGCCGCAGTGCAGCGCGAATGCCTTCTTTGTGGACAGAGCGGATAGGCAAATGAGGTTTTATGCGGCAGGCGCATATTTTGCGCCGCACCGCCGCTTGACAGCCATCGGGAGGGCGCGCAACATCGTTCGTGTACAAATGATAACTGCACTGTCGGCTGGCTTTGACATGGTGACTGAACCTACGAGCGCCGCCATCGACAAGATCCGCTGCGATGCGTGTC
This sequence comes from Bradyrhizobium sp. MV1.5, assembly GCF_055807615.1. NCBI lineage: Bacteria > Pseudomonadati > Pseudomonadota > Alphaproteobacteria > Hyphomicrobiales > Nitrobacteraceae > Bradyrhizobium > Bradyrhizobium sp. MV1.5. The sequence continues at coordinate 79,478 of NZ_JBVVPL010000007.1, read as the reverse complement.
CGGTGATGTGCTACATCAAGCCGGGCGCGGCGGGCGCCTGCGACCGCTATGCCAATCACGAGGGCAAGCTCGTCCGCGTCGATCCGCATGTGATCCTGGAGCGCACCGTGTCGCATGGCGGCAAGCTCGTTCCGTTCAGCCGCACCGAAGATTGGGACGGCAAGATCGTCCACGAGCCTTCCACCTTTGTAACGGCGATCGGCGCGGGAACGACCTATCCCGACTACAAGCCGGCGCCGTTCATCGTCTCGGCGGAGGTCGACGGCGTCGACATGGTGACTGTCGTCACCGAGGGCATCTTCTCCTATTGCGGCATCAAGGTGAAGATCGACACCGACCGTTATCTCGGGCCGGAGACGGCGACCGTCCGTGCACAAGGCGAGGCGGTCGGTCATGTTACCACCAGCGAATACGGTTCGCAGATGCTGTCGCTCGGCGGCGTGCACCATCTGACCGGCGGCTCCAAGAAGGAAGGCCGCGTCACCTGCGACACGTTGATGGACCTCGCAAATTGCAAGGCGGTCGAACTCACCATCGACGGCGGCGCGAGCGTGGTGGTGCAGGCCGGCCAGCCGCCGATCGTCAACGGCATGAAAGAAGAGCGCATGCGCGTCGGCTGCGGCTCGGCGACGATCGGCATGTTCGCCAAGCAATGGCACGGCAAGGTCGACGAGGTCGTCGTGGTCGACGACCATATCACCGGCGTGCTCTCGGAGCACCAGGCCGGCAAGCTGCTCGACATCGCCGACACCGGCATCAAGATGAAGGGGCGCCGCTCGACGCCCGGCCGCTATTTCCAGGTCGCCGATCCCGGCACGGGTTGGGGCGGCACCAATATCTCCGATCCGCTCGCAATCCTGGGACCGTTCGATGCGAATGAGGCCAAGCCTGGCCTCTCGATGCTGATGGTATCCACGACGGGCGAACATTCCTCCTATTATGTGCTCGACGAGGCCCTGAAGCCGGTCGAGACCGAGATGCCTGATGTCCTCAAGTTTTCGGTCGAGCGCATTCAGGAGAATTGCGAGCCGGCGCTGTGTACGGTGCTGTTCATGGCGGGCGCCGGTGGTTCCTTGCGGGCGGGCGTGACCGACAATCCTGTGCGGCTGACCCGCTCGGTGAAGGACGCGCTGACGCGCGTCACCAGTGGTGGCGCGCCGGTCTATGTCTGGCCGGGCGGCGGCATCACCTACATGGTCGACGTGACGCAGATGCCGGCGGGGGCATTCGGTTACGTGCCGACGCCCGCGCTGGTCGCGCCGATCGAATTCACGATGAAGCTGTCGGACTATGCGGCGCTCGGCGGGCACATGGATTATGTGAAACCGCTCGCCGAAGTTCAGCGTGGCGACGATGTCCGCCAATTGCCCTGGCAAAACCCGATTCCCGGACCTCGGGCATGACAAGGCTCCCGCAAATCGCGTTGCTGTCTGATGGCCGGCGGCTGCATTTGCAGGATGGACCGATTGATTTGATCGTCGAGGCGAGGGGAGAGCCGAGCGAGGTACGTGCAGCCTATGAGGCGGCCGCCCGGCGCTTCACGGGATTACTCGACGAGCTCTGCGCGGAACTGCCGGAGTTGCGGGCTGCCGTCGAGGGTCGGACCTCGCTGGTAGGCGTCGTGGCGCGCCGCATGCACGCCGCGGTCGCGCCTTATGCCGCTGATGACTTCATTACGCCGATGGCGGCGGTTGCCGGCGCCGTGGCGGAGGAGATTCTCGGCGCAATGCTGAACGCTGCGGCGCTCGATCGAGCCTATGTCAACAATGGCGGCGACATTGCCCTGCATCTCGGCGACGGCGAGCATTTTTCGGTCGGCCTGATGGACCGGCCCGATCGCGACGGCGTGATGCGGACAATCAGGGTGGACGCCGATGATCCCGTGCGCGGCATCGCGACCAGTGGACGGCACGGCCGCAGCTTTTCGCTCGGGATTGCCGATGCGGTGACCGTGTTGGCCGGAACGGCGTCGCAAGCCGACGCGGCCGCGACGATCATTGCGAATGCCGTCGATCTGCCGGGGCATCCCGCCATCATCCGGAAGCCAGCGAGCGAGCTTCAGCCCGACAGCGATCTCGGCGCGCGGCTCGTGACCCGTGACGTCAGTGAATTGTCGCAGACCGAGATCACCACCGCGCTGGAATCTGGCGCGGAATGTGCACGGCAATCATTCGATCGCGGATTGATCGAGGGTGCCGTGTTGCAGCTTTGTGGTGATATGCTTGTCATCGGGACCAAGGATATTGAACGGCAACGATCGCGCCCGCTTGTGCTGGAGAACGCGGTTGATGCCTGAACAGGGAAGCGGCTTGAGGAAACAATCATGAGCGCGATCATCCGCAAGATCGTCACCGTCGTCGAAGAGACGCAGATGGAGATGGGCCGCCAGGTCTCGCCGCCGACGCGGCGTGCGGCGGCGATCGCCGTGATCGAGAATCCGTTTGCCGGAAAGTATGTCGAGGACCTTTCGCCGCTGATCGCGATTGGCGAGGAGCTCGGCGAGCTGCTCTCGAAGCGGGCGGTGGCGGCGCTCGGCATCGACGGGTCCAAGGCGCAGAGCTATGGCAAGGCTGCGGCCGTCGGCGAGAATGGCGAGCTGGAGCATGCCGCTGCCATCCTTCACCCGAAAATGGGCGCGCCGGTCCGTAAAGTGCTGGGCAAAGGCGCTGCGCTGATCCCGTCGTCGAAGAAGCGCAGTGGACCCGGCACGACGCTGGACATTCCGCTGGGCCACAAGGATGCGGCCTTCGTGCGCAGTCATTTCGACGGCATGGAAGTGCAGATCAACGACGCGCCGCGCGCCAACGAGATCATGGTCGCGGTCGCCGTCACCGACAGCGGCCGTCCGCTGCCGCGCGTCGGCGGGCTGACGCCTGCGGAGATCAAGGGCGAAGACGGACTGCGTTAAATCTTTTCAGAAAAGTGGAGGTTGGGATGCGAGCAAAGAACTATTTTGTCGGCGCGGCGTTCGCGCTGTTGGCAAGCGGCATGGCTCATTCGGCCCTGGCGCAGGACATCAAGATCGGCGAGATCAACAGCTATTCGCTGCTGCCGGCGTTCACCGAGCCCTATCGCAAGGGCTGGCAGCTCGCGGTTGAGGAGATCAACGCGGCCGGCGGCATCAACGGCAAGAAGCTTGTCGTCGTCTCCAAGGACGACGGCGGCAAGCCGGCGGATGCGCAGACCGCGGCCAACGAGCTGGTGTCGAGCGAGGGCGTGGCGATGCTGACGGGTACGTTCCTGTCGAACATCGGACTTGCGGTCAGCGACTTCGCCAACCAGAAGAAGGTGTTCTTCCTGGCGGCCGAGCCTCTGACGGACGCCATCACCTGGTCGAAGGGCAACAAGTACACGTTCAGACTGCGTCCTTCCAATTACATGCAGGCGGCGATGCTGGTGGAAGCAGCCAGCAAGCTACCGGCAAAGCGCTGGGCGACGATCGCGCCGAACTATGAATACGGCCAATCGGCGGTTGCCGTATTCAAGAAGCTGATGTCAGAGAAGCGGCCCGACATCCAGTGGGTCGACGAGCAGTGGCCGCCGCAGGGCAAGATCGACGCCGGTCCGGTGGTGCAGGCGGTTGCCGCGGCCAATCCGGAAGCGATCCTCAACGTCACCTTCGGCGCGGATCTCGTCAAGCTCGTACGTGAGGGCAACACCCGCGGTCTGTTCAAGGGACGCGAGGTCGTCTCGTTCCTCACCGGCGAGCCCGAATATCTCGACCCGCTCAAGGAGGAGACGCCCGAGGGCTGGATCGTCACCGGCTATCCCTGGTACTCGATCAAGACGCCCGAGCACGACGCGTTCCTGAAGGCCTATCGGGCCAAGTACAACGACTATCCGCGCCTCGGCTCGATCGTCGGCTACCAGACCATCAAGTCGGCTGCGGCGATCCTGGCGAAGGCCAATTCGACCGATCCGGAGAAGCTGATCACTGCGGCGGAAGGACTGTCGATGCCGTCGCCGCTGGGCGAGATCACCTTCCGCAAGATCGATCACCAGTCGACGCTCGGTGCCTATGTCGGCAAGACCGCGCTGAAGGACGGCAAGGGCGTGATGGTGGACTCGTCCTACAAGAAGGGCGCGGACTATCTGCCAAGTGATGCCGAAGTCGAGAAGCTGCGTCCGAAGGATTGATGCAAAGAGAGACCGGGGCCTCATGGTTCGAGACGCGCGGCGCAGCCGCGCTCCTCACCATGAGGGTCCCGGACCTCATCCTGAGGAGGCGCGTAGCGCCGTCTCGAAGGATGAAGCCCAATATTGAGAACTATGCTTAACCCGGACCGCCGATGGCCTTTTACGTCGTACAGTTTCTGACCGGTCTCGCGAGCGCAGCATCGCTGTTCCTGGTGGCGTCGGGCCTGTCGATCATCTTTGGCGTGACGCGGATCGTGAATTTCGCGCATGGTGCCTTCTACATGATCGGCGCCTATATCGCCTTCACGCTGACGGAGCGCCTATCGGGGACGTTCGGCTTCTGGGGCGGGATCGTCATCGCAGCGCTTGCCGTGGCGGTGATCGGCGTCATTGTCGAGATGGTGCTACTCCGGCGCATCTATCACGCGCCCGAGCTGTTCCAGCTGCTTGCGACCTTCGGCCTGACCTTGATGGTCGAGGACCTAGTCGTCCTGATCTGGGGCCCAGACGATCTCGTCGGGCGCCGTGCACCCGGATTCAAGGGGGCGATCGACTTTTTCGGCCAAAACATCCCGAGCTATGATTTGTTCCTGATCGTGCTCAGCCCGGTCGTGCTCGGCATTCTCTGGCTCCTGTTCCAGCGCACGCGCTGGGGCGTGCTGGTGCGCGCAGCGACGCAGGACCGCGACATGGTCGCAGCGCTCGGCGTCAATCAGAAATGGCTGTTCACGAGCGTGTTTGCGGTCGGCGTTTTCCTCGCCGCTCTCGGCGGTGCGCTCCAGATCCCGCGCGATGCCGTGCATCATGCGATGGATTTGCGCATCATCGTCGAGGTCTTCGTTGTCGTGGTGATCGGAGGCCTCGGCAGCATCATCGGTGCTTTCGTCGCAGCGGTGCTCGTCTCCGAGCTCAATGCCTTCGGCATCCTGATCTTTCCAAAAATCTCCATCATCCTGGTCTTCCTGGTGATGGCGGCGGTGCTGATCGTGCGGCCCTGGGGCCTGTTCGGCAGGCCCGAGGCGCCGGCGCGCAAGACACCGGGCCTCACCGTCAATCCCTGGCGACCGCTGACGTCGCATGAGCGGTTGGCTGCGCTTGCAGCGCTTGTCATCGCGGCGACGCTGCCGCTGTTTGCCGGTAACTATGCGCTGACCGTCGGCTCGGAGATCGCGATCTCAGTGATCTTCGCCGTCAGCCTGCATTTCCTGATGTCGGTCGGCGGGCTTGCCTCCTTTGGTCACGCCGCCTATTTCGGCCTCGGCGCCTACGGCGTCGCTTTCCTCGCCAAGATGGCGGGACTGCCGATGATCGTCTGCCTCTTGCTCGGTCCGCTGCTCGGCTGCATCGGCGCTGCCGTGTTCGGCTTCTTCGCGGTACAGCTCTCCGGCGTCTATTTCGCCATGCTGACGCTCGCCTTCGCGCAGATCGTCTGGTCGATCGCGTTCCAATGGGTGAGCGTCACCGGCGGTGACAACGGCATTCTGGGCGTCTGGCCCGCGAGCTGGGCCGCGAGCCCATCGCATTTCTATTGGCTGTCGCTCGGCGTTGCGGCGCTCGTGACGATCGCGTTGCGGGCGATGGTGTTCTCGCCGTTCGGCTATGCGCTAAGGGCGACGCGCGACTCGCTGCTACGCAGCGAAGCGGTCGGCATCAACGCCAAGCGCATCCAGTGGACGGCCTTCGTGATCGCGGGCACGACCGCGGGCATCGGCGGTGCGCTGTTCGCCTACCTCAAGGGCAGCGTCTTCCCGGACAATCTCGGCATCTCGCTCTCGGTCGATGCGCTCGTCATGGTGCTGCTCGGCGGCGTCGAGACGGTCTCGGGCGCGGTGATCGGCGCCATCGTCTACAAGGCCTTGAACATCTGGCTGGTCAGCCAGACCGATCTGTCAAAACTCGTGCTAGGCGGCTTCATCGTTCTTATCGTCGTCGTCTTCCCCAAGGGCATCGTCGGTATGCTGGAGATGCTGGCGCAGCGCCGCAGGAAAGCATCGCCGCCGGGATCACCCTTGCTTGCCAAGCCGATCGAGTCCGCCGAATGAGCGTCGCCCCACCACTTCTCGCGGTCGAAGGACTGACCAAATCCTATGGCGGCGTGCACGCCGTGCGCGGCGTCTCCTTCTCGTTGCGATCAGGCGAAATCCTGGCGCTGATCGGGCCGAACGGTGCGGGCAAGAGCACCTGTTTCGACATGCTCAACGGACAGAACAAGCCTGATACCGGCCACGTCCGCCTGCTCGGCGAGGACATAACCGGCAGGAAGCCGCGCGAGATCTGGCGGATGGGCGTGGGCCGCACCTTCCAGATCACCGCGACCTTCGCGACCATGACGGTGCGGGAGAATGTGCAGGTCGCGCTGATCTCGCACGGCAAGCAATTGTACAATCTTTGGGGCTCGGCGCCGAACTTCGGCCGCGGCCAAGCCGGGCGACTGCTCGAGCTGGTCGGCATGGGCGGTTACGCGGATCGCCCCTGTGGCGAGCTTGCCTATGGCGATCTCAAGCGGCTCGAGCTCGCCGTCGCGCTCGCCAACCAGCCAAAGCTGCTGCTGATGGACGAGCCGACCGCCGGCATGGCGCCGCGCGAGCGCGTCGATTTGATGCGGCTGACCGCGCAGATCGCCCGGGAAAAATCGATCGGCGTTCTCTTCACCGAGCACGACATGGACGTGGTGTTCGAGCACGCCGACCGCATCATTGTGCTCAACCGCGGCATGCTGATCGCCGAGGGCTCGCCGGCCGAGGTCCGCGGCAATCCGCAGGTGCAGGCGGTCTATCTCGGCGAGGGCCTCCTTTACGAAGCCGGGCATCGCGAGGGAGCATCGGCATGAAGCTCACGGTACAGGACCTCAATAGCCATTACGGCCCGGCCCATATCCTGTTCGACATCGGCTTCGAGGTCGGCGAGGGGGAAGTCGTGGCATTGCTCGGCCGCAATGGCGCCGGCAAGTCGACGACGTTCCGCTCGATCGTCGGGCTCGTCGCGCAGCGCTCGGGGCGGATCATGTTCGAAGGCAAGGATGTCTCGGCGCGCCCGACACATGAGATCGTGCGGGATGGGCTTGGTTACGTGCCGGAGGAGCGGCGTATCTTCACCGACCTGACGGTGGAAGAGAATCTCGAGGTCGGCCGCCAGCCGAAGCGCCCGAACGCGCCGCACTGGACTCGCGACAAGCTGTTTTCGCTGTTCCCCAACCTCGGCGAGATGAAAAATCGCCCGGGCGGCCGCATGAGCGGCGGCGAGCAGCAGATGCTCACCATCGCACGCACGCTGATGGGCAATCCGTCGCTGGTGCTGCTGGACGAGCCTTCGGAGGGTCTGTCGCCGAAGATCGTGGAGCAGATGGTCGAGGCCATCCTGACCATGAAGAAGGAGGGCGTCAGCATCGTGGTCTCCGAGCAGAATCTGCATTTTGCGCGGCTGATCTCCGATCGCGCCTATATCATCGAGCGCGGCCGCATCTGTTTCGGCGGCACCATGGCCGAGCTCGACGCGCGTCCGGATATCCGCGACGCGCATCTGTCGTTGTGAAGGCAAAGGGCAAGGGCATCGAGCGGATGGCGAGAAGCGTCGCGGCGAAGAAGAGCGTCAAACCGGCAAAGCCGCCTTACGTGCTCGACGAGCAGGTTGGCTTCATCCTTCGCCAGGTCTGGCAGCGCCACAGCGCGATCTTCTCTCGCGAGATCGGCACCAATATCACGCCGACGCAATGGGCGGCACTGTCGAAGCTCGCCGAGGCCGGGCCATGCTCGCAGAACCAGCTCGGGCGCCTAACGGCGATGGATGTGGCGACCATCAAGGGCGTGATCGATCGTTTGACGGCGCGCGGCCTCACCGAGACCAGCCAGGATCCCGAGGACGGACGGCGGCTTCTGGTCAGCCTGACGCGCGCGGGGCAGCAGCTGGCGGAAAAGGTCGCGCCGAATGCGCTCTCGATCACGCGGGAGACGCTGGCGCCGCTCGAGCCAAAGGAACGCGAGATGCTGATGGCGCTGTTGAACAAGCTGCGGTGAGGCGCGACTAACCTCGGTGAAGGTCTTGTCGAGGTTTTCGGTATGAGAGCGGCGACCCGGTTTGCGATGGCTCTGAGTATGAGTGCGGTGCTGGTGGGCGAGTGTGCTCCCGCTCTGGCTGCGCAAGCCTATGAGGGGTTCTGGGCGTCAACAAAAAAGGATTGCCGCGACCAGGACAGCGCCAATCGCATGAGCATCGGGGGCGGCAACCGTCTCTATTGGTACGAGACCCGGTGCCGCGCAAGCGAGATCACCGCCGATGGAAAGCTCAGCTGGAAAATGAAGCTCGCCTGCGAAGGTGAGGGCGAGAAGTATCGCTCCAGTCCCCGTGTTTCCATTGCCGCTGATGGCAAGCTGGTGATGGACAACAGCCCGGTCGGGCAAGGCAAGCGCCAGACCTACGTGCGTTGTGAAATCGCAAAACCGCGGTGATCCCCTTACGTCTTCCCCGGCCATTTGGCGCGATAGCGGATTTCGCTGCCGTCGGCGAGCCGCCGCCACGTTCCGAACTCCGGCGTATGCGGAGCCCAGGCCGTCAGTCCGATCGGGTAGACTCGGCTGGGCTGTCCCTGGATGTTGACGGCGAGCTGGCGGTGCGAGGTTCGGAACGCCAGTTCGACTTCGCCTGCGATAACGGGCTGATCGCCGTCACGATGGAAGCCGGCTGGGTTCAATTCGCCCGGCATGGTGTTGAGGTCGGTCTGCAATTCGATAGTGATGTCTTGCGGTGATTTCGGCACCGTTGCGCCGGCCGGAAGGCGAACCTCGAACACGAGCAGGGGAGTGGCGCCGTTCCGGTTGAGCCAGGGCGTGGCCGTCATGTACGCGACGCCCATGTAAGTGGCCGCAGCGGCAACGCAGAGCAGGACGACAACGCCGAGCGACTTCAGGCTGTTGCGCGCGAGACCGCTATTGCTTGCATCCGCGCCGGAACGTGTCACCAGCCAGCTGGCAAGCACCACGCCAGCGATCGCGCCGATGGGTGAATAGACGAACAGTGCCAACAGGCCAGACGTGATCGGGTCCGCCCGGTTGCCCAGATCGAGCACTGAAAACAGCGCAAAGGTCGCGACATAACCTCCGACCGCACCGGCAACGCCGGCAGCAATCCGCGACGAATTCTTCATGTCTGCCTCGACGCCCAGCAATGAACTGCCTGCGTTAGACGCAGCAGGCTGGCGACTTGTTCAATGCTTTCCGGGGCCCGCGCGGAGCGGCGAGCCGCTCCGGCTGCGTCACTTCGCCACCACCTCCGGCACCCTGCCGGCCGGCGGGGTGTTGCGGCTGCGCTGGGTGCGCACAATGCCGTCGATGATGGTCATGCCGATGCCGGGGAGGTCGCCGAGCTGGACGCTGTCCAAAATGTTCTTGCCGGCCGAGTGCTGCGCCTTGTCCATGATGACGAAGTCGGCGGAACGACCGACTTCGATCAGGCCGCAATCCAGTTCGCGCATCCGCGCCGTGTTGCCGGTAGCAAGGCAAAACGCGACCTCGGCCGGCAGGTCGCCAAGCGAGGACAGCATCGAGACCATGCGGAGAATGCCGAGCGGCTGCACGCCGGAGCCGGCCGGTGCGTCGGTGCCGAGGATGACGCGATGGAGATCGCCCATCTCGCGCGCGATGCGCAACGTGAACAGCGCCGAGCGCTCATTGCCGTTGTGCACGAGTTCGAGGCCGCGCTTGCAGCCCTCGCAGATACAGCGGATCTGGTCGTCGGGAAGCGCGGTGTGGCCGCCATTGATGTGGCCAACCACGTCGGTGTCGGCCTCCAGTACCACGTCCTTGTCGATCAGGCCGGAGCCGGGGATCGAAGGACCGCCGGTGTGGATCGTGCTCTGGATGCCGTATTTGCGAGCCCAGCCGACCATTTTTCGCGCGGTCGGGCCGTCCTTGACGCCGCCCAGGCCCACTTCGCCGAGCAGCTTGACGCCGGCGGCCGCCAATTCCTTGAAGTCCTCCTCGACCATCTCGCATTCGATCACAGGTGCGCCGGCGTGAACCTTCACGCCGCCAGGCCGCAGATTCCAGAATGCCCGCTGTGCGAAGATTGCCATCGCCTTCAGCCCGACGACGTCGCGCGGGCGGCCGGGCATATGCACCTCGCCGGCGGAAACCATCGTGGTGACGCCGCCATGCAAATTGCTGTCGATCCAGCCGATCTGGTTCTGGCGAGGCGTCCAGTCGCCCGCAACAGGGTGGACATGGCTGTCGATCAGGCCGGGCGCCACCGTGGTGCCGTTGGCCTCGACGATGGTGGTCGCGCCTTCGGTGTTGAGGTCCTTGAAGCGGCCGATCGCGGTGATCTTGCCGTTCTCGGCGACGATGGTGTCACCATCCAGGATCGGCTTTTCCAGCGCGCCGGACAGGATCAGGCCGATATTGCGGATCACGAGCTTCGAGGGTCCGGTGGCCTGGGGTGCGTCATGCGCCATGGAATGGGTCCTTGTCCTTAACTGCAACGCTTCCGATCTTGGGCAGCCTTGACCGCGGGATCAAGCCGGATTATTCATTAGTATACAAATGATCGTGTACAAACGACGCATAGCTGCCGCCTTGAAAACCGCCACGACGCGCAACGGAAGGGTGAGATGAGCAATTTCAATCAGGAAGCCGTTTTGAGCGTCCATCACTGGACCGACACGCTGTTCTCCTTCAAGACCACCCGCAGCCCGACCTTCCGCTTTCGCAACGGCGAATTCACCATGATCGGCCTCAAGGTCGGCGAGAAGCCGCTGCTGCGGGCCTACAGCGTCGCCAGCGCCAATTACGAGGACACGCTGGAGTTCTTCTCGATCAAGGTGCCGGACGGCCCGCTCACCTCACGGCTCCAGCATCTCAAGGAAGGCGACGAGATCATCGTCAGCCGCAAGGCCACCGGCACGCTGGTGATCGACAATCTGGAGGACGGCCGCAACCTCTACCTCATCGGCACCGGTACGGGCCTTGCGCCGTTCCTGAGCGTGATCAAGGACCCCGAAACCTACGAGCGGTTCGAAAAGGTGGTGTTGCTGCACGGTTGCAGGCACGTGAAGGAGCTCGCCTATGGCGAGATGATCACCCAGACGCTGCCGAAGGACGAGCTGATCGGCGAGTACATCCGCAACCAGTTGATCTACTATCCGACCGTGACGCGTGATCCCTTCCGCAATCGCGGCCGCATCACCGACCTCATCACCTCGGGCAAGCTGTTTTCCGATATCGGCCTGCCGGCCCTGGAAGCCGCCCGCGACCGCGTCATGATCTGCGGCAGCCCGGCGCTGGTGGCGGATACCCGCGTGCTCCTTGGCGAGCGGGGGCTGATCGAGGGCAATCACGGCGAGCCGGCCCAATTCGTGGTCGAAAAGGCCTTCGCCGAACGCTAGGCCCGGAATTTTTCGCGCAATAAGACCGTATTTTCGCCGCCGGACGCCCGTTGCGGCGCCGATTCGGCGCGCGATACACTGCGGGAACGAATCAGCGGAGTTCCCACATGGTTGCGGACAGCGACAGCAACATCGCCTGGCACCGGGTTCAGTTGAAGAAGAACCGCGCCGAGCTGAAGGCGCTCGAGACCGCGCGCTTCACGATGGGCGAGATCGCGTCTTCGAAGCGGAACGGCCAGACCCAGAAGGCGGTCGGGGAACTCAAGCGCAAGATCGCGCAATCCGAGCGCGCCATCGCCGATCACGACAAGCGCACGCGCCGGCCGCTCACCACCGACCTGCAAAGCCTCAGCAAAGGCAGCTGGAGCAATTGGGACGCCTACACCAACCAGCAGCAGCGCAAGATCGGCCCGCGTTCGCCCGGGCGGGGGTAGACTCGGCTCTCACGCCTGCACCGAAGCCGAAGCGGAGGTTCCGTACCCCTTGCGCGGGCAATGACGGGCACCATCTCGGTGAGGCGCCATCAACCGCTCCGGTGATCACATGGCACCACGCCTCGATTTCACCAGCGAGGCCTTCTTTCGCGATCCGCCCAAGGCGATCGCAACGTTGCGCATGTCCGGTCCTGTGGTCGCGGTGCGATTTCCTCTCGTCGGTCATGTCTGGATCACCACGACCCACGAGGCCACGGCGCAGGTGCTGAAGGACGGCACCAATTTCACGCTGCGCAAGGAGGATGGCGACGTCGCAGGTCTGCGCTGGTGGATGCCGAACTACGTCAAGACCATCGCCAACAACATGCTGACGATGGACGAGCCGGACCACACAAGGCTGCGCAGCATCGTGGACGAGGCCTTCCGCCGCCGCGCGATCGTCGCGATGGAGCCGCGCATCCGCGCCATCGCGGACGGTCTCGCCGACGAGCTGTTCTCGGCAGGAAGCCCGGCCGATCTCGTCCAGCGCTATGCCCGCATCCTGCCGCTCGCGGTGATCTCCGAGCTGCTCGGATTGCCGTTGGCCGATCGCCCTCGCTTCATCGCCTGGGCCAATACGATGTCCTCGCTTACGAACGTCGCCAGCTTCTTCCGCCTGCTGTTCGCGTTCCGCAAGATGCGAGCCTACCTCGAACGGCAGCTGCAGATTGCCCGCGTGCGGGGCGGCGAGGGCCTGATCGCGGAGCTGGTCCAGGTCGAGCGTGAGGGCGGCCAGATCACGCCGGACGAAATGGTGTCGATGGTGTTCCTGCTGCTCGCGGCGGGCTCGGAGACCACCACGCATCTCATCAGCGGTTCTGCCCACGAGCTCCTCAGAAATCCCAGCGTTCGCGACTGGCTTGCGCAGGACTGGAGCCGCGTCGGACTTGCGGTGGAGGAATTCCTGCGCTTCGTATCGCCGGTGCAGTTCTCCAAGCCGCGCTATGTGAGGCGGGATATCGAGCTCGCGGGCGTGCGTCTCAACAAGGGCGATCGCGTCATGGTGATGCTCGCCGCCGCGAACATGGACCCGGCGATGCATGATCATCCCGACAGCCTCGATCTCGCGCGCAAGCCGAACCGTCACATGTCCTTCGGAACGGGAATCCATTTCTGCCTCGGCCATCAACTCGCCCGGATCGAGGGTGCGTGCGCCCTGGAAGCGCTGTTTGTGCGATGGCCCCGGCTTGGCTTTGCTGTGGACGTGTCGGAGATCCACTGGCGCAAACGACCGGGCCTGCGTGCGATCGCGAACCTCCCTGTCGTGCCGGACGGTCACGGAGCAGCCGGATCGATGATGGTTCATTCGCAGCCAGCGGCCTGCTGAGACTTACACGCTTGCGAAAATTTTCTCTGCATTCGTCGCTAGGAACGGCATGTCGTTTCTCTAGTTGTTTTTGGGACATCGGAAGCCGCGATGAGTTCCTCCGGACGATGTCGCAGATCAACAACAGGAGACAGCATCATGACCGGCAAGATGCCACCTGTTCCCGCCGAGAGCCAAAGCCCGAAGGGAACCGGCGACAGCAAGCAAGTGTCCTCGACTGCCCCGCGAGGCCAGCAGCGTGCGCAAAACCCGGACCAGCAAGGGCAGCAGGGCAACATCAAGCAGAACACCACCAACCAAGGCTATCAGCAAGATCGCTGAGGAGCGGACCTCATGTCGACATCCACCAAGACACCGAACAGCATTCGTCAGGGCGGACCTGGCGCATCGCATGAGAATGCGAAGGCGCCGCTCGAAGTGAAAAAGCCACCGGCGGACGACCCGCAGCGCAACCACAGCCGCGTTTCCGGCGGAGGTGGCGAGCACGATTCACACCACAGACATGACGAGGCCGGAAAAGGCGGAGGCAGGTAAGGCATGAGCAATAAGCAACCCAAACTCTACGCACCGACCGAGAAGGATCTGCGCGAAAATCCCCTGATCGGCGGATCGAAGGGCGCAACGATGGCCGGTATCTCGCCTGAGGACCTCGATGACGCCTTGGGCGGGAACACGATCGAAGGCGATGTCGAGAACGACGTAAACGCCGCTGGCGGCATCGACAAGGACGTGGGGGGGCGGGGGGCGCGGCGGCGCCGCCGCAAGCAGCCGGGGGGGCCCCAGGACAGCCCGAAAAAACAGCCGCAAAAAAATAGCCTACACGCGCCGGCGCCCCCGG
>NZ_JBVVPL010000007.1:0-65318 GCF_055807615.1 Bradyrhizobium sp. MV1.5 | reverse complement strand
CCCCTGTTGCCGGGGGGGGGCGCAACACCCCCCTTCGGTTTTTCCCAACCCCCCCCCCCCGGGGGGGCGGCCCCCCCCCCGCCGGGGGGGGGGGGGGCCCCCCCCCGACGAGACCGATAGCTCCGGAGGACGAGCATGCAAGGCAAGAAGACTCACGAGCAACAAGTTCGCATCCTCGAGCGCAAGCCGGATGTTCCAGACGCGCGAGAGCTTGAGCGGGCCCTCGGCCACAATCCGGAGGACACCGCCGTTCACCGAGCGAGACCTGAGGCACGACAGAGTGAATTCCCGGTGAGCCGAGGCGGCCTCAACCAGGAAAGCGACCACAACAAGCACAACGATTCCGGCCAAAGCGGACACAAGCCCCCGAAACCGACGCCGGCACAACAGAAGCACTGAGTTGCACGGGCGATCAAAGCAAGAGGAGAGACCGATGCCAGGTGGTCATGGCAGCAAGACGCATTTCAGATCGGGCATGCACGGCAAGGGCGACGGCACGGGTGCCATGACGGACGTGCCAAAGGAGAAGATCGGCGACAACATGGTGCTGTCAAACCGCGACAAGAAGCAGCATTCCGACATTCGCGGCATGGACGGCAAGTCGATCCAGACGGATCAATATCAGGATCACTCGGCCAACCGGCTCGACGAGGAGTCGGGCACCGACGAGACCTGAGAGCGGCGTTCCTCCCGCTGAACTCGCGGACCGGTCTTCAGCCGGTCCGCTTTTTTGTCGATGCCAGATCGCGTTCCCAGCCGAACACGGAACGGCCGTCGAGATCGGGCGAGGCGGCACGCTCTCCGGAGATGAACTCTTCCACTGACGGCCCACGCGCGGTGCGCTCCAGCCGCCGCGCCTGGTCGTCGAGGCGCTTGATCGCCTGCATCTCTTCCTCGCGCCCGAGCTTTGCGTTCTGGATCGCGCCCTTCAGCACGCGAATGGTTTCGTCATAGACCTTGATTGGAACAGGGTAGGGATGCCGGTCCTTGCCGCCATGGGCGAGCGAGAAGCGGGCGGGATCATTGAAGCGGTAGGGCGCGCCGTGCACCACTTCGGCGACCATCGCCAGCGAACGCACGGTGCGCGCGCCGACACCGGGCGTCAGCAGCAGCTCCGGAAAGTCGACCGGGCCGCGCTCGGCCGCGGCCGCGAGTGTGCCGTGCAGGCGGCGCGCGAACACGTCCTTTGGCCGGACATCGTGATGCGCGGGCATGATCAGGTGCGGCAGTATCCCCTGCGCGGGCTCTGGCGCAGTCCCGGTGAGCCGCTCGAATTCGGAAAGGATGCGATCCGGGCCAAGATCGCTCAGAAGCTCGAGCTGCGCGGCGCGCGAGATCTCGGCGCGATGGTCGGTGAGATTGACGATCTCGCCTTGCAGCGGTCCGTCGATTGCGCTGTGCGGCGTATCGACAAAACTCTTCAGCGCCTCGGAATGCCAGTGATAGCGGCGGGCCTGTCGCTTGTCGCCGTTCATGCCCTGCTGCACCACGGTCCATTTGGCGTCGGCGGTGACGAAGAAGCCGTGGAGGTAAAGGTCAAAGCCGTCCTGGACCGCGGCGCTATCCACCTTCGCCACGAGGCGACTCGCACGCGTGAGCTTTGCGCCATCGAAGCCGACGCGGTCGCCGAGCTGCATCAGCTCGTCGGGGGTCTTGCGCGAGTGCTGGCCACGCCCGCCGCAGACGTAGATTCCGAGCTCGTCCTGGAGCGGGCCTAGACCCCGCTTCAGCGCGCCTATCACGGAGGTCGTGATGCCGGAGGAGTGCCAGTCCATCCCCATCACAGCACCGAATGACTGGAACCAGAATGGGTGCGAGAGCCGCTGGAGGAATGCATCGCGCCCGTAGTGATGGACGATCGCCTGCGTGATGATCGCGCCCAGCGAAGACATGCGGGTCGCCAGCCAGGGTGGAACCCGGCCGGTGTGAAGGGGAAGATCGGCGCTGCCGGTCCGTCGAGTCATGGTTGACCAGACATAGCGCAGTTCGGCGATGATTGCACCAGAGGGATGCTGCATTGCACCGAGCGGGGGAGCGAACCACGCTGCAATGCGTTGAACGGCAAGCGCGACGCAAATGCGGGGACTTTAATGAATCGGCAGACCCTTTTGGCCGACATCGACAGGACGTTCGGGTGGATACCGTCGTGGTTCGTCGGCCTCTGTCTGGTCGCTGGCGCGATTCTGATGGCCCTGTCGATCTATCGCCTCTCGGTTTGGCTGTTCAACCGCGCTTTCGGAACCCGCCTCCCGCTCATGCGCGTGTTCATCGAGCGCACGGCGGGCCCCGCTCAGCTGGCCCTCTGTCTTGCTGCCGTGGCATTGGTGCTGCCGCTCGCGCCGCTGGACGACGCCTTCCGCACGCCGCTGACGCGCCTGTTCGTCGTCGCCTTCATCGCGCTGATCGGCTGGATCTCGATCCGGATCGTGGATATGAGCGCGGCACGGTATCTCCTGAACTTTCGCGACGTCACCGAGAATTTCGTCGCGCGCAAGCACGTCACCCAGGTCCGCGTCTTCAAGCGCGTCACCGATATCATCATTGTCATCATCACGGTGTCGACCGCGCTGATGACGTTCGACTCGGTCAGGCAATATGGCGTCAGCCTGTTCGCCTCCGCCGGTGCCGCGGGTATCATCGTTGGTCTTGCCGCCCGGCCGCTGCTGAGCAATCTGATCGCGGGCATGCAGATCGCGATCACCCAGCCGATCCGCATCGAGGACGCGGTCATCATCGAGAACGAGTGGGGCTGGGTCGAGGACATCGCCTCAACCTATGTAGTGATCCGGCTGTGGGACTGGCGCCGCATGGTGGTGCCGCTGTCCTATTTTATCGAAAAGCCATTCCAGAACTGGACCCGCGACACCGCGTCCCTGATCGGCGTGATTGCGTTCCATGTCGATTATCGCGCCGACGTGCCGCGGATCCGGCGTTGGCTGGAAGAAGCAGTGAAGGAGTCCAAGCTCTGGGACGGCGAGGTGGTCAATCTCCAGGTAGTCGATGCGGATTCGCGCACCATCGAGCTCCGCGCCCTCGTCAGCGCCAGGAATGCGCCGCAGTCCTGGGACCTGCGCTGCGAGATGAGGGAGAAGCTCATCGCCTTCATCCGCGACGAGATGCCGGAAGCGCTGCCGCGCGAGCGCGCGATCCTGATTCCGTCGGGAGGAGGCGACGATGACGCCAATTTCGTGCGGCGTCCCGCGCCGCCGGAAAAGATGCGGGCGAGCGCACGCAATTGATCTACTCGGCGGTCGCCTTGGTCGCATCGCGCAGCCGGACTGCTGTCGGATCGTGTCGCCGGTCCTCGTGTGAACAGCCTCACTGCGCGCGGATGTCGGCGGCCCTCAGCACCGGCTCCCATTTGGTTGCCTCGGCATGAATGTAGGCGTCGAATTCCCTGGACGAAGAGCCGACCGGGGCTGCGCCGATCTTGCTGAGTGTCGACAGTACGTTCGGGTCCTGCAGCGCCGCCTTCAGATCGGTTTCGAGCTTCGCCACGGTCTCCGGCGGCATTTTCGCCGGGCCAAGGACGCCCCACCAGACCGAAACATCGTAACCTGGCACGCCGGACTCGGCGACAGTCGGAACATTCGGCAGCGCCTTCGAGCGTTCGGCCGAGGTCACCGCGAGCGCGCGCACCGGGCCGCCTTCGATCTGGCTGATGGCTTCCGCAAGTGGATTGATGCTGAGCGGGATGTCGCCCGCGATCACGGCGGTCAGCGCGGGCGCGCCGCCCTTGTAGGGGATCGCGACGATCTTGGTGCCGGACAGGTATTTCAACAGCTCACCGGCGAGATGCGCCGAGGTGCCGTTGCCGGACATGCCGTAGGAAAGCTTGTCAGGGTCCTTCTTCGCCGCAGCGAGGAGATCGCCGAGCGTCTTGTAGGGGCTGTCCTTGGCGACGACGATCGCGAGCGGCGAGGAGGCGACTTCGGTGATCGCGGTAAAGTCCCTGAAGGTGTTGTAGGGCACGCTCGGATAAATGAACTGGTTGAGCGGATGACCGCTGGCGACCAGGATCAGCGTGTAGCCGTCGGGGGCGGCTTGCGTCAGTGCCTGTGAGGCGACGATGCCGCCGGCGCCGGGGCGGTTGTCGATCACCGGCTGCTGGCCCCAGGTCTTTGCCAACGCCTGTCCGAGCGTGCGCGCGAGCACGTCGACCGCGCCACCGGCAGCATAGGGCACCAGGATGTGAACCGGCTTGCTCGGATAGCTGTCGGCGGCCTGCGCGGCGCCGCCTCCCAGCAGAAGACCGGCACCCAGCATCAAGCTGCCGATCTTTTTGTTGAAATCCAGCATTTTCCAGCACTCCTTGCGAGCGTTGCGTGCCGTCGGTCTTTCGAGCCGTCCGGACGCCGCCCGTGGTTTTTGTTGACGAGACCTGATCTTTTGTACGATAGTACAAATCACATGATGCGCAACCCCGCCAGCAAGGAAACGGCTCGCAAGCCGAACATGCGCGAGGCGATCCTCGCCGCGGCCGAGGAGCTGTTCGCCACCAACGGCTTCAACGCCGTGTCGGTGCGCGATATCGCACAGGCCGCCGGCGCCAATCCCGGCAGCATCACCTATCATTTCAAGACCAAGGACGGTCTGCTGCTGGAGATCTACCGGCGCCATTGCGGGCCGATGAATTTGCGCCGGTCAGAGTTGCTCGCCGCCGCCAAGCGCGTGCGCGATCTCCAGGACCGGCTCGAAGCGGTGGTGCGGGCCTATGTCGTGCCGGCCTTCACCTCGGGCAGTGATCTTGCCGGGGGCGGGGCGCGGTTCACGCGGTTGCGCGCGGTGATGTCCGCGGAGGGCAATGAGGTCGCGCGAAAGATCATCGCGCAGACTTTTGACGACACCAGCCACGCCTTCATCGATGCTGTTCACGAAAGCCTGCCGCACGTTCCGCGCACCGAGATCGTCTGGCGCAGCCACTTCCTGCTTGGCGCACTCTATTATTCGCTGGTGACGCCGGATCGCGTCTCGCGCCTGTCGCGCGGCGAGGCCGACGGTAGCGATGCCGCAAGCGCCATCGAGCAATTGGTGCAGGCCACCGTCGCCGCGTTCCAGGCGCCGGCACCCGATCAGGCTGCGCCGGCACGACGACGACCGGTCGTCAGCAGCAAGACTTGAACACTCGGTCTCGTTCGGCGGTTTATCTGATGGCAACCATGTACACGCCGACCATTCCGCCGCCCGATCCGAACACGCGCAGGCCGAAGTTCAAGCTGCCGAAGCTGTCTTGCGACGCGCATTGCCACATCTTCGGGCCCGGCGCGAAATACCCCTACGCGCCGGACCGCTCCTATACGCCGCCGGATGCGCCGCTCGCCGATTTCCGCACGCTGCATGCCAAGCTCGGGGTCGAACGTGCCGTCATCGTCAATGCCAGTGTTCACGGCACCGACAACACGGTGGCGCTCGATGCCATCGCGCAGAGCAACGGGGCCTATCGCGCGGTCGCCAATATCGACGGCTCCATCACGGAGCGCGGGATTCGCATACTGCACGAGGGCGGCTTCCGCGGCTGCCGCTTCAATTTCGTTCGCCATCTCGGCGGCGTTCCCGACAAGCGGGTGTTCGAACGCATCGTCGCGATGGTCGCGCCGCTCGACTGGCATATCGACCTGCATTTCGACGCGATCGATCTGCCCGAATATGCCGACACGCTGACCAGGCTGCCGCTGAGCTACACCATCGACCATATGGGACGGGTGAAGGCGTCCGAAGGGCTCGATCAGCTTCCGTTCAAGATCCTGATCGAGCTGATGCAGCGCGACGAGAAATGCTGGGTCAAGATCTGCGGCTCGGAGCGGGTGTCGTCGGCCGGTCCGCCGTTCACCGACGCGGTGCCGTTTGCGCGAAAGATCGTCGAGTCCGCGCCCGACCGGGTCATCTGGGGCACCGATTGGCCACATCCCAACGTCAAGACGATGCCGAACGACGGCGATCTCGTCGACCTGATCCCGCTGTTCGCGCCGGAGCCGGAGTATCAGCAGAAGATCCTCGTCGATAATCCAGCGCGCCTGTTCGAATTCGACCAATGACGGCGCTTGCGATCGACAAGCCGCGCGGCTTGATGAACTTATGACGTTGACGAACAGAAAAGGGGAGTTTGTCCCATGAAAACAGGTCTCGTGGTCACCGCCCATCCCGGCGATTTCGTCTGGCGCGCCGGCGGCGCCATCGCGCTGCATGCGAAGAAGGGCTATCGCATGAAGATCGTCTGCTTGTCCTACGGCGAGCGCGGCGAGAGCCAGTTCGCCTGGAAGGAGAAGGGTGCGACGCTGGAGTCAGTCAAGGCCGGCCGCAAGGATGAGGCGGAGCGCGCAGCAAAGCTGCTCGGCGCGGAGATCGAGTTCTTCGACTGCGGCGACTATCCGCTGAAGCTGACGGAGGCGCATTTCGACCGCATGGTCGACATCTACCGCGAGCTCAATCCGAGCTTCGTGCTGACGCATGCGCTGGAGGACCCCTATAATTTCGATCATCCGAACGCGGCGCATTTCGCGCAGGAAACCCGCGTGGTCGCGCAGGCCATGGGCCACAAGCCCGGGGCGCAGTACAAATATTCGGCGCCGCCAGTGTTTCTGTTCGAGCCG
Organism: Bradyrhizobium sp. MV1.5; assembly: GCF_055807615.1. Lineage (NCBI taxonomy): Bacteria > Pseudomonadati > Pseudomonadota > Alphaproteobacteria > Hyphomicrobiales > Nitrobacteraceae > Bradyrhizobium > Bradyrhizobium sp. MV1.5. The sequence continues at coordinate 58,728 of NZ_JBVVPL010000007.1, read as the reverse complement.
CACCAGCCGGAGCAGTGCAATTACAAGCCGGACCTGCTCCTCAAGATCGACGAGGTCTGGAAGGAGAAGTATGAGGCATTCCAGATCCTCGCCGCGCAGAAGCATCTGTGGGGTTATTACGAGCGTGTCGCGCTCAACCGCGGCATCCAGGGCAGCCGTAACACCGGCGTTCCCATGACGTATGGCGAGGCCTATCAGCGCCTGTTCCCGACGGTAGCGGAGGAGCTGGCATGAAGCCGGTCGTCGTTCGCAACATTGAGCGAGCCGATCCCGCCGCCATGGCGGAGTACGGCGTCTCGACCGTGCACGAGGCCTATGGTCGACTCGGCCTGATGAAGCCGTATCTGCGGCCGGTCTGGGCCGGCGCGGCGATCGCCGGCCCCGCCGTCACCGTACTGGCGCAGCCCGGCGACAACTGGATGATCCATGTCGCGGTCGAGCAGTGCAGGAAGGGCGACATCCTCGTCGTCGGCTGTACCACCGACAACACCGATGGCATGTTCGGTGAGCTGCTCGCAACCTCGTTGCAGGCGCGCGGCGTGCAGGGGCTGATCATCGATGCCGGCTGCCGCGACGTCAGGGCACTGCACGAGATGAAGTTTCCGGTGTGGTCGCGCGCGGTCTCGGCCAAGGGGACAGTGAAGGCGACGCTCGGCTCGGTCAATGTCCCCGTGGTCTGCGCCGGCGTCAACGTCGATCCTGGCGACATCATCGTGGCCGATGACGACGGCGTCGTGGTGGTGTCGAAGCGCTACGCGGCCGAGGTCGCCGCGAAGGCGAAGAAGCGCAACGTGGACGAAGGCGGCAAGCGCACGCGGCTGGCTTCGGGCGAGCTGGGCCTCGACATGTACAGCATGCGCGAGGCCCTGGCGAAGGCCGGGCTCGTCTATGTCGACAATCCCGAGGATGTCCAAAGCAATTAGCGGAGTGGGCCGATGGATCGTCTCAAGCTGAAGGCCGTGCTCGGCAGTCACCCCCATGTCCAGGCGGTCAAGAGCGGCGAGCTCCGCTCCGACCTGTTCGATCTCGATTTCATCGAGTACACGCCGACCAATACGGCGTTCAAGCCGATGGTGCGCGAGCAGGCCTTCGACGTCTGCGAGATGGCGATCGTCACCTATCTGATGGCGAAGGCGCATGGCAAGCCGCTGGTGCTGCTACCTGCCACCATGCTCGGCCGTTTCCAGCATTCCTATGCACTCCACAATCCGGAACGGGGAACGCTTGGGCCGTCCGATCTCGCAGGCAAGCGGGTCGGCATTCGCTCGTTCACGACGACGACCGGCGCCTGGATCAGGGGCATTCTCGCCAACGACTACGGCGTCAATCTCGACAAGATACGCTGGGTCACCTTCGAGGATCCGCACGTCGCCGAATATGTCGACTCCACCGAGCGCGCGCCGAAGGGCAAGAAGATCTTGCAGATGCTGATCGACGGCGAGCTCGATGCCGTCCTCGGCGAGGCCTCCGATGATCCCAAGCTGCAGACGCTGTTCCCCGATCCGGCCGCAGAAGCCGCCAAATGGTACGCGCGTCGCGGCGTCGTGCCGGTCAATCATCTCGTGGTCGTGCCCGAGCAGCTGGCGAAATCGCGTCCTGACGTGGTTTCGGGCATTTATGATCTCCTCAAGCGGAGCAAGGTGCAGGCGGGACCTGCGGCAATGCCGGACCTTGTTCCGTTCGGAATCGAAGCCAACAGGAAGTCGCTGGAGCTGATCGTGGACTATGCGTTCCAGCAGGCGCTGATCCCGCGCCGTTACGCGGTAGAGGAGCTGTTCGACGAGACGACGCGAGGATTGAACTGATGGCGGGTGATCCAAGACGATGGCAGATCGGACTGGTCGGTTACGGCGAGGTCGGCAGGATCCTGGCCGAGGATCTGCGCCAGCAGGACATCAAGGTCTCTGCCTATGACATCAAGCTCGGAGGCGAGCAGGGCGGTTCGCTGCAGGAGCATGCTGAAAAATTCGGTGTCTGGCTCGCAGCCTCGCACGCCGAGCTCACCGCCAAATCCGATTTCATCATCTCCGCGGTCACCGCGAGCCAGGCCGTGCCGGTGGCAAAGGCCTGCGCGGCCGCGATCAATCAGGGCACCTGGTTCCTGGATTTCAATTCGGCGTCTCCCGGCGCCAAGCAGCGCGCCGCCGCGCTGATCGATGGCGCCGCCGGACGCTATGTCGAGGGCGCGGTTATGACGTCGGTGCCGCCTTATCGCATCAAGGTGCCGCTGCTGCTCGGTGGTCCCGGTGCCAGGGAGCTGGAGCTGCTTTTGAACACGATCGGTTTTGCGGCAAAGGTTGCGAGCGACAAGCTCGGGGTTTCCTCGGCGGTGAAGATGTGCCGCAGCGTCATGATCAAGGGCCTGGAGGCCATGGTCATCGAAAGCTTTACCACCGCGCGCGCCTATGGAGTCGAGGATGCGGTGCTGGCTTCATTGGCGGAAACCTTTCCCACGATCGATTGGGAGAAGCAGGGCGCTTATTGCTTCCAGCGCGTGATCGAGCATGGCCGCCGCCGCGCCGAGGAAGTACGCGAGGTCGCCGGGACCGTGCGCGAAGCGGGGCTGGCGCCGTGGTCCGCGCAGGGCACTGCCGAGCAGCAAGCCTGGGTGGCGGACCTCGCCGACGAGGGCCTGTTTGGAATGAAGGGCACCGAGGAATTCGCCCGCAGCGCCGACTGGCGCACCGAGGCCGACCGAATCCTGGCGAAGATCAATCGCGAGAAATAGGGCGGCTCCTGCTCAGGACTTTGCCGTGCGACAGCCGGTGAGCTCGTCGCGGGCGCGTTCGATCAACGCCATCAGGTCTTCGGCCTTGCGGGCCAGCCGATCGTTCGCGACTTCGGTCCGGAATTCTGCGCGGATCGATCGAATACATTTGTCGGCGGTATCGAGCGTCAGGAGCATGCGCGTCAGGTCATCCTGTGTCCCGACGCCCGCCAGATCGAGCTCCGACAGGACGTGCCCGATGCCGTCGAGCCGCTTCACGGCAGCCTCGCTGGGCGTTCTCGCTCGCTTGGATTGGTAGTCGATGTCGCTGAATGCGCTGAACATGTCGATGCTTCCCCGTTGAATGCAGACATCAGTGCCGGTCCTACTATGACCGGCACCGCGGGACTTGCAATGCGCGCAGCTATCGAGAATCAGCAAGAATCTACTATCCGGGAATCTACCGGATTCGGAATTGCGGAACGATGAGCGGTAACATCGAACGGAAGCTGCTCGGAAATCAGCCGCCCTTCAATGCAGATATGCATTGAGAGCGATCAGGAGCCGGGGCCAAATAGAGTGGGCCGTTGCCGTGCAAAAGTCTGCCGACCCCGCTTGAAGCCCATCACGATATCCGGCAGCTCGGCGATCGCGAAGCGGCTGTCTTGCGTATCGAGCACGACGAGATCGGCAGGGTTTCCGACCTTGATGCCGTAATCCCCGAGGTTCATCAGCCGCGCCGGCAGCTCGGTCACGAGATCAAGGCAGGTATCGAAGTCGTTGACCGAGGCATGCGCCACGTTGGCGTAGAAATTCGCCATTCGCAGCAGTGAGGCGTCGCCGAACGGCGTGAAGGGATTGAGCACGTTGTTGGTCGCGACCGAGCACACCACGCCTTCGCCGGCGAGCTTGTGGGCGAGCGTCAACCCGCGTGGCGCGTTGTGGGTCGCCTCGCGCCCCATCAGATAGAGATCGGTCGCCGGCAGCACGGTGACGGCAACGCCGGCCTTCACGAGTTGCGCGGTGGCGGCCCTCAGCCGCTCCGGTGGCAGTGCGGAGAGTTTCGTCGCATGGCCGATTGCCACGCGCCCCCCGTAGTTGCGCCGCTCGGTCTGCCGGCAGACCTCGTCGAGGTGCCACCAGGAGGGATCGAGATCGAAATCGAGATGGAGATCGACGTCCACGTCGAACGCCTCGGCGAGGTCGAAGATGCGTGCGAGATGGGCGTTCGGGTCGGTGTCCGTGTAGGGACAGCCGCCGATCACCTCGCCGCCGTCGCGCAGCGCCTGGATCAGAAGCTCCTCGCTGCCGGGATCGTTGGTGAGGCCTTCCTGCGGAAAGACGCAGAGCGACAGGTCGATCGCCCAGGCATAGTCACGCTTCAGCGCCTTCACCGCCTCGAAGCCGCGCAAGCCGATGCGCGGATCGATCTCGACGTGGGTTCGCATGCGCGTGGTGCCGTGGACGATGGCACGTTCGAGCACCCGGGCGCCGCGTTCATATACGTCCTCTACCGTAAAGTCCTTCTTCATCCCGGAGACGGCGCGGATCGCTTCCGAGACGCTGCCGTGATCATGCCCGCAGCGGCCGAGCAGGCAGGCCTTGTCCAGATGGATGTGGCTGTCCACGAAGCCGGGCAGGGCGAGGCGCCCGCCGACATCGACCTCGACGGCCTCGCAGGCGAGCGTCGGTTCGATGGCGGTGATCCGGCCGCGCGTGACGCCGATGTCCATTGGGTCGGCGGCACCACGCAGCAAGGCGTTGCGAAAGATGAGGTCAAAGGCGGGTTGCGTGGTCATGGCTCTTGCGGAAGGAATTTAGTGCGGTCGGCCGCGTTTGGCGGCTCCAGATTGTCGGCAGTGTAGCGACGGAAATGTTCAAAATATATGCACGTATTCCCCGAGCGCGGCGTTAGTATTCCGCAAACCCGGGAGAATGAGCCATGTCCGCTACCGCAAAAGCCGAAGCCGGTCCGTCGTCCGATGCCGAGATCGTGGAAGCCTATCTCACGGCGTCGATGATCCCCGATCCGGACACCGCGGCGGCCTATATGGCGCCCGGCACGGTGATCACCTTTACCGGCGGGCGCGAGTTCGATCATCCGCGTGGCCCGACCGGGTTCAACGCCAAGCGCTACCGCTGGGTCAAGAAGAAGATGGACCGGTTCGACGTCTGCCCCGGCGACGGCGAGACCGTGGTCTATAGTGTGGGCACGCTCTACGGCGAATGGATGGATGGGACCCCATTCGAGGGCAACCGCTACGTCGACCGCTTCGTCGTACGGAACGGCCAGATCACCAAGATGGACGTCTGGAACGACAGCGCCGAGCGCATCCTGGTCCAGCGCGGCATCGACGCGTAACAGCCATACTAGCGCTTGAGCCGCCCTGACTTCACGGAGACAAACGGCTGGTCACCGTATCGCAAGCCGCGATAGCTGATAGACGCAAGCTCGTCTGGCGGCTGCGGCGCGCCTGCGCTATCAACGGTGCGATTGCTGCGCCCGGCATGGAGGCGTGAGCCTCCTCGAGGAGTTCCCGATGCGTTTACCCACTGTTGTCCTGGCTCTCACATGTCTTGCAACTGCCGCCTCCGCCGAAGACCTGTCGGGCACGCTTCAGAAGGTCAAAGAGACCAAGAAGATCACGCTGGGCTATCAGGAGGCCTCGGTCCCATTCAGCTATCTCGACGGCAACCAGAAGCCGGTCGGCTTTGCCATGGATATCTGTCTCAGGATCGTGGATGCCGTGAAGAAGCAGCTCGGCATGCCCGACATCGCCGTCGATACCCTCGCCGTGACGTCGTCGAACCGGATTCCGCTGATGGTCAACGGGACGCTCGACCTGCATTGCTCGGCGACCACCAACAATGCCGATCGCCAGAAGCAGGTCGCCTTCACCAACACGCACTTCCTTAGCGCAACGCGATTTGCGGCCAAGAAAGCCGCAAAAATCAACACCATCGATGATCTCAAGGGCAAGGCGGTGACGGCGGTGGCCGGCTCGGTCAACCTGACGCAGCTCGCCAAGGTCAACACCGAGCGCAATCTCGGCATCAACGTGATGCCGGCCAAGGACCAGGCCGAAGCCTTCCTGCTGCTGGAAACCGATCGCGCCCAGGCCTACGCGCTCGACGACGTGCAGCTCGCGGTCGCGATCGCGCGCTCGAAGGAGCCGCAGCTCTTCATGATCAGCGAGGAGACGTTCTCGAAGCCGGAGCCTTACGGGATCATGCTGCGGCGGGAAGACGCGCCGTTCAAGGCGCTCGCCGATCGCGCGACCGCGGAGCTGTACGCGAGCCAGGAGATCGAGGTCCTCTACAAGAAGTGGCTGGAATCGCCGACGCCGCCGAACGGCCTCAACTACAACGTCCCGATGTCGGGCGCCTTGCGCAACGCCTTCAAGAAGCCGAGCTCAAGCTTCGACCCGGATGTCTACGTGGTGAACTGAGGCGAGGGCTGTCGCCGCCGGAAGCGTGTTGCGCGCAAGCGGTCCGCCGAGATGTCAGTAGGCCGTCGGGAACCCCCGCCTCGCCGCGGGGCCGGCCTGGGGGCCGGGCCAGCCTGCTGCATGATATCGCCCCGAGGAACTTGCGGTCACCTTCGCGACTCTCCAGCGCATAGAACGGTGGGCAAGCCGCCAAGACCGACGCCGAAGCGAAATAGCCATGCGCGCAAATGAACCGTTCCTGGTCCGCCACGCGGACCTTATTTTCGCTTTGAAGACGTTCGCCGCGTCGATCCTGGCGCTCGTCATCGCGCTGGCGATGGATCTGCCACGGCCATATTGGGCGATGGCAACCGTCTACATCACCTCGCAGCCGCTGGCGGGCGCGACCAGCTCGAAGGCGTTCTTCCGCGTGATGGGCACACTGGTCGGCGCCGTCACGACGGTGGCGCTGGTTCCAAACCTGATCGATGCACCCGAGCTGCTGTGCCTCGCCATCGCGCTCTGGGTCGGGCTCTGTCTTTATCTCTCGCTGCTCGACGGCACCCCGCGCAGCTACGTCTTCATGCTGGCCGGATACACGGTGGCGCTGATCGGCTTTCCCTCGGTATCCGAGCCGGGCGCCATTTTCGAAACCGCGGTGGCGAGGCTGGAGGAAATTTCGCTCGGCATCATCTGCGCCAGCCTGGTTTCGACCATCGTCTTTCCACGCAGCGTCGCGCCGGCTGTTGCCAATCGCATCGAGAATTGGGTGGCGGACGCGCAGCGCCTAAGTCAAGTCGTCCTGTTGCGCCACGGGACGAACGAGACCCGCCGCGCCAAGCGCATCAAGCTTGCGACCGACATCGTCGAAATCGACACGCTCTCCACCCATCTTGCTTATGACCGGTTGACCGACCGCAATGCCGTCGTCGGACTGGGTGAAATCCGGCTGCGCATGCTGATGCTCTTGCCGGTGATCGCTTCGCTTGAGGACCGGCTCGCTGCGCTGGGCGAGGAGGCGTTGTGGCGGCAACCCGAGCTGAGGCGGCTCCTGGAAAATCTCGCGGAATGGATCACCAGCGACGCCAACGCACGGCAGCCGGCCGAGCGGATTCGCGCCATGATCGCACGGCAGCAGGCGGTCCTCGACGACAGCGCCTCCTGGGAGCGGATCATCGTCACCAGCCTGTTGTCGCGGCTGCGCGATCTGGTCGACCTCTCGCGCGATTGCCGCGCCCTGACGGAAGCAATCGCCGAGAGCCGGAACGTCTCGACGCTCGATCTGGATTTCCAATCCGAAGCAGGTGCCGCGCCGGTGCGCCATAGGGATCGCGGCCTTGCCCTGTGGTCGGCTGCCGGCGCGGCGGCGGCCATCCTGATCTGCTGCGCGTTCTGGATCGGTACCGGCTGGCCGGACGGCGCGTCGGCGCCGATGATGGCGGCCGTCGCCTGTTCGTTCTTCGCCGCGCAGGACGAGCCCGCGCGCTTCATCCGCAGTTTTGGCCTGTGGTCCCTGGTCGCCATTGTCGTCGTGGCGATCTACCTTTTTGCGCTGGTGCCCGCAATCTCGCATCTCGAGGTTTTGGTCGCCGCGCTCGCGCCAACGTTCCTCTTCTATGGCTTCCTGATCGCACGGCCCGCAACGACCGGAACCGGCATGGCGCTCGCGGCCAACACGGCGACGCTGCTGGCGCTGCAATCGACCTACAGCGCGGACTTTGCGTCATACGCCAATTCCGCCGTTGCCTTCTTCGTCGGCGTCGCCATCGCCGAGTTGGTGACGCGGATCGCGCGTGGGGTGGGGGCGGAGTGGATTGCCAATCGCTTGGTGCTGTCGAACTGGAAGACGCTCACCGTTGCCGCCGAGCGGCGCGGAAGGGGCGATCGCGCCGTATTTGCAGGCCTCATGCTGCACCGGCTCGGATTGCTCGTACAGCGCATCGCCTTCCTCTCCGAGAGCGACCGGCGCGATACCGACAGCCTCGTCCAGCTCCGTATCGGAATCAACATCATCGATCTGCGCCGTGCCCGCTATGCGCTCGCGGCATCCACCATTGCCGTCATCGACGACATGCTCGACGAGCTCGCCATCGCCTGCCGCAAATATGCGGGCGATGGAATGCCGGCCGAACTTCTGGCAAGCGTCGATCGGGCACTGGCCCGTGCGGTGAAGGATCCCAATGAGAAGGCGCGCGAGGACGCTCTGGTCGGCCTCGTCGGCATAAGGCGCGGCCTGTTTCCGGATGCGCCGGCCTATCGGCCGCGGGCAGGCGAGAGTGTTGCAGCATGAGATACGTGATCGATATCTATGGTGTGCTCGTGCCAGCGCTGCTGTTGTGGATCATCATCGCCTACGGGCTGAGTGCTCTGCTGCGCCGTTTCATGCAGCGCTTTGATCTCTACCGGCTAGTTTGGCACCGCGCGCTGTTCGATTTCGCGATCTACGTCTGCATTCTCGGCGTCGTCGTCTATCTCTCGGAGTACCTTGCATGAAAGGGAATCTTGCCTGGCTCGGGCGCCTCGCGTTGACGCTCCTTGCCGTTGTCGCCGCGCTCGCCGTCGGCCGCGAGCTCTGGGTCTATTACATGGAGCAGCCATGGACCCGCGACGGCCGGGTGCGCGCCGACGTGGTGCAGGTCGCGCCCGACGTGTCCGGCTTCGTCACCGAGGTGCTGGTCAAGGACAATCAGAAGGTCCATCGCGGTGACGTCCTGTTCAAGATCGATCGCGAGCGATTTGCGCTGGCGCTGCGGCAGGCCGATGCGTCCGTGGCAGGTCATCAGGCCACGCTCGATCAGGCCAATGCCGATTTGAAGCGCTACAGCGCGCTCACGACGGATGCCGTGTCGCAGCAGAAGCAGGAGCAGGTCCTGGCGACCCAGCTCCAGGCCAAGGCTGCCTTCGACCAGGCCGTTGCCGACCGCGCGGTCGCCCAGCTCAACCTCGATCGCAGCGAGGTGCATGCCTCCGTGAACGGCGTGATTACGAACATGAATCTGCGTCCCGGTGCTTACGTCACGGCCGGGAAGGGCGTGATGGCGCTGGTCGACACCGACACGTTGCATGTCGAAGGCTATTTCGAGGAGACGAAACTCGCGCGCATTCGTATCGGCGACAAGGTGCAGGTCCGACTGATGGGCGAGAAGGTGACGCTGCTGGGTCATGTCGAGAGCATCGCGGCCGGCATCGAGGATCGCGACCGTGCCGAGGGGGCCAGCCTGCTTGCCAACGTCAACCCGACCTTCAGCTGGGTGCGCCTCGCCCAGCGCGTCCCGGTGCGCATCGCGCTGGATCATGTGCCTGACGGGATGTCGCTGGTGGCCGGGCGTTCGGCGACGGTTGAGGTGTTGAACTAGGCGCGACTGCCATCACTCGCTTCAAGCGTTCGAATATTTCTTCAGCTCGAACCGTGCGATCTGGTTCCTGTGGACCTCATCCGGGCCGTCGGCGAGACGCAGCAAACGCGCGGTGGCGTAGGCCTGCGTCAATCCAAAGTCGTTCGACGTGCCGCCGCCGCCGTGGGCCTGGATCGCCCAGTCGATGATTTGGCAGGCCATGTTGGGCACGGCGACCTTGATCATCGCGATCTCGGCTTTCGCCACCTTGTTGCCGACGGTGTCCATCGCGTAGGCTGCGTTGAGCGTCAGCAGCCGGGCCTGCTCGATCATGATGCGGGATTCCGCGATGCGTTCCTGCGTCACCGTCTGCTCGGAGACCGGCTTGCCGAAGGCGACGCGACTGCGCACCCTCCGGCACATCTTCTCCAGCGTGCGCTCGGAGAGCCCGATCAGCCGCATGCAGTGGTGGATACGGCCGGGGCCGAGGCGCCCTTGCGCGATCTCGAAGCCGCGGCCCTCGCCGAGCAGCATGTTCTCCTTGGGCACGCGTACATTGGTGAAGACGACCTCGGAGGCGCGATCGGGCACGCCGTAGAAGCCGAACACGGGCAGGGCACGCTTGACCTCGACGCCCGCTGTGTCCATCGGCACCAGGATCATGGATTGCTGCTTGTGGCGGTCCGCATTGTCAGGATCGGTCTTGCCCATGAAGATGCAGATCTTGCAGCGTGGGTCAGTCGCGTTGGTGGTGTACCATTTGCGGCCGTTGATGACGTAATGGTCGCCGTCGCGGACGATCGAGCTTTCGATGTTGGTCGCATCGGACGAGGCGACGGCAGGCTCGGTCATGGCGAAGCAGGAGCGGATTTCGCCTGCGAGCAGCGGCTTCAGCCAGCGCTCCTTGTCCTTCTCCGTGCCATAGCGCTCCAGAACCTCCATGTTGCCGGTGTCCGGCGCCGAACAGTTGAAGACCTCGGGGGCGAGATGCGAGCGGCCCATGACCTCGCAGAGCGGCGCATATTCGAGATTGGTCAGGCCTGCTCCGTGGCCGGAGTCCGGCAGGAACAGGTTCCAGAGGCCCTCAGCGCGCGCCAGCGGCTTCAGCTCCTCGACGACAGGATAGACCTTCCAGGGCCCCAGCTCCTCCGCCTCGCGATAAAAGCGCTCCTCATTCGGATAGATGTGCCGGTCCATGAAACTTTCGAGCTTGCGCTTGAGCTCGACGACTTTGGGCGACATCGGGTAGAGCATCTTTGTCTCCTTGATCGATGGACAGGCCGGGCGCGATCGGCTCACGCGACGCGATACTCTCTGAATTTCTCGCGCAGCGCCGATTTGAGCACCTTGCCGGTGCCGGTCATCGGGAATTCGTCCATGAACTCGACGGCGTCGGGCATCCACCAACTCGCGATCTTCGGACGCATGTGGTCGAGCAGCGTCTTGCCGTCGACCGTCGCGCCTTTCTTGCGGACGACGAGGAGCAGAGGCCGCTCCTGCCATTTCTCATGGTTGATCGCGACCACGGCGGCTTGCAGCACATCGGGGTGGGACAAGGCGACGTCCTCGAGCTGGATCGAGGAGATCCATTCGCCGCCGGACTTGATCACGTCCTTGGAGCGGTCGGTCAGCGTGACGTGGCCCTGGGGGTCGATCACGGCCATGTCGCCGGTGATAAGCCAGCCGTCGCGGTCCAGGCCTTCGTCGAGCTTCATGTAGCCGGATGCAACCCACGGTCCCCGCGCGCGCAGATGACCGACGCTCTTGCCGTCGCGCGGCAGCTCGTTGCCGCCGTCGTCGACGATGCGCAAGGCGGTACCGAAACAGGCGCGGCCGGACACCTGGCGGCGGTCGAACTTCTCCTTGTCGTCGAGATGCTCGGAGCCCGGCCGCAAGCCCGGCATCGAGCAGCCCAGGGCCTCGGTCATGCCCCAGGCCTGGATGTAGTCGACGTCATACTCGCGCTTGAGCTTCTCGACCATCGCGCGGGGCGGCGCCGAGCCTGATGACAATGTTGCACGAAGGGTCGAGAACCTGTTGCCGGTGCGTCCGAGCCAGTCGAGCAGGATCAGCCAGAAGCTCGGCACGCCCGCCGACAGCGTCACCTTCTCGCCTTCGAGCAGCTCGTAGAGCTTGTCGGGCTCGTAATTGCGGCCGGGCAGCACCAGTTTCGAACCGGTATAAGGCGCGGTGAACGGCATGTTCCAGCCGTTGCCGTGGAACAGCGGCGCCATCGGCATCATCACCTCGCGCACGCCTTCCAGGTGCCCGGGCAGGAAGTCGAAATTGCAGGAGACCATGGTCTGCAGGATCGCGGCGCGGTGCGAATAGATCACGCCCTTCGGGTTACCCGTCGTGCCCGAGGTGTAGCAGATGGTGGACGCCGACTTTTCGTCGAACTCCGGCCAGGCAAATCCGGCGTCGTTCTCGTTGTCCAGCAGATCCTCGTAGCAATGGACGTTGGCAAGCCTGGTCTCCGGCATGCGCTCGCGCGAGCACATCACGACATAAGCTTCGATCGATTTGAGCTGCGGCGCGATGGCCTCGACGATTGGCAGCGTGGCGCGGTCGATGAACAGCAGCCGGTCCTCGGCGTGATTGACGATGTAGACGAGCTGCTCGGGGAATAGCCGCGGGTTGACGGTGTGCAGCACATAGCCCATGCCCGGCGCGGCATAGAACATCTCGAAATGCCGGTGCGTATTCCAGGCCAGCGTGCCGACGCGGTCGCCGGGCATCATGCCGAGCCTCTTGAGCGCCAATGCCATGCGCTTGATGCGCGGATGGGCGTCCGCATAGGTGTAGCGATGGATGTCGCCCTCGATCTCGCGGGCGACGACCTCGGCCTCGCCGTGATAGTCGGCGGCATACTGGATCAGGCCGCTGATCAGGAGCGGCATGTCCATCATCAATCCCTGCATCGTTTCCTCCGGACCGCCATGTCGTTGCATGACGTACGCTTTGATGTGCGCTTGAGGTTAGCGGAACGCCGCGCGACGTTCACGCAAAAAGCGAGAGACGCGATTGCATGCGTCACTTTTTCAGGGCTAAGTGATGCGAGCTGCCGGCGAAGCAGTGTCCGCCGGGGAGGAAATCGATGTCAGCGGAAAGACACAAGACCGGTGCAGCCGGCGAATCTACAATCGACATTGACGCACTCCGTGCGCGCTATCGCGATGAGCGCGATCGTCGCCTGCGCACCGAGGGCAAGGCGCAATATGTCGAGGTGACCGGCGAGTTCGGGCGCTATCTCGACGATCCCTGGGCCAATTCCGGATTTGCGCGCGAGGCCGTCAGCGAACAGATCGAGGTGCTGATCGTCGGCGGCGGCTTCGGCGGCCTTCTGTGTGGCGCGCGACTGCGCGCGGCTGGCATCGATGATTTCCGGGTCGTGGAAAAGGCCGCTGATTTCGGCGGCACCTGGTACTGGAATCGCTACCCTGGTGCGGCCTGCGATACCGAGAGCTACATCTACCTGCCGTTACTGGAAGAGACCGGCTACATGCCGGTGCGCAAATATGCGCGAGCCCCCGAGATCTACGAACATTCGCGCCGCATCGGCCGTCACTTCGATCTCTACGAGCGCGCGCTGTTTCAGACCGTCATCACGCGCATGGAATGGCAGGAGTACGAGGCACGTTGGCTGGTCGAGACCGATCGCGGTGATTGCATCCGCGCGCGCTTCGTCATCCTTGCTGGAGGCCCACTGAGCCGTCCGAAGCTGCCGGGCATTCCCGGTATCAAAAACTTCAAGGGACACAGCTTCCACACCAGCCGCTGGGATTACGCCTACACCGGAGGGACGGCCGAAGGTGGTCTGACCGGTCTTGGCGACAAACGCGTCGGGATCATCGGCACCGGCGCCACGGCCGTGCAATGCGTGCCGCATCTCGGCCGCTCGGCCAAGGAGCTCTACGTCTTCCAGCGTACGCCGTCGGCGATCGGCGTGCGCGACGACCGCCCGACGGATCAGAGCTGGGCGCAGGGGCTCAGGCCTGGCTGGCAGCGCGAGCGCATGGACAATTTCACGGCGGTGATCTCGGGCGAGCCATTCGAACAGGATCTGGTGCAGGACGGCTGGACCGGCCTGCTCGGTGAGATCCTGCTGGCGCCGCGCCGCCAGCCCCAGCCGGTGACCTCGATCGAGGAGGCGCTGAAGGTCATCGAGCAGGCCGATTATCGCAAGATGGAAGAGATCCGGGCGCGCGTCGATGCGATCGTCAAGGACGAGGCGACGGCTTCGGCGTTGAAACCCTGGTACAAGGCCTTCTGCAAGCGGCCGTGTTTCCACGACGAATATCTCGACACCTTCAATCGCCCCAACGTGCATCTCGTCGACACCAGGGGACAGGGCGTCGATCGCATCACCGAGAACGCGGTCGTGGTCGACGGCCACGCCTACGAACTCGACTGCCTGATCTATGCCAGCGGTTTCGAGGTCGGCACCGACTACGCCCGCCGCATGGGCTTCGAGGTCTACGGCCGTGACGGCGTGAGCCTGTCCGAGCGCTGGCGCGACGGCGTCAAGACGATGCACGGCTTCTACAGCCGCGGCTTCCCGAACTGCTTCCTGATCGTCATGGTGCAGGCCGGCCAGAGCGCCAACTTCCCGCACATCATTGACGAGCAGTCGCAGCACATCGCCTACGTGATCGCCGAAGTGCGCAAGCGCAAGGCGCGAACCCTCGAGCCGACGCTAGCGGCCGAAGACGCCTGGGTCGAGGAGGTGGTCAAAGCCGCGCTCGGACGCCAGACCTATCTCGCCGAATGCACGCCCGGCTATTACAACAATGAAGGCGTGTTCGATCCGATCGCGGCGAGAAACAGCCAGTATTGGCGCGGGCCGGTGGCATTCCTGCGGCTGCTCGACAAGTGGCGCAAGGAGGGCAATTTGGACGGACTGGAACTGTCGTATGATCACGCCATGGAGTCGGCGCCTTCGTCCGGGTAAGCTCGGGCATTGGATCGCGCCAGAGAGAGGACATTGGACATGATCAGGGGCAGAACTGTAACTGCGGCGGTTTTCGGGGCGATGACGCTGCTCGGCTGCCTCTCGCCCGCCGCCCACGCCGCGCAATGCGGCAGTTCGCCGGCCGGCTTCGAGGCCTGGAAGCGCGAGTTCAGTGCGGAAGCGCAGGGCAAAGGCGTCGGCCAGACCGCGCTCGGGGCGCTGATGCAGACCAATTACGCCAGTGCCACCATCGCGGCCGACCGCGGCCAGCGCAGCTTCTCGCTGACACTCGACCAATTCCTCGCCAAGCGCGGCGCCACTACCATCGTCGCCAAGGGGCGCCAGCTCAAGCAGTCGCAGGCCGCCTTGTTCGCCTCGATCCAGCAGCGCTATGGCGTTCCGCCGGGGCCGCTGATCGCGATCTGGGGCATGGAGACCGGATTCGGCAGCCAGCGCGGCAACCAGAACATGCTCTCCTCGATTGCGACGCTCGCCTACGACTGCCGCCGTCCCGAATTCTTCACCGACCAGCTCTATGCGGCGCTGAAGCTGATCGATCGCGGCACGCTGTCGGGGGCAACCCGCGGCTCGATGCACGGCGAAGTCGGCCAGACCCAGTTCATGCCCAAGAACATCCTGGCCTACGGCACCGGCAATCTCGAAGTTGCCGCCAATGCGCTGAACTCGACGGCGAATTTCCTCAAGGCCCATGGCTGGCGCGCAGGAGCCGGTTACCAGCCGGGCGAGCCGAATTTCGCCGCCATCGAAGCCTGGAATGCCGCCGGCGTTTATCAGAAGGCGATCGCCCTGATGGGACGGCAGATCGACGAGGGCGGAGGAGCGGCCGCCTCGCGTTGAGCAGCTCAGCAAGGCGTGATGCGCCGGCAAGAGAAAGTTGTTGCCAACTGGAACCGACGGCACGAGGTTTGCTTTGATCGAACAGGGCTGGGCATGAGGAGACTCAACATGGCAACCCAGATCGTGATGGACCAGACTGGCGACACGCGCCACGAGTTTGATCCTGGCAATGCCGAAGCGCTGGCGCGGGCCGAACGGCGCTTTCGGGAGCTCACCGGAGCGGGCTTCACCGCCGCGCTGCGAACCGGACCCGGCGAAGTCACCCGGATCCGATCGTTTGACCCGACCGCGCAGGAAACGCTGTTCTATCCCCGCCTGGTCGGCGGTTGATCTGAGCTGCTCATGATCGCGGCAGTCTGGCTCCGCGCGCCGGCGCGTGCGCGTCTGCATGCGCTACGCGAACTCTATCGGCGCTTCTTCGGCGAGAACACGCCGGATGCCCGCGGCCGCCGGCTTCTGGCCGAATGGCTGTCGCCTGCGCAGCGCGCGCAGTTCGAGCAGCACCGGCATTTCGATGTCGTCGGCTGTGATACCGGTAAGACCTATCGCATCCACTATGGCACGGCCGCCAATGTCCATGAGATCGACGCGGCCGGAAATGCGACGATGGGGTGGTGCTTCGTCCCGTCAGGCTTTCTCGTTCCCGGCGACGTGATGCTCGCGCAGAAGATCGCGCTCGAAACGGACGAAAGGGGAGCTCTCGCGCTCGCCAACAGGTTTCCGCCCGCAACGCATTCTGAACATTTCTACCGGCGGCCGTTCTAGGGCAAGGCTGTCAGTGCAAGGCTATTAGTAATGGGTGGTGCGATAGGCATCCACCGCGTGCGCTGCAAAAACACCGACGCTGCAAAGCGCGAGCAAGGCCGAGATCAGCTCGATCATAGCTCGTCCTCCTGCGGCGGCAGGGCGACGAGGTGCTGACAGCAGGAATAATCCCAGATCAGGTTGAGGAAGAATTGCATGGTGGCCGTCCCTGTATGATTTTGACAACCAGATAACCGACGATCTGTTTCAGGCGTGTTTCGTCGCATCTGGAAACGGGTTTCGTGGGGGAACCCGGGCTGGTTTGTGCGCTGCGGAGCCGCTACATCCCGCTCTTGCTCAATCCTGTTAGCCGCGAGGCGGCGCATCACACTGCGAGGCGAAATCATGGCGCGGATCGAGTGGTTCGACGATCTCACCATTGGAATGCAGTTCAAATCCCCCGAAGTTCATGTCACCGAGGCCGACATCAAGCCGTTCGCGGCCGAGTTCGATCCGCAGCCGATGCATCTCGACCACGAAGCCGCCAAGCAGACCCTGTTCAGGGGTCTCGCTGCCTCGGGATGGCACACCGCCGCGATTGCGATGAGCCTTGCGATCCAGACCCGCCCCTTCGGCCCGCATCCGCTGATCGGCGCCGGCGTTGACGGGCTGCGCTGGACCATCCCGGTACGGCCCGATGACCGCCTGCATCTGGTCGGGGAGGTCATGAGCCTGACGCCGTCGAAATCGAAGCCGCAGGGCATCGCGCTGGTGAAATGGACGATGTTCAACCAGAACGGCGAGGAGGTTTACACCTTCACCCCGATCGCGATCGTGCCGCGGCGGGAGTAGGGCAGGGGCAGCGCCCTACGCGGTCGCCGAAGCCCTTGCGGGTCACCGGCAGAGGTGGTCATCTCGGTCCGGGGAACACGCTGGAGGCTGACATGAAACGATTTCTCCTCGCCGCTGGGTTGCTGGCCGGCGCCTTGGGCGCCGTCGCTTTGACCGCAAGTCCGGTGCAGGCGCAACAATCCAAGGTTGGCGACTGGACCATCGAGAAGCGCACGCAGGACGCACATTGCAATGCGAGCCGCGGCTACAAGGACAAGCAAGACGAGAACCGGGACTACGTCATCGTCATCACCTATTCCGAGAAAGCTATCGTCATCGTGATGATCTATGACGGCTGGGAGTGGGACAAGGTCGGCGAGATCCTCCGGGCTGACGTCGGTACCGACGACGCCGATATCATGAAGAAGGCCAAGTGGGAGGTCATGGACAAGACCACCGTTCGCGGCATCTTCGAATACGATCAGTCCATGATGGACCGGCTGTCCAAGGCCAAGCGTCTCTCGCTCGATTTCGAGGACGATGATGACGACAGCATCGAGATGCAGGTGCCGCGTGCCGGTGAAGCGCTGGCGGCGCTGAAATTCTGCGAGGAGAATCGCAAGTAAATTGCCGGAGCCGCATGCGAGGCCCAGGGGATCGGTGGCGACAGGGTTCTGCAGCGCGACCGACGCCTGACTGATCGCACGCGTGACTCATCGCACACAGTCCGCGCGCTGTTCGCTTTTATCCTAGTCTTTGGCGAAAACGTCCAAGCCGCATCCTGCGGTTGACGTTACGCAAGGACGATGTTCGATATTCCAGCATTTCGTTGCAACGTTTTCTCCCCGTCGAAGCCGGCCATTGAACGGCCCGTCTCCTTCGCCAGTCCCCCAGGGATAGCGATCTTTCTCGCACGCCCGAGCCATACGCAGATTGCGTCGGCCGGCCGATGACAATCCTCCACGCAAATCGGTTCTCGTCCCTCGTCGGCGCGATCTACGACGCGGCGGTCGATCCCGCGCTGCGCAGCGGGGTGCTGGAACGGGTTTCGCATTTCGTCGGCGGATGTGCCGCGACCATCCTGTCCAGGGACAGAGCCAGGCTTTCGATCGAGATCCAGGAGCATTTTGGCACCGAATCCCGCTTCCGCCAGCTTTATCGCGACCGATATGTGGAGCTCGACCCTCTGCTCGATCGTCATCTCACGCTCGCAGCGGGGCAGACGATCGGCGTAGCCGACATCATGCCTCATGCGGATTTCCTGGCAACGAGCTTCTATCGCGAGTGGGTGGAACCGCAAGGAGCGATAGACCTTGCAACGGTCGCGATCGAGACGTCGGCCACGCGCACCACGATTCTGCAGGTGTTGCGCCACAGGTCGCACGGACTCGTTGACGAGCCGATGCGTGAGCGCATGCGGCTGCTTGCTCCGCACCTCCAGCGCTCCAGAGCCATGGGCCGGCAGATCAGGGCCCGCTCGCATACCGTTGACGACCTTGCCGATGTCTTGGATGGGCTGAGCACGGCGATCTGCCTGCTCGACGCAGATGGCCGGGTCGTGCACGCCAACGCAGCATGCCGCGAGCTGTTCGCCAATGGGAGCCTGCTCACAATGGTCGGAGACCGGATCGTGGCCCGCAACACCCAGACCGACAAAATATTCCGCGGCCTGTGCGGAATCGATGCAGGCCGAGAAACTCGTTCCGCTGCCCGCCGTCAGATCGAGCTTGCGACATCAGTTGATGGGCAGCACTATCTGCTCCACGCTTTTCCCTTGAAGCGCGATCGCAGTCCATCGCGAGATGCTGCAGCCACGGTGCTGTTCGTGCAGAAGGCATCGGCGGCGACATGGCTCGCAGCCGATGCGATCGCTGCGGCCTTCAGGCTGACACCGTCAGAACTGCGCGTATTGATGGCCATTATCGAGATCGGCGGCGTTCCCGACATTGCGGCAAAGCTCGGCATCGCCGAAACGACCGTGAAGACGCATCTCGGCCGCCTGTTCGAGAAGACCGGCGCCGGCAGGCAGGCCGATCTGGTCAAGATTGCCACCGGCTTTGCCGTTCCATTCGCGCCTCGAACGAACGACGGTGACGATACCTTGTGATCCATTTCACATGGTTCGCCGGGTATGTGCCGCAATCTCAATCCATTGTGATGAGCCGAGCTCCCCTGTCCTCCGAATGCAGGACGCGAGTCATTTGATACTTTCGTATATCGCTTCCAGAAAAGTGAAGAGCAGCAAGCGCCGCGAAGCGATGCCGCGACGGAATCGAACGCGAGTGTGAGGAAACGACAGCGCGTGGCCGGACCTGCTCGTCGGTTGGAGGATTGCAGTGAGCCAGTTTGATTTTTCAGTTATTAACGTTTCAACGAACGAAATTCCCGAAAACGAGCGTATCCCGCTGCTTCGCGATTTCTATTGCCGCGGGGTGTTGAAGGCGGAGGTCGAGGTGAGGGAAGGAAAGCCGTTCGCGGCGAGCTTCACGTCCCACGTCTTGCCGGAAGCCCAATTGCTGATCGGAGGATTGTGCGGAGCGCGCGTCGTTCGCACCAAGCATCTGGTTGCCGATGGGGACGACAGCCTGGCCCTGATCGTGAATCGATCTGGCGTGCTTGGGATATCCGAGCGGGGACACGATCTGAGCCTTCGTGCGGGAGAGGCGGTCCTCACCAGCGCGGAGGACGTCACGACGTTCGAGCGATTGTCGCTGGGTAGCTGTTTCTCGCTCCGTGTGCCGAGACGCGTGCTGGCGCCGATGATCGTGGACGTCGATGACGCCGTGATGCGTGTCATGCCGGAGAGCTCGACGGGACTTCGATTGCTGGTCGATTACGCGGTGACGCTGGTGCGGGAGAAGGCGTTCGCGATGCCAAATTTGCGCCAGCTCGGGGTCGGGCATCTGCACGATCTTCTGGCAATGGTCCTCGGTGCCACCAACGAGCCGCGGGAGCTGGCCGGGCGCCGCGGCGTCAAGGCGGCACGGCTGCAGAAGGCGAAAGTCTCCATCGCCAACAATTGCTGGCGGCAGGACCTGTCGGTGGCCACGGTCGCCCAGGAGCTCGGCGTGACGCCGCGCTATCTCCAGCGCCTGTTCGAGGCCGACGGCAAGACGTTCTCGTCCTTCCTGATCGAACAGCGCGTCAAGCGTGCGCATCGCATGTTGCGCGAACCCGGATACGCTGAGCGGACGGTCAGCTCGATCGCCTACGATGTCGGCTTCGGCGATCTCTCCTATTTCAACCGCTGCTTCCGGCGAACCTATGGCGCCACTCCGAGTGACGTCAGGAGCGGTGACATGCCGTGACCGTGCGCGATTGAATTTCAGTCAAATGCCGATTGGAGACGGCACGGGCGTGCGCCGCCCGCAGTTGGAGTGTTGCATGCGCCGTTTTTTCTTTGATCTTATGCTCGGCAATATCGTGAAGATCGATCCGGGTGGCATGGTGTTCGAATGCCCCGAAGCGACATTCGTGGTGGCCAACGAGATGGCAAGCCACCTGTTCGTCTGGCGCGACGATTTGCGCGGCCGCGATGCCTGCATCCGGGTCAGAGACACCGACGGGCGCGAGATCTATCGCGCCGCGGTCTGGTCGGAGAATGTGGAGAAGGTCGGCTGGGACGAGATGTGAGCGTCCCGGTGCGGTATCGCGACTCTGCATCAGTAGCACCCGAACGGATATCCGTTCGTTGCCCGGCCGGCGTCCTCCGATCGGAGGATGCCGCATGCTGAGGTTGTGGTATGCTTGGTGATATTGATCACCCAGGCCATTTATAGCCATGCACGGACCGCGGAAGCTGCCCGACCTCGTCGAGGCCATCTACGATGCCGGACTCGATCCTTCGCTGTGGCACAACGTCGTCACCGGCATCCGCGACTTCGTCGGCGGCCAGGCCTGCGGACTGTTTTCCAAGGATTCCATCAGCAAATTCGGCGTCACGCACTATTATTGCGGGGCGGACCCGCACTATATCCAGCTCTATTCCGAGACGCATTCGAAGTTCGATCCGCTGACCGTCCTGCCGCCGCACGGCCAAATCGTCAGCATTCCGGATCTCGTCAATTTCGATGAATATCGGCGCGGACGCTTTTACCAGGAATGGATGCGGCCGCAGGGTTGCAGCGATGCGGCCAACGTCGTGCTCGACAATTCGAATGCGAGCTGCCCCGTGATGATGACGGTGCTGTCGGGCCGCCGGATGGTGGATCCGGTGATGAAGCACCGCCTCTCGCTGATCGTCCCGCACGCCAGCCGTGCGTTGCTGATCAACCGCGCCATGACCTCGCAACTGACGTTGGCGACGGCGTTGGCGGAGGTCCTGGACAATCTGGCCTGCGGCATCTTCCTGCTCGATGGATTCTGCCGGGTGGTGCACGCGAATTCCGCAGGGCACGTCTTGCTTGCGGCCGACGATCTGGTTCGGTCCGTTGCCGGGCAATTGGTGACCAGCAGTGCGGAGGCCAATCAGACGCTGCGGGAAGCGTTCGCGACCCGCAATGAAATTGCCCTGCTTGCCGCAAAGGGGCAGGCGTTTTCGCTGCTTTCGCCCTCGGGCGAGCGCTACGTCGCGCACATCCTGCCGCTGTCGTCCGTCCTCCGGGACGGTAGCAAGCGGGTGGTCGATGCCGTCGGTGCGCTGCTCCTGCGCAAAGTATCGATCGGCGGACAGTCCTACGGCGAATTGATCGCGCGGACCTTCGACCTTACACCGGCCGAGCTGCGCGTGTTCCTGTCGATCGTCGAGGTTGGCGGCGTCCCGGAGACGGCGGTCGCGCTCGGTATCGCAGAAACGACGGCGAAGACGCATCTGCATCGCGTGTTCGCCAAGACGGGCGTTTCGCGTCAGGCCGATCTCGTCAAGCTCGCGGCAGGATTCTCCAATCCGCTGATCAACTAGGCTGCCAATTGGGCCCTCAGGATTGAACCTTTCGCTCCATCGCCAGACTCACAGGAGCCGCCGGGCATGAAGAACATGTCGCCATCTCCATGTGTCACCATTGGCTCTTCCGATGCCCCGACCTCCAAAACCGTCCGAGTTGATCGAGACTATCTATGACGCGGGTCTCCAGCCGGAGTTGTGGAGCGAGGTCGTTGTCAAGCTCAATGCTTTCATCGGCAGCCAGGCCTGTGGTCTGATTTCGAAGGACCCGGTCAGCAAATCAGGCGCGACGCATTATTATTGCGGGGTTGATCCGCACTACATTCAGCTCTATGCGGAGACCTACGCCCGGTACGACCCGCTCGCTCGGCTTCCGCGCTATGGCGAGGTGCGGAACATCCCCGATCTCGTGGATTTCGACGAATATCGCCGCGGCCGCTTCTACCAGGAATGGCTGCGCCCCCAGGGCTGCGTCGACGTCGCCAATGTGGTGCTGGAGCAGTCGAAGTCGCCGTGTCCGATGCTGATGACCGTGATCCCCGGCAGGGAGATGCTCGACGCCGAGCAGCGGGCGCGGATGCAGTTCCTGGCTCCGCATGCGAGCCGGGCGCTCTTGATCAACCGGGCGATCGAGCGGAAGCAGCAGCGGGCGATCGCGCTCGCCGACGTCGTGGACCGACTGAATGCCGGTGTCATCCTGCTCGATTCGACCTGTCATATCGTCCACAGGAATCCGGCTGCGGACACGATCCTGGCCGTCGACGATGTCCTGCGGTCTGTCTCGGGCCGGCTGGTGGCAAGATCCTCCGCTGCAAATTCGGCCCTGCGCGATATTTTCCGTGACACAAGCGAGGTCGCGTCGGCGGCATCTTCGGGACGGAAAATTCCGCTGATGTCGCATGACGGTTCTTACTATGTCGCGCACGTGATCGCGCTGCCGTCATTGCTGCGCGAGGGTGTGGCCGAGCGAAGTTCGGCCATCGGAGCCTTGTTCATTTGGAAGGCGGAACTCGACGGCCGCTCGAGTGCCGGTCTCATTGACCACACCTTCCAACTCACGCCTGCG
The DNA here is from genome assembly GCF_055807615.1 of Bradyrhizobium sp. MV1.5. Taxonomy (NCBI): domain Bacteria; kingdom Pseudomonadati; phylum Pseudomonadota; class Alphaproteobacteria; order Hyphomicrobiales; family Nitrobacteraceae; genus Bradyrhizobium; species Bradyrhizobium sp. MV1.5. Next base: position 35,926 of record NZ_JBVVPL010000007.1, on the reverse strand, counting down.
GAACTGAGGGTCTTGCAGTCGATCGTCGATGTCGGCGGCGTGCCGGAGACGGCGGTTGCGCTCGGCATCGCGGAGACGACGGTGAAGACGCATCTGCATCGCGTGTTCGCAAAGACCGGCGTTTCTCGTCAGGCCGATCTCGTCAAGCTCGCTGCTGGATTCTCCAATCCGCTCGTGCACTGAGATGCGTTCAAAAACGCAGGCGAGTCGCTGCAGCTCGCAATAGGTTCAATCAGAAGCATCATTAGAAAGTTATCGCGCGTCGTTCGATCGAATGACGCGATGTTCTGCGCTCTATTCTACTGAACATCACACGGTCTGTTGTTCGACGGGTCAGGAATTCGTGTGAAGCAACTCACTGCAGGCGGAAGTGGATCCCGTCAATCTCTCGAACAGGTTGAGAGGAGATTGTCATGCGAACGGGGTCACCAGTTCTGACAGGCAGGTTCCGCGATATCGTCGCCCGCATAGGCGCGATACTCCGCGCGCAGCGGGAAATCGACGCGCAGCGCGTGTTGCGGCGCTATCGCCACCTGCTGGACCAGCCGCACGAAGCGCCGTGTCTGAATGAAATTATGCACGTCTCCCGTGAAGAGGATACTTTTGAAAATGCCAACGGAGTTGATCCGCGCGAGCGCACGGCCGGCCACCCCAAATTCGAACGTGCGTGACGTCAGCATCGTCGCGATCGCGCTGACCGCGGCGCTCGTTGCTCTCCAACTGGTCGGCCTCGCGATGCTGGAGCGATCTCACGCTTACGCGATGCATCCGTCGGCTCCACTTGAGCCGGCCGTCTGCACGGAGAGCGCCGGGGTCCCTGTCTCGCAAATTCCGTACGACTGACCCGGAGGGCGGATTGTGCCTGATGTCACGACTCTGATGCTGCTCAGCGTTGCCGTGTTCGCCGGCGCCTTCGTCTCCGGGCTCTCGGGCTTTGCCTTTTCCGCGGTGGCGGGCGCCATCCTGCTCCGGGTGTTTCAGCCGCTCGAAGCCGTGCCGCTGATGATGGCGTGCAGCATCGGCGTGCAGGCCACCAATCTGTGGGCGCTTCGGCGCAATATTCGCTGGGAAGGCAGTCTGCTGCTGATCGTCGGTGGCTTGATCGGCGTTCCCATTGCGGTGTCGCTGCTCCAGAACACGGATACGCATCTGCTCCGGCGCGGCTTCGGCATCATCGTTGCGCTCTATGCGGCCTACATGCTGCTGCGGCCGACGCTGGTGACGGCCGGCGAGGCGGTCGGGCGGCACTGGGTCGCGTTGATCGGGTTCGGGGGAGGACTGGTCGGCGGGTTGACTGCGATGCCCGGCGCGATTCCGACGATCTGGTGCGACATGCGCGGTATGCCCAAGAGCGAACAGCGTGGCTTGGTGCAGCCGTTTATCGCCGCGATGCAGCTGTTCGCGATCGCGCTGCTGGTCGGACATCAGGATCTGTCGTCAAAAGTCTTCGTCGATGTCGCGGTGAGCCTGCCGGCGCTGTTCGCAGGCTCCGCGCTCGGCGTGATCGCGTTCCACAAGGTCAACGAGACGGTCTTTCGCAAGACCGTGCTCGTTCTGTTGTTGCTGTCGGGAATTTCCCTGATCTAATGCCCCACGGTTTGCACCGGCGCCGCGCTGGTGTCGCTGCCGTGATGCGTCAGCGGCTTCATGCCGGTGACGGTCCGCAGCAGCACATAGAACACCGGCGTCAGGAACAGACCGAATACGGTGACGCCGATCATGCCGGAGAACACGGCGACGCCCATGGCGCGCCGCATCTCCGAACCTGCGCCGGTAGACAGCACCAGCGGCAAGACGCCCATGATGAACGCCATCGACGTCATCAGGATTGGACGCAGCCGCAGCCGGCTCGCCTCGATCGCGGCCCGGATCGGCGTGCGGCCTGCGAATTCGAGCTCGCGCGCGAATTCGACGATCAGGATCGCGTTCTTGGCCGAGAGTCCCACCAGCACGATCAAACCGATCTGGGTGAAGACGTTGTTGTCGCCCTTGGAGATCCAGACGCCGAACATCGCAGCCAGCAGACCCATCGGCACGATCATGATGATCGAGAGCGGCAGGGTCAGGCTCTCATAGAGCGCAGCCAGTACCAGGAAGACCAGGAGGATCGCCAGCGGGAACACCCACAGTCCGGAATTGCCGGCGATGAACTCCTGATAGGTCAGGTCGGTCCATTCGAAGGCAAAGCCGGGCGGCAGCGTCTCCGCCGCGATCCGCGTCGCGACCTCCTGCGCCTGTCCGGAGGAGAAGCCGGGAGCAGCCGCCGCGTTGATATCGGAGGACAGGAAGCCGTTGTAACGGATCGCGCGCTCGGGTCCGGCGCTCTGGCGAACGCTCAACAGCGCCGAGAGCGGCATCATATCGCCCGAGGACGAGCGCACCTTCAACTGCCGGATGTCGTCGGCGCGCGCGCGGAACGGCGCGTCGGCCTGCACCCGGACCGAATAGGTGCGGCCAAACTTGTTGAAGTCGTTGACGTAGTAGGAGCCCAGGTAAATCTGCAGCGTATTGAACACCTCGGTCACGGGCACGCCCAATTGGAGCGCCTTGGTGCGGTCGATGTCGGCGAACAGCTGGGGCACGTTGACCTGGAAGCTCGAGAACACGCCGGCGATCTCCGGCGCCTTCTGCATCGCCGCCATGAACGCCTTGGTCGCCTCGTTCAGCGCCTCATAGCCGAGACCGGCACGGTCCTCGATCTGCAGCTTGAAGCCGCCGATGGTGCCGAGGCCGTTGACCGGCGGCGGCGGGAACATGGCGATGAAGGCTTCCTGGATGCCGGCATATTTCTTGTTCAGCTCAGCCGCGAGCGCGGGGCCGCTGAGCGAAGGATCCTTGCGCTCGTCGAACGGCTTGAGCGTGGAGAACACGATGCCGGCATTGGAGGAGTTGGTGAAGCCGGCGATCGACAGGCCCGGAAAGGCGACGGAACTCTCCACACCGGGCTGGGTCAGCGCGATGTCGCTCATCTTGCGGATCACCTCTTCAGTGCGATCGAGCGATGCACCGTCGGGCAGCCGCGAGAAGCCGACCAGATATTGCTTGTCCTGGCCCGGCACGAAGCCGCTCGGCACCTGCTGGAACAGGAGCGCGGTCACGCCGACCAACACCACATAGAGCCCCATCACTGCGGCCTTGCCCGAGATCACCTTGGTGACGGTTCCGCTGTAATTCTCCGACGAGCGTGTGAACACCTTGTTGAAGCCGCGGAAGAACCAGCCGAGGCCCTTTTCCATGATGGTCGTCAGCCGGTCCTTCGGCTCGTTGTGTCCCTTGAGCAGCAAGGCCGACAGTGCCGGCGACAGCGTCAGCGAGTTGACGGCGGAAATCACCGTCGAGATCGCGATCGTCAGAGCGAACTGCTTGTAGAATTGCCCGGTGAGGCCGGAGATGAAGGCGAGCGGCACGAACACCGCGATCAGCACCATCGCAATCGCGATGATCGGCCCCGACACTTCGCGCATCGCCTGGTAGGTGGCGTCGCGCGGCGACAGCCCTCCCTCGATGTTGCGTTCGACGTTCTCGACCACGACGATGGCGTCGTCGACGACGATGCCGATCGCAAGCACGAGGCCGAACAGGCTGAGTGCGTTGATGGAGAAGCCGAATACGTGCATCACGGCGAAGGTGCCAACGATCGACACGGGCACGGCCAGCAGCGGAATGATCGAGGCGCGCCAGGTCTGCAGGAACAGGATCACCACCAGCACCACCAGCGCGATCGCCTCCAGCAGCGTGTGGATCACCGCCTCGATCGACGAACGGACGAATTGGGTCGGGTCGTAGACGATTTGGTAGGACACGCCTTCCGGCATGTTCTTCTTGATCTCGGCCATGGTGGCACGGACGTGATCGGAGATCTCCAGCGCGTTGGAGCCGGGCGCCTGAAAGATCGGGATCGCCACTGCCTGCTTGTTGTCGAGCAGCGAGCGCAGGCCGTATTCGGACGCGCCGAGCTCGATGCGGGCGACGTCGCGCAAGCGCACGACTTCGCCACGCGTACCGGTCTTGACCACGATGTCGCCGAATTGCTCTTCATTCGCGAGCCGCCCTTCGGCATTGACGGACAGTTGCAGGTCGATGCCCTTGATGTTCGGGGAGGAGCCGACTACGCCGGCAGCGGCCTCGACGTTCTGCGCCTGGATCGCCTTGACGATGTCGCTCGCAGTCAGTCCGTGTTCGGCGGCCTTCTGCGGATCGACCCAGACCCGCATCGAATAGTCGCCAGCGCCATAGAGCTGGACGTCGCCGACGCCGTCGATCCGTGCAAGGCGGTCCTTGACGTTGAGCACGGCGTAATTGCGCAAATACGTCATGTCGTAGCGGCCGTTGGGCGACAAGAGATGCACGACCATGGTGAGGTCGGGCGACGACTTCTTGGTGATGATGCCGAGCTGGCGCACCACGGCCGGCAGGCGCGGCTCGGCCTGCTGCACGCGGTTCTGCACCAGCTGCGTCGCCTTGTCGGGGTCGGTGCCGAGGCGGAACGTCACCGTCAGCGTCATCGCGCCGTCGGTGGTGGCCTGGCTCGACATGTAGAGCATGCCTTCGACGCCGTTGATCTGCTCCTCGATGGGAGTCGCCACCGTCTCGGCGATCACCTTGGGATTGGCGCCGGGATAGGTCGCGCGCACGAGGACGGAGGGCGGCACGACGTCGGGATATTCCGAGATCGGCATCGCGAACAGCGAGATCAGGCCCGCGAGAAAGATCAGGACCGACAGCACACCGGCAAAAATCGGACGATCAATGAAGAACTTCGAGAGATTCATGGCTTTGCCCCTGCGCGAGAGACAGCTCTCCCGTCATTCCCGGGCGCGGGCCAAGCCCGCAAACCCGGAAATCCAGAAGTGATGTCCTGGTAGTTCAACGAATTCGACATTCCGGTTCGCGCTGCCCGCGCGCTCCGGAAGCGGAGAATGCTAGCGTTGCACCACGTCCTGGTTGCTGTGGTTGGAGGCCTGCTGCGGCCCACGCGCGCCCATCGCCGCGACCTCGGTCTTGAGGAGGGCGCCGGGACGCACGCGCTGCAGGCCGTTGACCACGATACGGTCGCCGGACTTCAGGCCCGCGGTGACGATGCGCAAGCCATCGACCGCGCCGCCGAGCGTGATCGGCCGATAGACCGCACGGCTGTCGTCGCCGACCGCCATCACGAACTTCTTGTCCTGGTCGGTGCCGATCGCGCGCTCATCGATCATCACGAGCGATTGCTGCTTGGGCTGGCCCATGCGCACGCGGGCGAACTGGCCGGGGATGAGGCGCCCGTCCTCGTTGTCGAACACCGCGCGGACACGGATGGTGCCGCTCTGGCCGTTGACCTGGTTGTCGATGAGCTGGATGTGGCCCTTCGCCGCGAGGCCGCCGGAGGTCGCCATCGCGACCGGGATCTGGTCGAGATTGCCGCGCTTGCCGGAGACCTCGGAAATCGAGTTCAACGCCCGCACCACCAGCTCTTCATCCGCATCGAATGACGCATAGATCGGGTTGACCGAGACTAGCGAAGTCAGCACCGGAGAGGCGGTGCCGGCGGCGACGAGATTGCCGACGGTGATTTCGATCTTGCCGACGCGGCCGTCCACGGGCGCACGCACCTCGGTGTAATCGAGATTGAGCTTTGCGGTCTGGAGCGTCGCCTCGGCCGCCTTCACGTTGGCGATGGCCTCGCGGTTGGCGTTGTCGCGCTGGTCATAGTCGCGCCGCGTCACGACGGCGTTGCCGACCAGTTGCGCGCCGCGCTCGAGTTCATTCTGCGTGAACACGACGCGCGCTTTCGCAGCTTCGAGCTGGGCCGCGGCCTTGTCGACCTCGGCCGCGTAGGGTGCCGGATCGATCTTGAACAGGATGTCGCCTGCCTTCACCAGCGCGCCTTCGGTGAAGTTGGTCGCAAGGATCGCACCCGCGACGCGCGGGCGAAGCTCGACGCGGTTGATGGCCTCGAGCCGGCCGGAGAAGTCGTCCCACAGCACGGTCTGCTTTGCTTCGATCAGCGCGATCGTGACAGGGACGGCTTGCTCGGCCGCGGCGGCCGTCGCGGTCGCCTGGGCGGCACGAAAGTAATGGCCGGTCGCAATCGAACCGGCCGCGGCGAGGGCGCCCACGATGGCCACGCCGCCGAGGAGGCGGCGGAAACGGCCGGTGCGGCGAGCATTTTGGGCAGTGTTTTGGGAGGGATGCATTTGCGCGCTCCAGATATGTAGTGTTCACTACAGATGTGGAGCTGGATACCGCAGCGCAAGATACTTATGTACCATTCACTAAGAAAATTGTAGCCCCTTACCGCAAGAGTTGGCAAGCGGAAGAGAAAATAAAGCGAGAACAAATAGATAGGATCAGGCGTTAGATCAGCGACGACGCCGATTTCGAGGAGAACAGGCACATGGGCATGGGACGCCCCCGCGAATTCGACGCCGAAACGGCGTTGGACCAGGCGATGGAAGTGTTTTGGCGTCATGGCTATGAGGGTGCCACGATCGCTCAGTTGACCGAAGCCATGGGGATCAACCCGCCCAGCCTCTATGCCTGTTTCGGCAACAAGGAAGGGCTGCTGAAGGCCGCGCTCGACCGCTATACAAAACTGCGCAATGTCTGGATGGACGAGGTGGTCGCGGCACCCACCGCCCGCGAAGTCGCCGAGCGGATGTTGATGGGCATCGCCGACAAGCAGACCGATCCCGCCAACCCGCCCGGTTGCCTGCTCGTGCAGGGCGGCATTGCATGCGGCACCGGATCAGAGAGCGTCCCCTTCGAGCTCGCCGCCCGTCGCGCCCAGAACGAGGACCAGCTTCGCGATCGTTTTGTTCGCGCCAAGGCCGAAGGCGATCTCAAGCCGACCTCGGATCCCGCGGCACTCGCGCGCTACGTCTCGGCCGTCTCGGTCGGCATGGGCGTGATGGCGTCCTCGGGCACCGACCGCGAGGCATTGCAGCAGGTCGCGAGTGTCGCCGTGCAGGCGGTCGAGGCGCAGTCGACTGAAAGAACATGACGACCGTTGGCGTCTTCGCCCCGATCATTTGACGGGTTGCGTGGCAGCCAACGACGGCGGCGGGACGAAGCCGCCGAACTCGCGTTCGATCAGTCCGGCGAGGGCAATCGTGGTGCGGTCCTCGAGATAAGGCCCGATGATCTGGACGCCGATCGGCAGGCCCGATGGTGTGCGCTCGATCGGAACGGCCGTTGCAGGCAGTCCGCAGGTCGAAGCGGGATCTGCCCAGATGAAGCACGCATCGGCATAGGGATAGAGCTGTCCGTCGATATCCAGTTGCCGCGCGTCGAACGGCTCGGACTGGTCCTGTGGAAAGGCCGGCACGGCGGCGGCGGGGTAGATCACTGCGTCGAAATCGCGGAACAGCTCCTGCCATCGTTGCTGCAGCCGCAAGCGCGCCGCATCGGTCGCCAGCCATTCACGATGAACCATCGCCCAGCCGCGCGCGCGCTCGGCCTGCAGGCTGCGGTCGTCGGGCGAGAGTGCCGCGGCAACTCCTTGCGCCTCTGCGAGGGCGGCCGGTGTCAGGCGCGGACTTCGCGCCGCGTTCAACAGCTTCATGTAGAGCCGCGCGGATTCGGCGAGGTCGGGCAGCGACGCACTCGAGCGCGCGACCCGTGCGCCTGATCGTTCGAGCCGTTCGGACAACCGCCCGATGGCGGAACGGACGGGATCGCCCGTCGGCATCAACGGATGCGTATCGATCACGAGAATCCTGAAATCCCTGAGCTGGTCGTGTCGCGGGGCGGGCAGCGCAAGACGATAGCCGATCCCGTCGCGCGTCTCGTCGGGGCCGGCGATCACGTCGAGGGCCAGCGCGAGATCCGAGGCAGTGCGCGTCATCGGTCCAACGACGGCGAGATCACCCTGGCCGGCAACGGGCGGCGCCGGCGGCAGGCTGTATCCGCGCAGCGGCACCAGGCCGAGGGTCGGCTTGTGTCCGAATACACCGCAGAAATGCGCGGGCACCCGGATCGAACCGCCGATATCCGAGCCGATCGAGAGCGGTCCGAATCCCGCAGCCAGCGCCGCGCCCGATCCGCCTGAAGAGCCGCCGGGCGATCGGCCGAGATCCCACGGATTGTTCGTCGTACCGTAGATCTCATTGTAGCTCTGGAAATCTCTGAGGCCGATCGGGATATTGGTCTTGCCGATGATGACAGCACCCGCCGCCTTCAACCGCGAGACGACAAGGGCGTCCACCGCCGGTTGGAAATCTTTGAAATGCGGAAAGCCCCATGTCGTCGGCAGGCCGGCGACGTTGAACGGTTCTTTCAACGTCACGGGGATGCCGAGCAACGGCAGGCGCTCGCCCCGGCCAAGCGCGGTATCGGCGGCGCGCGCGGCGTCTCGTGCGCGATCGAAATCGCGAACGATGACGGCATTGATCCGCCCGTCCAGCGCCTCGATGCGCGCGATCGTATGCTCGATCAACTCCGACGCAGAAAGCTTGCGCGCGTGCAGGGCGCTCAGCAATGTGCTGATCGAGCCGTAGTCCCAGTCAGTGGCGGTCAATCCGGGCGGCATCACGATCTCCATTGTCTTGCATCGCCGCGTCGATGTCGTTCGGCTGCAAATCGATCCGAATATCGAGCATGCAATTTGGCGGATGGGCTGAGGAGGCCGCGCAACGGGAACCAGATCTGTCCGCCGGTCGGGGGCCGGAGGCGGCGCCTGGCCATCAGATCGCGGGATACGCGCTTCCTGCCGCGGTCTATGCGGGATCGATGGGCTCTGTACGCGCTGCTGCTCACGTGGCATTGGGGGCGGTGAAGCCTGGATACTGACGAGCATGTTCGCCCTGACATTCCTTGGGACTTCGGCTAGCGTTCCGTCGGCGGAGCGCAACCATCCCGCTCTCCTCGTGGAGGCAGGGGGCAAGCGCGTCCTCATCGATTGCGGCGAGGGCACGCAGCGCCAGTTGCTCCGCAGCGGCACGGGATTTCGGCGGCTTGACCGCATCCTGCTGACGCATGCCCATCTCGATCACGTGCTCGGCATCCCCGGTCTCTTCTCGACGCTGGGGTTGCGCCAGCAATCCGACGCGATGACCGTTCATGGAGGGCAGGGCACCCTCGACATCGTCATCCGCATGCTTGCCGGGCTGTGGGGCGCGGGCAGGGCGCCGATCCCTGTGGAGTTCGCACCGCTGGCCGAAGGACAGGTTATCGACGCCGGTGACTTCACCATCGATTGCTTTCCGGTTCGCCACCGCGACACCGACAGCTTTGGTTTTTGCTTCCAGAGTCCGGCACGCCGCCATCTTGAGCAGGCGCGCCTCGCCGAGTTCGGTGTTCCCGATGGGCCGATGCGCGGAGAACTGGCCGCGGGACGACCAGTCGTGATCGCCGGCCGCACGATTGATCCCGAAGACGTCATGGGGCCGCCGAGCGGCGGCAGGAAGCTCGTGCTGATCGGCGACACCGAAACCACCGACGGGCTGTCCAAACATGTGGCCGACGCCGATCTGCTGGTGATCGAGGCGACCTTCCTCGAGCGCGACGCCGCGACCGCACGGGACTATGGCCACCTCACCGCACGCGAGGCGGCTTCATTTGCCGCCGCGAACAACGTCGGGCAACTCGTGCTGAATCACATGTCCGGGCGTTATCGCGACGAAGAGATTCTGGCCGAAGCGACAAGCGTTTTTCCAAACACGCGGATCGCCGCCGACTTCGATCGCATCGTGATTTAGCGGCACCGCTCAAAGAGAGCGCAACCTCTGACGGTCTGATTGTGGGCTGCTTAACCTGCGGTGGCTGGGGAACTAGGATTCGAACCTAGACAAACAGAGTCAGAGTCTGTTGTGCTACCGTTACACCATTCCCCAACGGAATAGCCGAACAAATTCAAGGACTTGTTGATTTGTCCGGCTGCGGCCGATGGCACTTATCGCGCAAATCACGGCTCAGGCGTGGAGGGTTTCTACCCGCTCGGCTGTGGGCTGGCAAGCGCTGCGACGCAGGGATGTTTTGCGGTCCACATGGGACGTGCGGGCCGTGGCATCGTGGGCTCCGGCGGAGCGCCGCGGCGGCGCGCGACCGTTTGCCTCATCCGAAAATCACGTTTCATGGTCGGATCGTCACGCACCGCATCGTCCTTCGGACACACGATCCAAGGAGATCCCTGATGCCCTATGTCGATGGTTTTGTGCTGGCCGTGCCGAAGGACAACATCGAGGCCTACAAGGCGCTGGCGAAAACGGCCTGCGCGATCTGGATGGAGTACGGTGCGCTCGATTACGTCGAGTGCATCGGCGACGACGTGCCCTATGGCGAGTTCACCTCGTTTCCGCGTGCCGTGATGGCGAAGGAGAACGAGATTGTGGTGTTTTCCTGGATCGTCTATCGCGACCGGGAGACTCGCGACGCCGTCAACAAGAAGGTGATGGCGGACCCTCGCCTGAAGTTGGACAGCATGCCGTTCGACGGCAAGCGCATGATCTATGGCGGCTTCACGACGCTGCTGAGGGCGAGCGACCCCGTGGGGTGAGGGCGCTGATCCGGCCCACATATCGGTGCTTGTCCATGCAGCATCGTGGCAAGCCGTTTTACTTGCCGGTACCGGGCCAGCATGCCATCCTCTCGTCGCCAGGCATAAACAAAGGGAAGCGGGCGCTTAGCCGGGCTTCCAAAAAATCTGGTTGGGGAAACCCTTTGGGAGGTCTGATTTCATGAGATTGAAGCACGTCACCGGGCTGCTTTGCGCGGCCGCGATGTCCCTTGCGCTCGCTTCAGCCGCGCAGGCCCAGGACAAGGTCGTCAAGATCGGCGCGATCCTGCCGATGTCGGGCGGCACCGCCTCGATCGGGGCGCACGCCAAGGCGGCGCTCGAGGTCGCCATGGACATCATCAACAGCGCTCATCCCGAACTCGGCGCTCTGCCGCTGGCCAAGAACGCAGGCCTTGCGGGCCTCGGCGGCGCCAAGATCGAGATCGTGTTCGCCGACAACCAGGGTAACCCGGCGACAGGCCAGAACCAGGCGCTGCGCCTGATCACGGAAGACAAGGTGGCCGCCGTGTTCGGCTCGTATCAGTCCGGCGTCACGCTGACCTCGAGCGCGATCGCCGAAAAATACGGCATTCCCTTCCTGAACTCCGAGTCGGTCGCCGCCAATCTCACCGAGCGCGGCTTCAAATGGTTCTTCCGCACCACGCCGATCGCCACCGACTTCGCCAAGGCCTATGTCGATTTCCTCGCCGACATCAAGGCGCAAGGCGCCAAGACCGATGCAATCGCGCTGGTTCACGACAACACCGAATACGGCACCTCGGTCGCCAACACGATCAGCGCCGCCTTCAAGGAGAAGGGCCAGGCCATCGCGGTTGACGTGGCCTATCCCGTCAACGCGACCGATGTTCAGGGCCAGGTGCTCCAGCTCAAGGACAAGAAGCCCGACGTGATCATCATGATCAGCTACACGTCGGATGCGATCCTGTTCGCCAAGACCATGCAGTCGCTCGACTACAAGCCGGCGGTGCTTTTGGCCGACGACGCCGGCTATTCAGATCCCTCCTTCATCAAGGCGGTCGGCAAGATATCGCAAGGCGTCTTCAACCGTTCGTCATGGTCGGTGGGGCCGGCCGGCTCGCCATCGGCCATTATCGCCGACATGTACAAGAAGAAGAGCGGCGAGGAGATGGACGACACCGTCGGCCGCCAGATGCAGGGCTTCTTCGTGTTGGCCGACGCGATCGACCGCGCCGGCTCGACCGATCCGGCGAAGATCCAGGCCGCGTTGAAGGCGACCGATCTGAAGCCCGAGCAATTGATGATGGGCTACAAGGGCGTGAAGTTCGACGACAAGGGCCAGAATATCCTCGCCTCCGGGCTCATCATCCAGCTCCAGGACGGCGAGAACTACAGCGCGGTATGGCCGAAGGCCAATGCCGCGAAGGCGCCGGTGCTGCCCTACAAGGGCTGGTGAGATTTGAAGGCGGGGCCGCGGGCCTCGCCTTTCCCGAAATGATTGATCAGAGCAACGCTGGCTCATGTCCTTTGTCCTCGTGCAGGTGATCGTCGGCGGTCTTCTGCTTGGCGCTGTCTATGCCCTGTTTTCCTCAGGCCTCACGCTGGTGTGGGGCATGATGAACATCGTCAATTTCGCGCATGGCGATTTCGTCATGCTCGGCATGTACGTGGCCTACGTCGTCTACACGCTCATGGGGGGAGGGCCGATCCTCGGCGCGCCGCTGGCGACGCTGGTGCTCGCGACCGTCGGCGTCGTGGTCTATTTCACCCTGATCCGCGACATCATGAAAGGGCCGATGCTGGCGCAGATCCTCGGCACTTTCGGGCTTGCGCTATTGCTGCGCTATTCCGTGTTCTGGTGGTTCGGCGCCAACTTCCTGTCGATGCCTCCGAACATCGTCGGCGGCACCTATGCGTTCGCGGGCTTGCGCATCGAGGCCTCGCGGTTGCTTGCCGGCGTGGTCGCGCTGCTCGTCACGCTCGGGCTGCATCTGCTGCTGACGCGGACGTCGCTCGGCTCGAAGATGCTGGCGGTGGCGGAGGATCAAACAGCGGCGCAACTGATGGGCATCCGTCCCGATACCATGCAGGCAATCGCCTGGGCGATTGCGGCCGGCGCCACCGGGCTTGCCGGCGCGCTGATCGCGAACTTCTTCTACATCGTTCCGACCGTCGGCGAGACGCTCGGCATCGTCGCCTTCGTCACCGTGTCGCTCGGCGGTTTTGGCAGTGTGCCGGGCGCCCTTGTCGCAGGCCTGCTGATCGGCGTGATCGAGTCCCTGTCGGGCTATCTGATCGGCGCGATCTACAAGGACATCGTCGTCTATGTCCTGTTCCTGCTCTTCCTCTGGTTCCGGCCACAGGGCCTGATGGGGAAGATGTGATGAGCAAGCTGTGATGCGGCGCTTGATCTGGCTCTCGGTTGTCGCGGCGATTGCGATCGCCTATCCGCTGCTGCTGTCCTCGCCGTTCCAGCAGCGCCTGGGCGCGCTGGTGCTGCTTTATGCGATTGCGGCATCCGCGTGGAATATCGTCGGCGGCTATGCGGGCCAGGTCTCGGTCGGCCACGTCGTGTTCTTCGGTTGCGGTGCTTATGCCGCGATGGGATCCTACGCAAAGTTCGGCCTGTCGCCCCTGTTCGGCATTCCCGGTGGGATCGTGCTCGCCGTGGGCCTGGCCGCGATCATCGGCGTGCCGACGCTGCGCCTGTCGGGCCATTATTTCAGCATGGCGACCATCGCGGTTGCCGAGACGATGCGGCTGATCGTGACCAACACCGACTGGCTCGGTGCGGCCGTCGGGCTCTCCGGGCCGACCGTGCCGCGCAACATCTTCGATCTCTCGTTCCTGTCGTCGCTGCCGTATTATTATCTCTTCCTCGCAATCCTCGCGATCACGCTGCTGATCACCTGGTGGATGACCAACAGCCGCATGGGATTTTACCTGCGCGCGATCAAGGATTCCGAGCGTGCGGCGCGCTCGCTCGGCGCACCCGCCAGCCGCACCAAGCTCTACGCCTACATGCTGAGTGCGGCGCTGACGAGCGTCGCCGGCGCGCTCTATGCCATGATGTTCGGCTTCGTCGATCCCGAGTCCGGGTTCGGCATCCTGATCTCGGTGAAAATCCTGATCATGGGGGCGCTGGGCGGGGCAGGGCTGCTGTTCGGGCCGCTGGTCGGTGCCGCGATCCTGGTGCCGCTGGAGGAGATCTCAAACAGCTGGCTCGGCGGCAAGGGCGCCGGACTCACCTTCGTGCTCTATGGCGCGATCATCGTGGTGATCGCGCGCTTCCAGCCCGGCGGTCTGCTCAGCCTGTTCACGCGGCGCAGCAAGCCGACAAAGGACACCGGAGCTGGCCATGCTCCTTGAGGCACGCGCAATCACAAAAGCGTTCGGCAGCTTCAAGGCGGTGGACGACGCCTCCGTGACTTTGGAGCAAGGCGATATCCTCGGCCTGATCGGCCCGAATGGCGCGGGCAAGTCCACCTTCTTCAATTGCCTGACTGGCGATCTCAAGACCACTTCGGGCCGTGTCCTGTTCGAGGGTCGCGACATCACCGACTTCACGCCGGAGCTGCGCGCCGGGCTTGGGCTTGCCCGTACCTTCCAGGTGCCGCAGACCTTTGAGGGCATGACGGTGCTGGAAAACGTCATGATCGGCGCGTTCCTGCGCACCTCGCATCGCAAGGACGCCGAGACCAGAGCGCGCGCGGTGCTCGAGCGCGTCGGCATGATCAGGCTTGCGGATGCGCCGGCGCGCTCGCTCGGCACGCCTGGTCGCAAGAGGCTGGAGATCGCGCGGGCGCTGGCAACCGAACCGAAGGTGCTTCTGCTCGACGAAGCCATGGCCGGCCTCAACGCCCATGAGGTGAGGCTCGCCATCGACCTAGTGCGCGACATTCATCGTTCCGGCATCACGCTCGTGATCGTCGAGCACATCATGGAAGTGATCATGTCGCTCGCCAGCCGCGTGATGGTGTTCCACCAGGGCAAGGAGATCGCCCGCGGCTCGCCGCGCGAGGTGACATCCAACCCGGCGGTGATCGAGGCCTATCTCGGCAAGCGCGCAGCCAAGGCAGCCGCCGGCCACACGCCGGTCGAACTGATGGGCGGGCCGGACCTATGAACGGGCCGTTGCTGCGGATCGAGCACCTCGAGGTGCGCTACGGCGATCTCATCGGCGTGTCCGACGTCTCGCTGGAGGTTCCCGAAGGCAGCGTGGTCGCGCTGCTCGGCTCTAATGGTGGCGGCAAGACCACGACGCTGAACGCGATCGCCGGCCTCATTCCCGTGCATTCCGGATCGATCCGCTTTCGCGGCGAGGACATCGCCGGCGAGAGGGCCTTTGCGATCGTGCGCAAGGGGCTGGCGCTGTCGCCGGAAGGCTGGCGGCTGTTCGTGCAGCAGAGCGTCGAAAACAATTTGATGCTTGGCGCAACGCCGCTGCGCGACAAGTCGCGCCAGGCCACGCTGCTCGAACGCGTCTACGAGATCTTTCCGCGTCTGAAGGAGCGCCGCAACCAGCGCGCCGGCACGATGTCCGGCGGCGAGCGGCAGATGCTCGCGGTCGGGCGCGCGCTGATGAGCGACCCGAAGCTGTTGATGCTGGATGAACCTTCGCTCGGTCTCGCGCCGGCGGTGGTCGAGTCCATGTACGAGACGTTCGGCCGCCTGCATCGCGAGGGCCTGACCATTCTGCTCGCCGAGCAGTCGATCGAGCTCGCACTGGAGGTCTCGGATTTCGCCACAGTGCTCCAGGTCGGCAAGAGCGTGTTGTCAGGTACGGCGGCGGCGCTCGCGGAGGACCCGCAGGTGCAGAAGGCTTATCTCGGCGTGGACTGACTGATTGCCGCCCATGGCCTGCAGCAGAAGAGGGATGACGCGCAGCTTCTACGTCGGCTAGGGCCATCTCGTGCACGCCCCAACATCGGCGGCAGTCACCAGATCATCCGCCTGGGCGCAAGATGCCGTCAGGTTCGCGTCGAGAAAAAGCGTCAAAAGAAGAGACTGGAGCTCCGTTCCGTTCCGTCGGAACGGAAATGGCTCTAGCGGCGCTACTTGATCTTATCGTAGGCAGCCGCGAAATCGCCGAGCGGCATCGGGATCGCGATCGTTTCCTTGGCCATGTTCTGGAAGGAGACCTTGAGCTGTTTGCCCGACCGCAAGGTCGCAAGCAGGTCCGGCGCGATCGGCGTGGAGGCGTAGCAGCCGCGGTTCTCGCAGGTCTGGATCTGGAGATCGACCGTCTTGCCCTCGTCGACCTGGAGCTTGGCGCCGATGGGAAGGTTGAGGCCGAGCGGCAATTGCAGCAGCGCGACTGGTGTGCGGGTGTCGGGCGCGACACGGATGTTGATCAGGACGATGGTCTGGCCGGTCTTGGTCAGCACCGCGTTCTGCTCCATCGCGCATTCGAGCGGCGCGTCGCGGCTGACGCTGGTGCAGCGCACGACCCAACCGGGCTGCTGCGCCGGAGCGCCGTCAGCCTGCGGCTGCGTCGGAGCCGGCGCGGGCTGTGCCGCCGGAGCAGAGGGAGCCGCGCTCTTCTTGGCGCCCTGCTGGGCATGCGCGGCACCCGCCGACAACAGGACAGCGGCGGCAAGGGCGACAAGTCTGGATTGCATGGGCATGGCAAGACCGCGTTCACGTGAACCGAGGGCCTCGCTGTAACGTCGTGAGACGCGCGGTGCAAGCTGCTACTCGGCAGCCTCCTTAACGGTGCCGTGCTCGACTGTCTCGTCGCCTTCGCCGTCACCCTTACGGCCCCAGCCCGAGAACCAGTTGTTGAGCTCGTCGAGATAGAGATAGACGACCGGGGTGGTGAACAGCGTCAGCGCCTGGCTGACGATCAGACCGCCGACCATGGCGTAGCCGAGCGGTTGGCGAATTTCGGCGCCGGTGCCGTGGCCGAGCATCAGCGGCACGCCGCCGAGCAGGGCAGCCATTGTCGTCATCATGATCGGACGGAAGCGCAACAGCGCCGCCTGCCGGATCGATTCCGCCGGCGTCTTGTGCTCATCGCGCTCAGCGGCGATGGCGAAGTCCACCATCATGATGCCGTTCTTCTTTACGATGCCGATCAGCAGAATGACTCCGATCAAAGCAATGAGGCTGAACTCGAAGCCCGCCGCCATCAGAATCGCGAGCGCGCCGACGCCTGCCGAGGGCAGGGTCGACAGAATTGTGATCGGATGGATGTAGCTCTCGTAGAGGATGCCGAGGATCAGATAGACCACGACCAGCGCGGCGAGGATGAGGAGCGGCACGGTGCCGAGCGACTGCTGGAACGCCTGTGCCGTGCCCTGGAAGCTCGAATTGAGCGTCGGCGGCGCGCCGAGATCGGCCATCGCCTTCTGCACGGCCTCGGTGGCCTGGCCGAGCGCGACGCCCTGGGCGAGGTTGAAGCTGATCGTGATCGCCGGGAACTGGCCCTGGTGGCTGATCGAGAGCGGGCGAACCGGATCGGTGCTCCAGGTCGCAAACGTCGACAGCGGCACCTGGTCGCCGGTCAGCGGAGATTTCAGGTAGAGCTTGTTCAGGCTCTCGAGGCTGCCCTGCATCTCCGGCAGGATCTCGAGGATCACCTTGTAGGTGTTGAGCTGGGTGAAATACTGCGTGACTTGGCGCTGTCCGAAGGCGTCGTACAGCGTGTCGTCGATCAGCTGCGGCTGGATGCCGTAACGCGCAGCCGTATCGCGGTTGATCTTGAGCTGAACCGTGGTGCCCTGGGTCTGCTGGTCGGTCGCGACGTCGCGCAGTTGCGGCAAGGTCTGCATCTTGGCGAGGATCTTCGGCGCCCAGTCGTTGAGCTCGGCGAGATCGGCGTCCTGCAGGGTGAACTCGAACTGCGTACGCGTCGGCCGGCCGCCGAGCCGGACGTCCTGGGCCGCCTGCATGTAGAGGCGGGCGCCGGACACCTTCTCGAGCTTGGGACGCAGCCGCGCGATGATCTGCTGCGCGGAAGCATCGCGCTGGTTGCGCGGCTTCAGCGTGATGAACAGGTTGCCATTGTTACCGGCCCTCCCGCTGCCGCCGATCGCCATGGCGACGCTGGCAATGTCCGGATCCGCCATGATGACCTTGCCGAGAGCTTCCTGACGCTCCTGCATGGCCTTGAAGGAAATATCCTGAGAGGCCTCGGAAGTCGCAGTGATCAGGCCAACGTCCTGCTGCGGAAAGAAGCCCTTCGGGATCAGCACGAACAGATAGACCGACAGGGCAAGAGTCGCGAAAAAGATCGCGAGCGTGGTGCGGCGCCAGCTCAGGGCGTGGTCGAGCACCCATTCGTATCCGCGCAGCATCGCATCGAAGCCGCGCTCGCTCCACTGGTAGAACTTGCCGTGGGTGACCTCGCCATGGGCGCGCAGGAAGCGCGAGGCCATCATCGGGGTCAGGGTCAGCGACACGAACATCGAGACGAAGATCGTCATCGCCAGCACGACGGCGAATTCGCGGAACAGGCGCCCGATGATCCCGCCCATCAGCAGCAGCGGAATCAGGACCGCGACCAGCGAGATGCTGATCGACACGATGGTGAAGCCGATTTCCTTCGAGCCCTTGAAGGCCGCCGCCATCGGCGATTCGCCTTCCTCGATGTAGCGCGTGATGTTCTCGAGCATCACGATGGCGTCGTCGACGACGAATCCGACCGCGATGGTGAGCGCCATCAGCGACAGATTGTCGAGCGAATAGCCGAATACCCACATCAGCGCGCAGGCGCCCAGCAACGCCAGCGGCACCGTGATGGTGGGAATGACGGTTGCCCAGAAGCTGCGCAGGAAGATGAAGATGACCATGACCACCAGCGCAATGGTCAGTAGCAGCGTGAACTGGACGTCTTCGACCGCGGCGCGGATCGTGGTGGTGCGGTCGCTGATCACCTCGATCTTGATCGCGGGCGGGATCGCTGCGACGAGGCGAGGCAACGTCGCCTTGATCCGATCGACGGTCTCGATGACGTTGGCGCCCGGCTGCTTGAACACCACCAGGAACACGCCGCGCTTGCCGTTGGCCCAGGCCGCCTGCTTGGCGTCCTCGGGGCCGCTGACCGCCTGGCCGATGTCGCGGATACGCAAGGGACCGCCGTTGCGATAGGCGATGATGACGTCGTTCCAGTCCTTGGCCTGGGTGAGCTGGTCGTTGGCGTAGATCGTGTAGGCACGCTTCGGGCCGTCAATGTTGCCCTTGGGGCTGTCGACCGTGGTGATCGCGATCTGGCTGCGCACGTCCTCCATCGACAGGCCCTTGGCGACGAGTTTCGCCGGGTCGATCTGAATGCGGATGGAGGGCTTTTGCTGGCCGCCGATGAAGACCTGCGCCACGCCCGAGAGCTGGCTGATCTGCTGGGCGAGCTGGGCATCGACCGCGTCGCTGACGCTGGTCAGCGGCATTGTCTCGGAGGTTGCCGACAACAGCAGGATCGGTGCATCGGCCGGGTTGACCTTGCGGTAGGTCGGCGGCGAGGGCAGGTTCTTCGGCAGCTGACCGCTCGCTGCGTTGATGGCGCCCTGCACGTCGTTGGCGGCGCCGTCGATGCTGCGGTTGAGGTCGAACTGGATGGTGATCGACGCGGTGCCCAGATAGCTCGTCGAGGTCATCTGGGCGATGCCCGGGATCTGGGCGAATTGCCGTTCGAGCGGCTGGGCCACCGACGAGGCCATGGTCTCCGGGCTGCCGCCCGGCAGATTGGCGGTGATCTGGATGGTCGGGAAGTCCACCTGCGGCAGGGGCGCGACGGGCAGCAGGGGATAGGCGACGAGACCGACGAAGAGAATGCCGGCCATCAGCAGCGAGGTGCCGATGGGATAACGGATGAAAGGTGCCGAAATCCCGCCCGCGTTCATTCCCGTCGAACCTTGTTCTGGGCCGGATCCGTACTCGCCACGGCCGTGGAGACGAGGCTTCCGGGCTGGACCTTGAATTGGCCGCCGGTGATCACCTGCTGCCCGGGCGTGAGCCCTTCGTCGACGACCGAACGTCCGTCGATGGCGTAGCTGACCTTGATCTTGTGCACCTCAGCCTTGTTGTCCTGATTGACGGAATAGGCGTAGAGGCCGTTGGTGGAGTGCTGGACCGCGTCATCCGGGACAACAGTCGCATCCTTCAGGGTGCGCACCAGCAGGCGGGTCGACACCGACTGCCCGGGCCACAGCGCATGGTCCTTGTTGTCGAACACCGCCTTGAGCCGGATCGTGCCGCTGCTGGTGTCGACCTGGTTGTTGATGACCGCGAGCTTGCCCTCGGCCAGCGTCTTCTTGCCGTCGGTCGTGAAGGCGATCACCCTGAGCGCGCCGGCCTTCTGGCCCTCGCTGATATAGGGCAGCTGATCCTCCGGCGCGGTGAAGATCACCGAGATCGGCTCGACCTGCGAGATCGTGACGATGCCGGTCTGCGTCGAGGAATTGACGATGTTGCCGACGTCGACCTGGCGCAGGCCCGCGACGCCGGTGATCGGCGCCTTGACCTGGGTGTAGTCAAGCTGGGTCTGCGCGTTGGAGATCGAAGCTTCGTCGGCGGCGATCTGCGCGGTAAGCTGGGCGACCGTGGAGCGCTGGGTATCGACCCGTTGTGCGGTGGCGAATTCGCCGAGCTTCATGGCGCGCTGGAGCTCGAGATTGGCGTTGGCCAGATTTGCCTCGTCCTGGGCCTTCTTGGCCTTGGCCTGGTCGAGCGTGGCCTGATAGGGGCGGGGATCGATCGAGGCGAGGAGCTCGCCCTCCTTGACGATCTGGCCTTCGGTGAAGGCGATCTTGTCGATTTGGCCGTCCACCCTGGTCCGGACTTGGACGGTGTTGAAGCCCGCAACCGTGCCGAGACCGGTCAGATATACCGGAAAGTCCACCGTCTGGACCGGAGAAACGCTCACGGGGACGGCGGGCGGGCGCTGCGGCCCCTTCTGCGCGGTCTGGGTTTTTCCGGCGTCGGGCGAGCCGAATTTCTGCCAACCATAGTAACCCGCGGAGGCCACGGCCGCGATGATCAGAATCCAAAGGATCGGCCGGGACTTTTTCATATCGTCTCGTGTCGGCTCTTATGCCTTAAACTACGAATTATGAGGCAATCATAGGGTTCCAGCGCGCTTGTATAATACACGCCAAGTTCCAGTGTAAACAGCACTATCGGTTGAGAATCCTAAACAATCGGAAAGCTTTGCACCGGTTAGGCAGCTCCGTGTCACTACGGTGTGCAGTGCTGCATTCTCCCGTCAGGAACGATCAGCGTGCAAAGTTTGTGCAATGCTCGAAAGCGGTGTGCTCTGGACTGAGCGGCGCCGCGCATGGGCCGCGAGGCGACGGCTCGCAAGAACGGTTCTAAATCGAGCGGAGGTCGTTTCGGTTGTCAGGAAAACCGGCATCGGTCATATCGGCGCGCCACAACGGGAGCGCAGCATGGACGAACTGAACGGCAAGCTGATCGCGTGTCAGATCCTGATCACGGGACTGATCGCACGCGTCGCCAACGAGCAGCGTGATCCCTTGCGCTTTCTCACTGACTTCCGCGACGAGATCAGAGCAGTCGTCAACGGCGTCAACATCGCTGGCATGGACGATAGCGATCGCGTGCGCGCGGTGGCGCAGAAGACCGTCGATGAATTGTTCTCGCTGATGAAGCCGCCGAGCAGCGATTGACGATGCGCGCGCGACCGCCGGATTTCGCAGCATTTTCGCGCTCTCTTTAGAACTAATCCAATCTCGATTTAGAACGGTTTCAAACTGCAATTTAGAATCGCTTTGATCTGGACTTATTCAAGGGTTCTCGCGGCTTACTCGCATTGACCCGCTATTTTGCGGCCGATACCAACACTCCAATCGCTCATCGAAGTGAATGGGCGAACAGGAATATGGGGCGTGTTTGGTGATGGGGCAGGTGGTCGCACCGAAGTCGTTGCGTTCGGTCGCAGCATTCGATGAAAAGTTCACGGGCGTTTCCGGCAAGAAGGTCTCCGCTGTCGCGGGCCTGATCGCGGCAGCATCGGTGTCGAGCGGCGCAGAGGCGCAGCAATCGAATCTGCCCCCGGTAACAGTCGACGCGCCGGTCGCGCGTCCGCGCCCGGTGGCTTCGAAGCCGACGGCGGACCAGGTCCGCGCGCGCAATGCGCTTCGCCGCGCCGCGCAGCGGCAGCAGGCGGCGCAGCAGACCGCTCCTGCGACGCCGTCCGGTCCCGCCGACGCCAATCCGTATGCGGATCCGGCCGCGCCCTACAAGGTCGATCACGTGCAGGCCGGCGGCAAATTCCCCGAGAAGCTGGTCGATACGCCGAAATCCATCACGGTTCTCAGCAAGGAAGTGCTCGCGGACAAGAATGCCACGTCGCTGAAGCAGGCAATTCTGAGCACGGCCGGCGTGACGCTCGGTTCAGGCGAGGGCGGAAATGCGTTCGGAGACCGTTTCTTCATTCGCGGCTTCGATGCTCGCAACGACATCTTCATCGATGGCGTGCGCGATTCCGGCGTGAGCGTTCGCGAGAACTTCTTCACCGAGCAGGTCGAGATCCTGCGTGGTCCCGGCTCGACCTTTTCCGGCCGCGGTATCGCTGGCGGTGCGATCAACATCGTCACCAAGCAGGCAAATCCGGACAAGAGCTTCTACAACATGGACACGACGTTTGGCACCGACCAGACCAAGCGTGTTACGCTCGACGTCAACCAGGTGATCAACCCGACGCTCGCCGTTCGCGCCGGCGGTCTTTTCCAGGACGCCAATGTCGCTGGTCGTGACTACGTCAAGGACGACCGCAACGGCGCCTTCGTCGCGACCACCTGGAAGCCTGTCGACGCCGTCAAGGTCACCGCTGGCTACATTCATACCGAGTTGACGGGAGTTCCGGACTTCGGTGTGCCCTATTATCGGCCGAGCACCTCGACCACCGCCAGCGGTCCATTCCCGGACTTCGGCGCCAACCGCAACAACTGGTATGGCCAGATCAACCGCGACTTCTACCGGACCGGCCAGGACATCGGTTCGCTCAACGCGGAAGTGCAGATCACCCCGGACCTGATGGTCAGCAACAAGTTCCGCGCGTCTCGCTCGACCCAGAATTACGTCGGAACGCTGCCGGAGAGCCCGGTCAACGGCACCCCGCTGTCGGCTTCGACGCTCACGATGAATCCGCAGAGCCGTCTCCAGATCACCGACGTGCTCGCCAACCAGACCGAGGCGACCTACAAATTCCAGGATGGCGCCGGCTTCAAGCATACCGCGCTGGCAGGAATCGAAGTCGATCGCGAGAGATCGTCGATCGACAAATATCTCGGCCTTACCTCGGAGGGGAGCGGAGTTCCGACAACTCCGTCGGGCTCACCCACGGGTGTCAGCGTGTTCTCTCCCCAGGACACGTATCTGCCCGGCAAGGCGCTCGCGTTGGCGGGTCTGCCGACCAAGATCGGCATCGACACCGTCAGCGGCTACGTCATGGATAGCGCGAACTACCACGACCTGCTGATCCTCAATGGCGGTTTCCGCTACGACAATTACAGCATCAGCTCCACGGGCTATGCGGCGAACGGCACGCTCGGCCGGCAGTCGGCGGAGTTCCTGATCCCCAACTTCAATCTCGGCCTCACGCTCAAACCTGCGCCGAACGGCAGCGTCTATGTGGCCTATGCCACCTCGGCGAACCCGGTCGGTGCTGAGTTCGACGGCACCAGCACGGCCTATGGCGGTCTTAATCCAACCCTCGCCGGCGGCAACACCCAGATATTCGGGCCCGAGAAAAACAAGGCCATCGAACTCGGCACCAAATGGGAGCTGTTCGATCGTCATCTGCTTTTGACCGCGGCGTTGTTCCAGACCACAAAGGACAACGCGCGCGAGTCGCAGAACGTCGGTAGTGCGGCCGCCGCTGCACCCTTGGGATGCGTTTACCCAACCGGAACGACCGGCAACATATCGTGCATCACGGCCGGTGCAGCCTACCGCATCCGCGGCATCGACCTCGGTATCGGTGGCAAGCTCACCGACAAGTGGAGCGTCTTCGGCGGTCTCGTGCTGATGCAGTCAGAGGTGACGCAGTCGCTGGCACCGTCGGCCAACAAGACGCTGTATCCGACCAATGTCGGGCGTCCGCTCGCCAACGTCGCCCATGAGTCCTTCAGCTTGCTCACGAAGTACCAGCTCACCGACGTCTGGGAACTGGGTGGACAGGCGGTCTACCGTTCGAAGATTTACGGCGGGACCTTGCTCGCGGCCAACCAGGGCACGTCGCTTCCGAGCTATTGGCGTTTCGACATTTTCGCGGAGGCCAAGATCAACAAGAACTGGCAGGTCAAGCTGTTCGTGAACAACATCTTCGACAAGCGCTACTACGACGCGCTGTACCAGAGCGCGACACCGTTCGTGCTGGAAGCACCGGGCCGTGCCGCCTATGTGGTCCTCTCGGCGCGCTACTGATGGAGCGACAACCAGTTTCATGCTGACATGCATAGAAAGCGTTCTGAGCAAGGATGATGTGGCGGATTTCCGCCGCACCATGGACGCCAGCGAATGGGAAGACGGGCGCTCCACCGCGGGCTCGCAGTCGGCAATGGTCAAGCGCAACGAGCAATTGGCGCCGGACAGCGAGGTCGCGCGCAAGCTCGGCAACCGCATCATTTCGGCGCTGACGTCGAATCCCCGCTTTATCGCGGCCGCGATCCCGCTCCAGATATTCCCGCCGCTGTTCAACCGCTATGCGGCCAGCAGCGGCCACCATTTCGGCCTGCACGTCGACAATGCCATCCGCGGCGACCGCCTGACCGGCCTTCGCATCCGCACAGACCTCTCGGTCACGCTGTTCCTGGCCGAGCCGGAGGAGTACGACGGTGGCGAACTTGTGATCGAGGACAGTTACGGTTCGCACGAAGTCAAGTTGCAGGCCGGGGACTGCGTGCTCTATCCCTCGACCAGCCTCCATCTGGTCACCCCGGTGACGAGGGGAACGCGGGTTGCGTCTTTCTTCTGGCTTCAGAGCATGATACGGGACGATCAAGCCCGGAGCATGATCTTTGACCTCGACACCGCGATACAGGCGCTGGTGGAACGGCTCGGGCGTGACGATCCCGAAACGGTCAAATTGACGGGTATCTATCACAACCTCATTCGTTACTGGGCCGAAGTATGAAGATCATGTCCTTCCAAGCAAGCCTTGCCGCAGCTCTGGTGCTGGCGGCCGCCTGGCTTGCATCCCCTGTTTCTGCGCAGACACAGGCCGCGCCCGCGGCACCGGTCCAGTCGACGGCTCAGCCGTCCGCGGTCAGCCCGGCCCCGGTTGTTGCTCCGCCTGCGGCGCCCCAAGCTGCCGTGCCCGCGGCTGCAAAGTCCGATACGGCAGCCGGCATTGCGCCGGCCATGAAGGAACTATCGCCCTGGGTGATGTTCATGTCGGCGGACATCATCGTGAAGGCGGTGATGATCGGGCTCGCCTTTGCATCGCTGATGACCTGGACGGTGCTGATCGCCAAGTCGATCGAATTGTCGATTGCCGCGACCAAGCTCCGTTCGGCGCTGAAGAAGATCGCAGAGGCGCGCTCGCTCGCGGAAGCGCAGATGGCGCTCGGCGCCAAGGAGGGCATCCTGCCGTCCTTCCTGGCGGCGGCGTTGCGGGAGGCGCGGATGTCAGCCGGCCTCTCCAGCGACACCGGCATCAAGGAGCGGGCGGCTTCGAGCTTTTCCGAGATCCTACGCGCGGAGGCGCGGCGCATCCGCGTCGGTATGGGCGTGCTCGCGACCATCGGCTCGACCTCGCCCTTCGTCGGCCTGTTCGGCACGGTGTGGGGCATCATGAACAGCTTCATCGGCATCTCGAAGTCGCAGACCACGAACCTCGCCGTCGTCGCGCCCGGTATCGCCGAGGCGCTGCTCGCCACCGCGATCGGCCTGGTCGCCGCCATTCCCGCCGTCATCATCTACAACTACTTCTCGCGCGTGACGAAGAGCTACCTCGAACTCGTCAGCCGTGCCTCGGGCGCGGCGGGGCGGTTGCTCTCGCGCGATCTCGACCGCAGCCACGGCGGCGCGCATTCGCGCGCGGCGGAGTGAACCATGGGCGTTTCGCTCGCAGACAATGATGACGACGACGATTTCGGCGAAACGCATGAAATCAACGTCACGCCGTTCATCGACGTCATCCTGGTGCTGCTGATCATCTTCATGGTGGCAGCGCCGCTCTCGACCGTCGACCTGCCGATCGATCTGCCGACGTCGAGCGCGACGCCGCAGAAGAAGCCGGACAAGCCGACCTATCTCAGCATCAAGCCCGATTTGACGCTTGCCATCGGAGAGAACCCGGTCAACCGCGCCGAGTTGATCGGCACGCTCGACGGTCTGTCCGACATGAGCAAGGACAAGTATGTCTTCCTGCGCGCCGATCGCTCGGTGCCGTATGGCGAGTTGATGGGCATCATGGAGCTCTTGCGCTCAGGCGGCTATACGCGGGTGAAACTGGTTGCGCTGGAAGGTGCTCCGGGGGCGCCCGCGGCAGGCGCCGCTCAGCCTTAGAGGCCCGCGATGTCGGACGAGTCCAGACCAGCCCGGACGCTTTGGATTTTGGCAGCGGTGGCGGCGCTCGCGCTCCATCTGGGCGGTGCCGCGCTTGCGCTGGCGCACCTGCGAGCCGATGACGGCGACGATGGCCTCGGCGCGGCCGGCGCGGAGTTCGCGGTCGAGATGGCTTCGCCGAAGGCGCCTGACACCGACCTTCCGCCGGGACCGGATAGCGAAGCGATGCAGGAGCAGCAGGCGCTTCCCGAGCAAAAAGCCGAGACCAAGGAAACCGAGCTTCCAAAGGATCAGTCGCAACAGGTCGACGATCCCGATCGGGTCGTCACCGAGAACATCTCGAAGAAGCCGCAGGACGAGGATCCGAAGATTGCGGCGGTCGAAACGCCCGCTGCGGAGGCCTCGCCGAAGTCCGTTGCGACGGCGCGGCAGACGCTCGACGAGGACGCGCGCGAGGCTGAGAAGGCGCTGGCGCCTGTGCTGGGCATTGGCAAGGACATCTTGAAGATAACGGCCGACTGGAACCGCAAGATTAGCGCGCACCTTACGGCCCACAAGGTCAATCCGGAGGGCAAGGAGCCCAACAATCAGAAGGTCAAGGTCTCCTTCGCGATCAACCGACGGGGCAACGTGCTTTCAGTCGACGTTGTCGAGTCGTCCGGGGATGCAGCTTACGATGCAGCCGCGATCTCGATTGTCCGCAAGTCCGATCCCATCCCGCAGCCGCCTGCCAGCCTGACCGACGACCGGTTCGAGCGCACCGTCGACATCATCTTCACGCCGCCGGACGCAAGGAAAAAGAAGAAGACGGCTCACCGCCAGTAGAGCCTGATCCCGACATAGACCACGACCAGGCAGGCGAAGATCAGCGCCACCGGGAGCGGCCGTTTCTGGGTTGCGCCAGCGGTCGTGGCCGCAAAGAAACCAGACTTCTTCGGCTTCGGTTCTGGGCGGCGGAAAGCGGTAACATTGTCCGCCGCCGGTTCGGCCGCGCGGGGGCGGACGTCAGGCGGGGTTCCCGCGCCGCCCATCTCGACATAGTAGGCCTTGTAGATGGCGCCGATGGTGGCCTCGGTAGCCTCACCCTCGTTCATCTGCGCCTGCAGGTTCTTGTAGCTCACCAGGAACTCCTGCGCCTCCGGAGGCAGCGCGGATGACCCGTTGAGCTTGGCCATCATCTTCCAGGTGGCGAAATCGGCGCGGGCACGGGTATCGGCGCGTCGCGCGATCAGCATATCGGCAGCTTTGACCAAGTCGGCCTCGAGCCCTTCGGCTTGTGTTCGGGTGTGTCGCCGTTCAACTACGCATTGCCGGTCAGAATGAGAACAGCCTGAATCACATAACCGGTCAACGTTCGCAGTATTGCTGAAATAACATCAAGATTTAGACCGAACTGCGAGCCTGCCAGCGGTAGCAGGATCAGCAAGCCGATCAGGATCAGCATCCCGAACGGCTCGAGCCGCGCCAGCGGCAGGGCGAGCGGCGGGGGCAGCAGCCCGACCGCGACGCGCCCGCCGTCGAGCGGCGGGATCGGCATCATGTTGAACACCGCCAGGGCGGCATTGATCAGCAGTGCGTTCTTGAGATTGTCGAAGATCCATTGCGCCGAGTTCGCCGGGGCCAACGGCAGGGCGTGCAGGGCAAGAGCTGCGGCCAGCGCCAGCAGGATGTTGGTGGCAGGCCCGGCCAACGCCACCCACACCATGCCGAGCCTGGGGTCGTTGAGCTTGCGGAAATTCACCGGCACCGGCTTGGCATAGCCGAACAGGAACGGCGAATGCGCGAACAGCAGCATCGCCGGCAATATCAGCGTGCCGAACGGGTCGATGTGGCGGAGCGGGTTGAAGCTGACACGGCCGAGCTGCCATGCGGTGTCGTCACCGAGACGATATGCGATGAAAGCGTGCGCAGCCTCGTGGAAAGTGATGGCGAGCACCAGCGGCAGCACCCACACCGAGAGGTCATAGAGAGAGATATTCACGGTTCGTCCGTCCCGGTTTGCCTGCGGTCTTGCAGCCGACCCAGCCAAACCGGTGGTGCAGCAGCGCTTCACCTCACATAGGGTGGCCAGCTCCGAAATGCCACGCCGCAAATGATTGGCGAGACCGGCGGCCTTGACACCGAGCCTTGCCGCCGCATGAGCTACGTCGGGATCGTCCCCTCATATCGGATCATGCCGTCTTCGATCGTCACCCAGCCCATCTTTTCGCTGACCCAGATGTGTTCGGTCGGCGCGAACGCGTTGCGGTCATCAAAAGTCGCGAGCGCGACGCCCGCCAACGTGCCGTTGCGCCGCCAGGCGAACAGCCGCGTGCCGCAGTGTTTGCAGAACACGCGGTCGATGTTCTCGGAGGACGCATAGCGGGCGGTGTCGCCCTCGACGGTCAGCGCGCGCTGATCGAACTGCGCGCGGGCGAAGTAGGGCGAGCCCATCGCCTTCTGACACATGCGGCAATGGCAGATGCGAACGTTGAGCGGCTCACCTTCCGCCTTGAACCGCACCGCCCCGCACAGACATCCGCCTTCTCTGATCATGACGCCCTCAGTAAGTTGCGCGCCCGCCAGAGATGTCGAACACCGCGCCGGTCGAAAACGCGCAATCCTCGGATGCGAGCCACGCCACCATCGCGGCGAGCTCTTCCACCAGCACGAAGCGGCCTTTTGGAATCTTCGACAGCATGAAGTCGATATGCTGCTGCGTCATCTGGTCGAAGATCGCGGTCTTCGCAGCCGCGGGCGTCACCGCATTGACCAGAATGTCATGTGCCGCCAATTCCTTGCCGAGCGACTTCGTCAGCGCGATCAGGCCGGCCTTGGAGGCCGAATAGTGCGAGGCGTTGGGATTGCCTTCCTTGCCGGCGATCGAGGCAATGTTGACGATGCGCCCGTATTTCTGCTTGAGCATCGCGGGCACGACCGCCTTGCAGACGATGAACGGGCCGTCCAGGTTGATGCGCAGAACTTTCCGCCATTCCTCGAGATCGGTCTCCCAGACCGGCTTGTTGACCCCGGCAATGCCGGCATTGTTGACGAGGATGTCAATCTTGCCGAAGGCGGCCAGCGTCGCGTCGCGCGCCTGCTCGACGGCCGCGGGATCGGTGACGTCGACCTTGAAGACTTTTGTTTCGCCGCCGATTTCCTTTGCCGTCTTCTCGGCCAGCGCGGCATCAAAATCCCAGATCGCGACCTTGGCGCCGGAGGCGACGAAGCGCTGAACAATGGCGCGGCCAAAGCCCTGCGCGCCGCCGGTGACGATGGCGACACGGCCGTTGAGATCGATCTTGTTCATGCTGGATGCCTTGGCGTCAGAGCATGTAGCCGCCGTCGACGACGAGGTCGACGCCGGTGGTGAAGGCGCTCTCGTCACTGCCGAGATAGACCGCCATGGACGCGATCTCGTCGGCGGTGCCGAGCCGGCCCATCTTCTGGCGGGAGACGAACATCTCCTTGCCCTGCGGCCCTTGCGCCGCGGCGCGGTCGAGCATCGATGGCGTCTCGACGGTGCCCGGGCAGATGCTGTTGCAGCGGATGCCTTTGGTGATGAAGTCGAGCGCGACCGCGCGCGTCAGCAGCGATACCGCGGCCTTCGAGGCGCTGTAGACGTAGCGGTTGGCCGGCGGTCGCAGCGCCGCGCAGGAAGAGATGTTGACGATGCTGCCGCCGCCACCCGCGAGCATGTCCGGCAGGAAGGCCCTGATGGTCCGGTGCATCGACTTGACATTGAGGTCGAACGAGAAATCGAAGTCCTCTTCCGAGCATTCGAGGATGGTGCCGTGGTGCACGAAGCCGGCCGCGTTGAGCAGGATGTCGACCTTGCCGACGCGCTTGGCGAAGGCGTTGACGTCGGCGGTGTTGCGGACGTCGAGCTTCGCGGTTTCGGCGATGCCTTCCTTGGCCAGGCTCGCGATGCCGCTCTCGTTGATGTCGGTGGCGATGACGGTTGCGCCTTCACGCGCGAATGCGATGGCGCATGCGCGTCCGATGCCTGCCGCTGCAGCCGTGACGACGGCGCGCTTCCCCTTGAGGCGGTCTGCCATGTTGTTGTTCTCCTCGATTTGCTCAGTGCCGTAGCCCGGATGAGCGCGCGAGCGCGATATCCGGGAGCGGATGTCCCGGGTGTCGCTTCGCTCACCCGGGCTACGTGTTCCTAACTCAGTGATTATCCCGCGCCACACCGAACGTGCCGGCGACGTTCTGGTAGCGCGTGGCGAGCTCCATGCAGGCGCCGGTCGACTGCTGGCCGACGGTGTTGCGATAAAGCTCCTGCCACGGCGTCTGGTTCGGCGGATGCTTGAAGCCGCCATTGGACTTGAGCTCGGCATGGCGCTTCTTCACCTCGTCGTCCGAGATCAGGATGTTGGCGCTGCCCTTGTTCAGATCGACGCGCACCTTGTCGCCGTTCCTGAGGATCGCGAGCCCGCCATTGGCGGCGGCTTCCGGCGAAGCATTGAGGATCGAAGGCGAGCCCGAGGTGCCCGACTGGCGGCCGTCGCCGATGCAGGGCAGGGACATGATGCCGCGTTTGATCAGCGCCGCAGGCGGCTGCATGTTCACGACCTCGGCGCCGCCGGGATAGCCGATCGGGCCGGTGCCGCGGATGAACAGCACGCAGCGCTCGTCGATCTCGAGCGAGGGATCGTCGATCCGCTCGTGGTAATCCTCGGGACCCTCGAATACGACGGCGCGGCCCTCGAAGGCATTGAGATCGGTCGGGTTGCTGAGATAGCGATCGCGGAATTCCTTGGAGATCACGCTGGTCTTCATGATCGCGGAATCGAACAGATTGCCCTTCAGCACCAGGAAGCCGGCGTCCTTCACCAGCGGCTTGTCGTAAGCCCAGATCACGTCGTTGTCGGGCTTTGGCGCATTGGCGCAGTTCTCGCCGATGCCACGGCCGTTGACCGTGACCGCGTCCTCATGGATGCGCTTGTGCTTCATCAGTTCGCGCACCACGGCCGGCACGCCGCCGGCACGGTGGAATTCCTCGCCGAGATAGAAGCCGGCCGGCTGCATGTTGACCAGCAGCGGCACGTCGTGGCCGACCTTCTGCCAATCGTCGATGGAGAGCTCGACGCCGATGTGGCGCGCCAGCGCGTTGATGTGGATCGGTGCGTTGGTTGAGCCGCCGATCGCCGAATTGATCACGATGCAGTTCTCGAACGCCTTGCGGGTCAGGATGTCCGAAGGCTTGAGGTCTTCCCAGACCATGTCGACGATGCGTTTTCCCGTCTCGTAGGCGATCTGGCCGCGCTCGCGATAGGGGGCGGGAATCGCCGCACATCCCGGCAGCGAGAAGCCGAGCGCTTCGGCAAGCCCGTTCATGGTGGAGGCGGTGCCCATGGTGTTGCAATGGCCGACCGAGGGCGCCGAGGACGCCACGATCTCCATGAATTCTTCATAGTCGATCTCGCCGGCGGCGAGCCGCTCGCGCGACTTCCAGACGATGGTGCCGGAGCCGGTGCGCTCGCCATTGTGCCAGCCGTTCAGCATCGGCCCGCCCGACAGCACGATCGCGGGCAGGTTGACGGTCGCCGCCGCCATCATGCAGGCCGGCGTGGTCTTGTCGCAGCCGGTGGTCAGCACCACGCCGTCGAGCGGATAGCCGTAGAGGATTTCGACGAGGCCGAGATAAGCGAGGTTGCGGTCGAGCGCCGCGGTCGGGCGCTTGCCGGTCTCCTGGATCGGATGGGTCGGGAATTCCATCGCAATGCCGCCGGCCTCGCGGATGCCTTCGCGGACGCGATGAGCAAGCTCGATATGGTGGCGGTTACAGGGGGAGAGGTCGTTGCCGGTCTGTGCGATGCCGATGATCGGCTTGCCGGACTGGAGCTCGGTGCGGGTGAGACCGTAGTTCAAATAGCGCTCCATATAGAGCGCGGTCATGCCCGGATTATGCGGATTGTTGAACCATTCCTGCGAGCGGAGATGGCGGCGAGCGCCGTTGCCGGCGGGGGCATGCCCATTGGTTGGCTTTTTTGTCATTGGCTTCTCCTGCAATGCAAACGCACTGACGTCCGTTTTATGGTATCGGCTTGTGCGATGCCCAACGGCGCGAGCGACGATTTGCCTGCCCGCTGGCGGGTCGTTTCCTCACAAATCCGATACTAGTCATGACCGCTTGGTAACGCTACCATTTTGTTCGCAACGCCCCCGCCTGAAGCGGCTGGCCGGTTGTCCGACCGCCGGGCCAACGAGCTTTGCCGCTCGATCACCTTGAAGCCGAGATCGAGCACCGGATGCTCCGGACGCCGTCCGTCGATCGCGTCGATCAGCATGCTGGCGGCCGTGTTGCCCATCTCGTAGCGGTTGGTGCGCACGCTCGTGAGAGTCGGGACGGCGGATGCCATGAATTCGAGATCGTTGAAGCCGACGATCGCGATCTGTTCGGGGATCGCGATCTCGCGGCGCCTGCATTCGAACAGCACACCCAGCGCGAGGTCGTCGTTGGCGCAGAACACCGCGTCCATGCCAGGCTCCCGCGCCAGGAGATCGGTGAACAGGGCGCCGCCGAGCGTCACCGAGGTCGGTGTCGCCGTCGTGACGACGAGGCGTTGCTCGAACAGTCCTGCGTCCTTCATGGCCGAGACGTACCCGTCGAGCCGCCGCTGCACCCGCGGATCCATCCGCGCGCCGACGAAGCCGATCTTGCGGTGACCTTGCGCGAACAGATGCGCAACCGCCGCACGGGCTGCTTCATAGTGCGAAAAGCCGATCATCATGTCGACCGGATTGGGTCCGATCTCCATGATTTGCACGATCGGGCAGTCGGCGGCATCGAGCATCGCGCGCGATTCCGTGGTCTGGTCGATGCCGGTGACGATCAGCCCGGCCGGCTTCTGCGCAAGAAACAGGCGCAGCAGCTTCTCCTCCTGGAGAACACTGTAGCGTGTGTTGGACAGCTGGATCGAGTAACGGCTGTTTTCGGAGGCGTCGTAAATGCCGCGCAGCACGTCGGAGAACACGTTATTGGTCAGTGACGGAATCAAGACACCGATGACCTCGGTGCGCTGCGAGGCCAACGCGCGCGCCGCCAGGTTCGGCACATAGCCGAGCTCTCTGGCCGCGCTTTCGACCCGGGTCCGCTTCGCGACCGACAGCGCCTCGGGATTGCGGAAGAAACGGGACGCCGTGATCGGGCTGACGCCGGCAAGCTCGGCGACTTCCGCCAGCCGGATTTTGCCTGACTTGGTGCGGTTTCGACCCATTTGCTGCTCATAACACACTCACTGTCGCAAACAAAGGAACGTTGACAGCGCTACCAGCACAGACTAACCAAAGACAAATTGCCAAAACTGCACAAACTGCCGACAATGTCGCCCGTTAAGGTTGGGCTTCGTTCGGTGAAGTCTGAAAAAACAAGACGGTCGCGGCGCGAGATGCGTCGTGGACTTTCGAGGAGGGAGCTAGATGTCGTCTGTGCAAATCCGCGACGTGCGGAAATCGTTCGGCAATTTTGAAGTCCTGCACGGCGTTTCGATTCCGATCGAGGACGGCCAGTTCGTCGTCCTGGTTGGCCCCTCCGGCTGCGGCAAGTCGACGCTTCTGCGCATGCTCGCGGGTCTCGAGAACATCACCTCAGGCACGATCTCGATCGGCGACCGCGTCGTCAACAATGTCCAGCCGAAGGAGCGGGACATTGCGATGGTGTTCCAGAACTACGCGCTCTATCCGCACATGACGGTCGGCGAGAACATGGGCTTCTCGATGAAGCTGCGGGGCGAGAGCACCGAAGAGATCAACAAGCGCGTCAAGCGCGCCGCCGAGATCCTGGCGCTGTCGCCGCTGCTCGAACGCTATCCGCGCCAGCTCTCCGGCGGCCAGCGCCAGCGCGTCGCCATGGGCCGCGCCATCGTGCGCGATCCGCAGGTGTTCCTGTTCGACGAGCCCTTGTCGAACCTCGACGCCAAGCTGCGCGTCGCGATGCGCACCGAGATCAAGGAGCTGCACCAGCGGCTGAAGACCACGACCGTCTACGTCACCCACGATCAGATCGAGGCCATGACCATGGCCGACAAGATCGTTGTCATGCATGACGGCATCGTCGAGCAGATGGGGACGCCGCTCGAGCTCTACGACAAGCCCGAGAACCAGTTCGTCGCCGGCTTCATCGGCTCGCCGTCCATGAACTTCCTGAAGGGTCATGTGCGCGTCAACGGCGTTGCGACCTTCGAGGGGCCGAACGGCGTCAAGCTGCCGCTCAGGAACGCGCCGGCGGCGTCCGACGGGCGTCCTGTCGTTTACGGCGTGCGTCCCGAGCATTTCACCATTGCTGACGACGGCGCCGATGCCGAGATCGTCGTGGTCGAGCCGACCGGCTCGGAAACGCAGGTGTTTGCGAAGCTCGGTGGTGAGCAGGTCGTCGCGGTCTTCCGCGAACGTCACCAGTTCAACCCGGGTGACAAGGTCAAGCTGAAGCCCGATCCTTCCGTGATTCATCTGTTCGACGAAGCGACGGGCAAGCGAGTGTAGCGAGGCCGAAGAACGGCCCAAGCAGAACTACCCAATACAAGACGACCCAATACAAATATAAAATTAGGGAGAGAACGATGAGCGATTTCGACAGGCGAAGTGTGCTTAAAGTCGGCCTGGGCGGCGCGGCGCTGCTGGCCGGCCCGGGTATCGTCCCGGTGCGCGCGGCGGAGTGGACCAACACGCCCGAGCCGAACGCCTCCATCCGCGTGCTGCGCTGGAAGCAGTTCATTCAGGCCGAGTTCGACAAATTCGCCGAGCAGACCAAGGCGTTTTCCGAGAAGACCGGCGTCAAGGTCAAGCTCGAGGCCGAGAGCTGGGAGGACATCCGCCCGAAAGCCGCGGTCGCCGCCAACGTCGGCGCCGGTCCCGACCTGATCATCGGCACGCTCGATGATCCCCACAAATTCCCGGAAAAGCTCATCGACATGACTGACGTCGCCAACTATCTCGGCGCGCAGTATGGCGGCTGGTATCCGGTTGCCGAACGTTACGGCAAGAAGGGCAACAGCTGGATCGCCATTCCGCAGGGCGCGACCGGCGGCTGCCTGAACTACCGCATCAGCCACGTGAAGGCCGCCGGCTTCGATGAATTCCCCAAGGACACCGCCGGCTTCCTCAAGCTCTGCCAGGCGCTGAAGAAGAACAACACGCCGGCCGGCTTCGCGCTCGGCCACGCCACGGGCGACGCCAACGGCTGGTGCCAGTGGGCGCTGTGGGCCTTCGGCGGCAAGGTCGTCAACGACAAGAACGAGGTTGTGATCGACTCGCCGGAGACGATCGCCGCGCTCGAATACGTCAAGCAGCTCTACGAGACCTTCATCCCCGGCGTGCTGTCGTGGAATGACTCGAACAACAACAAGGCGTTCCTCAACGGCGAGCTCAGCCTGACGCTGAACGGCATCTCGATCTGGACCGTCGGAAAGAACTCGACCGATCCGAAGCAGCAGGAGATCGCCAAGGACATGAACCACGCGCCGATGCCGATCGGTCCCGTGGGCGTGTCGACCGAGCAGCAGAACGTGCTCGTCTACTACGGCTACAGGCACTCGAAGTATCCCAAGGCGGTCAAGGAATACATCAAGTTCATGATGGACAAGGCGAACTACGACGCCTGGGAGGTCTCCTCCAACGGCTACGTGTCGCCGCCGCTTCCGGCCTACAACGACAACCCGGTGTGGACGTCGGATCCGAAGATCACGCCGTATCGCGACTGCCTGAAGCGTTGCCGCGACAACGGCTATGCCGGCGATCTCGGCTATGCCTCGGCCGCCGTGATGGGCGACTTCGTCGTCGTCGACATGTTCGCGGAAGCCGCGTCGGGCTCCGTGACGCCGAAGGCGGCAGCCGCACGCGCAGCCGAGCGGGCCAAGCGCTACTACCAGGTCTGATCAGCTCCAATCTGCGCGGGGGGGGCGGGGGGCGGGGGCGGGGGGGGGGCGCGGGGGGCGGGGGCGGGGGGCCCCCGGGGGGGGGGGGCCACAGCGCGCGCGGCCGGGACTCCGCGGCGGGGGCGCGGAGCGCGAGCAG